>CABUQZ010000001.1 GCA_902493795.1 uncultured Clostridium sp.
ATAAAAAAAGACTAAAATAAATTTTAGTCGCCAACCTTTTCAAGGTTGGTTATTTTAATATATAATAATTATATGATTATAACTACATTTAAAACTGAAAAAGAACTATTTGATAATTATCCGAAAAAAAATTATTTTAAACTTAAAGATATTTTTAATGAATATTGGGATGATTTTCTTATATTTGCCAATGAGAAAAAATTTATAATTCGTGATGTCGTTAAAAGAGATGTTAATAGAATGATTATTTGTAATACCCCTTCTCTTGGTACATCCGTTTTTAAATGTCCTAAATGTAATAATACTAAGTTTGTTTATAATACTTGTAAGTCTAGATTTTGCAATTCTTGTGGAATTAAATATGCTAAACAACGTGCTTTAAATATTGAGTCTAAACTTATATATGGTAATCATAGACATTTGGTTTTTACTATTTCTGATATTCTTTGGCCTTTATTTCTTGAAAATCGTGATAGATTAAATTTTATGTTTGAAGCTGTTAGTAAAACTCTTCTTTCTTGGTATAGTGAAAAGTATAAAAAGCAACAACTTAAACCAGGATTTGTTCTTACACTTCATACATTTGGTAGAGACGATAAATGGAATGTTCATATCCATTGTCTTATTTCTGAATTTGCCATGGGTAATTCTTGTGTTAAAAAAATGGATTTTATTCCTTTTGATATGCTTAGAAAACGTTTTCAAAAAATATTGCTTGATTTACTTGAAAAGGATATTGGCAAAGATGATTTTAAAGCTATTAAAAATCAAATCTACTCTAAATATGATAATGGATTTTATGTACGTGCTAAGAAAAGTGAATTTCCTAATTCTTCTAAAGCTGTTTCTTATGTTTTAAGATATTGTGGTAGACCTTGCTTTGCTTCTTATCGTATAATAGATATTGATGACAATGATTTTATTACCTTTTGGTATCAAAGACATGAAGATGATAATTTTGTTGTTGAAAAAATCCATATTTTTGAATTCATAGCTAGATTGATTAGACACATTCCTGATACACAATTTAAAACTATTAGATATTATGGCTTCTATGCTTCTAAATCTCACAAATTATATAATACTTGTAGAAGACTAATTTCTAAAGAAAAATTACCTTTTTATAAATCATTAAATAAGTGGAGAAATCTATTATTAATTACTTTAAAAAAAGACCCGTTAATTTGTGATGTATGCTCTTCTGTTATGGAATTCGACTATGGTTACACTTAATGAAAGGTTCTATTTATGAAAAAAAACAAAGATGAAATTGAATTTATTTGTCCATTATGCAAAACAAAAGAAAGGATTCCAACTTATATAGTTCAAATGTTAGATGAAGCTGATCAAATAGGAGTTGATACTTCTGTGCCTCCTAGATTTGATTGTGAAAATTGTGAAGGTAAAATGGTACCTATTTACTATATAGGTGTTAACGGCAAAATTTTTGAATATAAAGAATAATCTTGTGATTTTAAAAAAATACCAAGATGCTTTTTGCGTGCTTGGTATTTTTTTTGCGACTATTTTATATCATTATTTTATGATATGAACTTTCCTATAAGACAAAAAAAGACTTCTTTCGAAGTCTTATCAATTACTTAAATTATTAAACTATTCAATGATTTCAGTAACGTTACCAGCACCAACAGTTCTTCCACCTTCACGAACAGAGAACTTAGTACCATTTTCAATTGCGATTGGGTGAATTAACTCAACTGTAATTGAAACATTGTCTCCTGGCATAACCATTTCAACACCTGGTTCAAGTTCGATAACTCCAGTGATATCTGTAGTTCTGAAATAGAATTGTGGACGATAATTTGAGAAGAATGGTGTATGACGTCCTCCTTCTTCTTTAGATAGAACATAGATTGTTGCTTTGAATTTCTTATGAGGTGTAACACTTCCTGGTTTAGCAAGAACTTGTCCACGTTCAACTTCTTCACGAGAAATACCACGTAATAATACTCCAGCATTGTCTCCTGCTTCAGCATAGTCAAGTTGTTTACGGAACATTTCAATTCCTGTTACAACAGTCTTCTTAGTTGGTTTAATTCCAACGATTTCAACTTCATCATTTAAATTCAATTTACCACGTTCTACACGTCCAGTAACAACTGTTCCACGTCCAGTGATAGTGAATACGTCTTCAATACTCATTAAGAATGGTTTGTCGTTATCACGAACTGGAGTTGGGATATATGAATCTACTGCATCCATTAATTCGTCAATTGCTTTAACAGATTCTTCGTCTCCTTCAAGAGCTTTTAATGCAGATCCACGAACGATTGGAGTGTTTGCTCCATCATAACCATATTCAGTTAATAGATCACGAATTTCCATTTCAACTAAGTCAAGAAGTTCTGGATCATCAACTTGGTCACATTTATTCATAAATACAACCATCTTTGGAACACCAACTTGACGAGATAATAGAATATGTTCACGAGTTTGTGCCATTGGTCCATCTGTAGCTGCAATAACAAGGATTGCTCCATCCATTTGAGCAGCTCCAGTAATCATGTTTTTAACATAGTCAGCATGTCCTGGGCAGTCTACGTGTGCATAGTGACGAGTTGCTGTTTGGTATTCAACGTGAGAAGTATTAATTGTAATTCCACGTTCTCTTTCTTCAGGTGCTTTATCGATATTAGCATAATCAACAAATTCTCCACCAAATTTTTCAGATTGTCTCTTAGTAATAGCAGCTGTTAATGTTGTTTTACCATGGTCAACGTGTCCAATAGTTCCAATATTAACATGTACTTTACTACGATCAAATTTTTGTTTAGCCATTTTATAAAATCCTCCTTTATATATTACTACTTTATTTTATATGATAATTTATAAATTATCAACTATTTTTTAATAATCAGATTCCTTAGAAAAAGGTTCTGTTATTAACTATTAATTACCGCTTTTTTTAATGATTTCTTCAGCGATATTTCTTGGTACTTCTTCATAATGATCGAATGTCATAATAAATGTACCTCTACCTTGGCTGTTACTTCTTAATGAAGTAGCATATCCAAACATCTCAGCAAGTGGAACCATAGCAGATAATTGAATTACATTACCTCTAGATTCTTGTCCTAGTGGTTTTCCACGGCGAGATGTAATGTCTCCCATAACATTACCAAAATATTCATCTGGTACTGATACATCAACCTTCATTATAGGTTCAAGTAATACTGGGTTACATTTGTTTTTCATTTCTTTAACTGCAAGAGAAGCAGCAACTTTAAATGCCATTTCTGATGAGTCTACATCATGGTATGATCCATCATGTAATGTACATTTAACGTCTATCATTGGGTATCCTGCAACAACACCAGATTCAAGAGCTTCTTGTAATCCTTTGTCAGTTACTGGAATGTATTCGCGAGGAACAACACCTCCAACGATAGCATCAACGAATTCATATCCTTTATCTGGATTTGGTTCAAATTGTACCCAAACGTGTCCATATTGTCCACGACCACCAGATTGTTTGATATATTTTCCTTCACAGTCTCCTGCTTGTTTAATTGTTTCACGATAAGCAACTTGTGGTTTACCAACGTTACATTCAACTGAGAATTCTCTTCTCATTCTATCTACTAATACATCAAGGTGTAATTCACCCATACCTGCAATAATAGTTTGACCAGTTTCTTGATCAGTATGAACTTTAAATGTTGGGTCCTCTTCAGCTAACTTTTGTAAAGCAATTCCCATTTTTTCTTGATCAGCTTTTGATTTTGGTTCAACAGCTAATTGAATAACTGGTTCAGGAAATACCATTGATTCAAGAATAACAGGTTTCTTTTCATCACATAATGTATCTCCAGTAGTTGTATCTTTAAGTCCAACTGCAGCAGCTATATCTCCAGTGAATACTTCAGATATTTCTGCACGATGGTTGGCATGCATTAATAAGATACGACCAATTCTTTCTTTTTCATCTTTAGTAGAGTTTAATACATAAGAACCACTACTTAGATGTCCAGAATATACACGGAAGAAAGTTAATCTTCCAACAAATGGGTCTGTCATAACTTTAAATGCTAATGCTGCAAATGGTTGATCATCACTTGGATGTCTAACAGCTTCATTACCATCTAAATCTGTTCCTTTAATAGATTCAATATCTATAGGTGATGGTAAATAGTCAATTACAGCATCAAGTAATAATTTGATACCTTTGTTTCCTAAAGCAGTTCCACACATTACTGGGAAGAACTTAACTTCAAGTGTACCTTTTCTTATACACTTTTTAATTTCTTCAACAGTAAGTTCTTGACCTTCAAGATATTTCTCCATTACTTCATCATCAAATTCAGCAACAGTATCAATAAGGTCTGCTCTTCTTTTTTCAGCTTCATCTTTTAATTCAGCAGGTATTTCTATTTCTTGAGCATTTTCTTCTTGTTGACCATCATAATGATAAGCTTTCATAGTAACTAAATCGATAACTCCATCAAAGCTATCTTCAGCTCCTATTGGCCATTCAATTGGTTTAGCATTAACTCCTAATCTAGATTTAATTGTATCTAGACTATATACGAAATCTGCTCCCATTTTATCCATTTTGTTAGCAAATATAATTCTAGGAACTTTAAATTCAGTAGCTTGTCTCCAAACTGTTTCAGTTTGAGGTTCAACTCCTGCTTGAGCATCAATAAGTGCTACAGCTCCATCTAGTACTCTTAAACTACGACTAACTTCAATAGTGAAGTCTACGTGTCCTGGAGTATCAATTATATTTAATCTATATTTCTTCCAATATGCAGTAGTTGCAGCAGAAGTAATAGTTATACCACGTTCTTGTTCTTGTGCCATCCAGTCCATTTGTGACTCACCATCGTGAGTTTCACCAATTTTATGGATTTTCTTTGTATGGAATAAGATACGCTCAGTACATGTTGTTTTACCAGCATCGATATGAGCCATTATTCCTATGTTTCTTGTCATCTGTAAAGATGTTTCACGTGCCATACTTTATCTCTCCTTCCTACCAACGATAATGAGCAAATGCTTTATTAGCTTCTGCCATTCTATGTGTATCTTCACGTTTCTTAACAGCTGCACCTGTTCCATTGTATGCATCTGTTATTTCATTGGCTAAATTTTCAGCCATACCTCTTCCACCTCTATCACGAGCATATTTAACTAACCAACGTAGTCCTAATGCTTGACTTCTTTGAGGTGTTACTTCAACTGGAACTTGGTAGTTTGATCCACCAACTCTACGAGATTTAACTTCAAGTGTTGGTTTAATGTTCTCTAAAGCTTTTTCAAAAACAGTTAGAGGTTCTTCTCCAGTTTTTTCTTTAACTATATCAAATGCTTCATAAAGAATAGTTTGAGCAATTCCTTTTTTACCATCTAACATAATTGTATTTATTAACTTTGTAACAACTTTTGAATTATATATTGGATCTGGTAAAACATCTCTTTTTACCGCACGTCTTTTACGCATTCTAAAATCCTCCCTTCATAATTTAATATTTAATTATTTAGTAGCTTTAGGTTTTTTAGCACCATATTTACTACGTCCTTGTTTTCTGTCTTTAACTCCAGCAGTGTCTAAAGTACCACGAATAATATGATAACGAACACCGATTAAGTCCTTAACACGTCCACCACGAATCAATACAACGCTGTGCTCTTGTAAGTTATGTCCAATTCCAGGAATGTAGCAAGTAACTTCTGCTCCATTACTTAAACGAACACGAGCATATTTTCTTAAAGCTGAGTTTGGTTTCTTAGGTGTTAATGTACCAACACGAGTACATACTCCTTGTTTTTGAGGAGAATTTTTAATAGTTTGAGTCTTACCAATACTATTAAATCTAAATCCTAAAACAGGTGATTTGCTTTTTCTTACCTTGTCGTGTCTACCTTTTTTAACTAATTGATTAATTGTAGGCATAAATTCAGTCTCCTTTCTCTACACATATCCAGGTGTATCATTTTTGATTTTAAATATAAGTTTTGCCCAAAAAGCAAAACTCATTAATAAATCGACTTAATTAATATAACACTATAAAACGTCTATGTCAACAATTATTTATTTGAGTTTAGGTTTTTTACAAAAAATAATGATAAATGTTAAAAGAGCTATTTTTTTAAAGAAAAAATGTTAAATTTTAACCGATAAACCTAATTTTTTGCATGACTAAACAAACATAACAATATGTTCTTTTTTTATGATTAAATTAAATCACTTTATAATTTTAATTGCATTTGCTTATACCCAAGCCTTTGTTCAATTTTTTGCCATTCACTAATTCCCGTTTTACATTGTTTTAATATTTCTTTTATTCCTCTTGCTAATTGAGAAAGCCATACTGTCACTTTATTCTTAAGTGATTTACTTGCTTCTATTATTTTTATTACTAATAGTTTCTTATCTATTTTATCTGCTAACATAGCAGTATACCCTAAATGGATTGTAAGCATCATATTTAAATTATTCATTGATTTCAATGTTCTTACTCTCATATTTTCAAAATCATATTCTTGTTTCTTTCCCCTAAAGTATTCTTCTATTCTCCATCTCGATAGGTATAGTCTTACTATTTTTATGACATCTTCCTTTTCAGCACTTTCAATATTCGTTAGCAACTTCATTGGATGTTCTTCACTTAATCCATACACAAATACTGCTGTGTATTCCATTTTATTAGCTGGTAAAATGACTTTGGTATAAGATATCATTAATTCTTTTGCATCATTATCATCAAACAATGCTGTCATCTTTATTTTACCTTTTCTACCTTTTGCTACATCTCCTACACTTCTTCTTTTTCCCTTAAATATTAAAGTTCTTTCATCATCTAGTCTTATTACAAATTGATGATGATTCTTTTCCATATAATTAAATATCTTATTATCATCATACCCTCTATCAAATATTCCTGTAAATTTACTACCAACTATTTTTTCCGCAGCCTTAATACTTTCTATAGTATACTTATTTTTTGATTCAAAGTTACTGCTTTTACATGAATATATTTGACTATATATGCTTAGTGGTTGATGTTCATTTTTGCTTAGGATCGTAGCTTCACATACGTGGTATCCATTTACAATTCTCTTTTCTTTACTTGATGCATCTATAACTCTATCTAAATCTTCTAACTTATTGCTATACTCTTTATTTATATCACTATCATCAAATAACACTATTGGATTTTCTAAATCTATATTTTTCTTCACTTCATTTAAATAATTTTTCCATATCGTATCTTTCTCATCATCATACATATTTGATAAATTATTACACAATCTTTCAATTATGTAATTTAATTTTGTCTTTTCTTTTAACGTTCTAGCTATCTCAGATATTAAACAACTACCACTCCTGGCTAGACCATATTGCATATCCATTACAAATTTTGAAGTTGACTTATTTACACCTTCTGAAATTTTTTTGAAAAATTAATAATATCTCTTTTCATTTCATATGAATTCATAGTAAAATTATTCATGGAAAACACCTCTTAATTTTTGTTTAGTAATATTTTTTATTTTCAATTAAATTATACTAAATCTTGAGGAAGTTTTCCTTATTTTTAAAGCAAAAAGTGAATCTGTGGATAACACAAATTCGCTTTTTCTTTGTCAAGAATTATTTTTACCTAAACTCAAATTATTTAGTTCTTGTAACTGCAGAAAATAATTCACTTAACGTTGCAGGTACTTTTGTTTTAATTAACTTTCCATCAACGCAACACGGAACCTGAGTAGGAATTAAATTTTCATTATCAATTGACCATATATAAATATGTTGTCCTGTAGCAATACCATCAAAGTATTTTACATTTTGAAATTGAGAAATTAAATATAATTTTTTAGAATTCTTTAAATCATCTTCTGACAAAGATCCATAGATAAAATCATCATATGCTGTCTTACAAGGATGAGAATGAATCATAATTACTGCGCCATTTCCCATTTTCGCAATATTCATCGCTGATTTAACAAGAACCCCTTCATTTATATCAATTGATTCACTATCACGATATATAACTTCCTTATCAGTAAACCATTTAAGAGTATTGGGGTCAATTTGAATTTCTCCATTAACAACCCTTCCTCCAACAAGCATAATTTGTTCTTTTTCATTATTCTCTGCAACTACATTAATGCTATTATATAATTTTTTATCAAAATGAACTGTATATTCCATATTATCACCTTAGTCCTATACCCTTATTATAAATACCATTATATCAGATTATTTTAAAAAAAACATTTAAATTAAAAAAGATTTTATGTATAATAACATTTGAGGTGATTTTATGAAGAAGTTCTTTGGAGAATTCAAGGAATTTATATCAAGAGGAAATGTTGTTGACCTTGCTGTTGCAGTTATTATGGGTACTGCATTTAGTGCTATCGTATCTTCATTAGTAGGAGATATAATTATGCCACTATTTGGTACAATTGTTGGTCAAAACTTTTCAAGTTTATCTTTTGAATTAAATGGTTCTTCAATAGCTTATGGAAAATTCTTACAAGCTATACTTGATTTCTTGATCATTGCATTCTTTATTTTCTTATTTACAAAAGCAATTAACAAAATAAGAAAAACAAAAGAAAAAGAGAAAGAAAAAGAAGTTCCTAAAAAGAAAGACGAAGTTGTACTACTTGAAGAAATTAGAGACTTATTAAAAAAAGAAAAAGCAAACAAAAAAAACAATTAACAAATTATGTTAATTGTTTTTTTATCGCTTAACTGTGACATCTTTATTTCTAGAAGATGAAGGTAATCTATTATCATACTCATTTGCCATAGAAGCAACTAATAAAATTGCACAAAATAATAACAACAATATAAGAATAAATGATCCCATTCCCCAACCACAATTATTTAATCTTTTCATATAACCACCATCGATTTTATTATAGTTGATTTTTTTTGTCATTGCAATCGAGTAGAGAAAACTTTTCAATAAAATATTAAATACTTTTCCCTCTCACACCACCGTACGTACCGTTCGGTATACGGCGGTTTAATTTGTAATAATATGTACTTTTAGATAATGGTCTAGTGAATTTACTAGACCTCTTTTATTTAGTCTTTCTTTGGATATTGCTCTTTCGAGTACTACTGTATGTGCTATATGGTAATATCCTCTTCTTGAATTTACTGTAACATATGCATCTCTATGATTTATTCCTAGTTTTCTAAGACAAGTATATCTCTTTCTTATCTTCTTCCACTGTTTCCATATGATTACACGGAGTTTTCTTCTTATCATCCCGTCTATTTTTCCAAGTAAGGTTTTCATATCCGCACTTTTGAAGTAATTAACCCATCCATATATTATTTGTTTTAATTTAAGAAGCCTATCGCCTAAACTAATACTTCTACTTCTTGTAAGTATATCGCGTAATTTAGTCTTAAATTTATTAACAGATTTAATATGTGGTTTTGGTCTCCATATGTTTTGTTTAATTTTCTTATAAAATCCAAAACCTAAATATTTAATTTCATTAGGTCTTGCTATTTTACTTTTCTCTACATTTACTTTTAGTCCTAACTTCCTAGTTATAAATGTAGTTATACTTTCCATTACCCTATTTGCTGCTTTTTCACTTCTAACCATAATTAAACAATCGTCGGCATAACGGACAAAATTTAGTCCTCGGTTTTCAAGTTCCTTATCAAGTTCATTTAACATTATGTTGGAAAGTAATGGGCTTAGATTTCCTCCTTGAGGTGTACCTTTCTTTGTTTCTTGGATAACACCTTTTTCCATTACCCCACTTTGTAGAAATTTTCTAATTAATGATACTAAGTTTCCATCTTTGATTGTTCTTCTTATAATACCTATGAGTTTATCTTGATTTACCTCATCGAAGAATGATTGTAAATCTATATCTACTATCCAATAATATCCATCATTAAAACATTCCAATGCTTTTATTATTGCTTGTTCACATGAGCGGTTGGGTCTAAATCCATAAGAGTTATTTGAAAATTGTTCTTCATATATCGGTGTTAATATTTGTACTATTGCTTGTTGTATTACCCTATCTATAACACTTGGTATCCCAAGTTTTCTCATTTTACCATTTTCTTTTGGTATATAAACTCTTCTTACTGGTTGTGGTTTATATTTTCGGTTTCTTATTTTCCATAGTATTTCCTCTTTATGTTCTTTGATGTAAGAAAATAATTCATCAACTGTTACACCATCAACTCCACTTGCCCTTTATTTTTGTAAACTTGCTTATAGGCTTTGTTTAAATTTTCTTTGGAAAGTACCTTTTCTAAAAGTTCCATATTTGTTTCCACCTTTCTAATTTCGCTCATAGATTAACCATCTTTTATAGGTTTTATTCCTTAAATACGTTAACTTATTACCTACTTATTTATTCTGACTTTAATCTATTTCAATTTCAGTAGCAAAAACTACAAATTATCCAGTCCTTCCTGAATCCTTAGTACTACGACCTCTGCTGACTTCTTACAATAAACCTCTTTCGACCGATTTTCTTAATAGGGTTCTCCTTAACCGTTTGTAAGACCTCCCGCGGTAAGACATATATCTTTCCTCGATTAACTACTTACTTTACTATATAAAGTTACGTGTATCTTTTGGACTTTAGTTTGTTGTGCAACCTTATCCATTTATATAGCCTTATAATAAGTTTCTGTCCGTTAGTCCTCGATTTTGTTCCACACTTCCTTTAGCCCCAACACCACTGTTGATGCGTTGTGTTTCTCTAATACTTCGCAGATACTTACGCGTATAGTGGACTTTCACCACCTAGATATATGCCATGCACGGCACACAAAAAGGAATAAGTTTCCTTATTCCATTAATTCTTCTTCAAGTTTATCAAGAGGTTCTTCATCAACAAGTTGAGATGCTAATTCATATTCAACATTTTTATACTCTTTAACACCAGTTCCTGCAGGGATTAATTTACCAATAATAACATTTTCTTTTAATCCGTGTAAGTTATCAACTTTTCCTCTAATAGCAGCATCAGTTAAAATTCTTGTTGTTTCTTGGAATGAAGCTGCTGATAAGAATGAATCAGTATCAAGAGATGCTTTAGTAATACCTAGAAGTACAGCTTTTCCAGTAGCAGGTCTTTTTCCTGCAATAATAGCAGCAGTATTACCTTCAGTAAATTTATTGAAACTTACCATTCCACCTGGAACGAATCTTGTATCTCCAGCATCAATTATTCTCATCTTAGAAATCATTCTCTTAGCTATTAATTCAACGTGCTTATCAGAAATATCAACGGCTTGGCTACGATAAACATGTTGAACTTCTTTAAGAATATATTCTTGAGTAGTAAGTGGGTCAGTTACAGCAAGTAATTCTTTAGGACTAATAGATCCTTCAGTTAATTTATCACCAGTGTTAACTTCATCACCAATTTCTACTCTTAATTTTGATCCATAGTTAGTAATATGTTCTTTTGTTTCAAGATCATTTCTAATACTAATTTTATATTTACCATGATCTTCATCTATCTTAACAACTTTACCACTAATTTCTGCTATAGTAGCTTTTCCTTTTGGTATACGAGCTTCAAATAACTCTTGAATACGTGGAAGACCTTGTGTAATATCTTCTCCACCAGCAACTCCACCAGTATGGAATGTTCTCATTGTTAACTGAGTACCAGGTTCTCCAATTGATTGAGCAGCCATAACTCCGACAGCTTCACCAACTTCAACTAAGTTACCAGTTGCTAAGTTTCTACCATAACATTTTTGACATACACCATTTTGTGAATTACATGTAAGTGTAGATCTAATTTCAACTTCAGTAATTCCTGCATCAACAATTTTCTCTGCAAGAGATTCAGTAATAAATGTTAATTTATCACAAATTACTTCTTTTGTTTCTGGGTTAATTACTTTCTTATTTGTATAACGACCAACAATTCTGTCGTATAATTTTTCGATTACTTCACCAGTTTTATCATTAATAAATGCTGATACAACTAATCCGTTTTCTGTTCCACAATCTTCTTCTCTTACGATAATATCATGAGAAACATCAACTAAACGTCTTGTTAAGTATCCAGAGTCAGCTGTCTTTAAGGCAGTATCGGCAGATCCTTTACGAGCACCATGTGTTGATAAGAAGAATTCAGCAACAGAAAGTCCTTCTCTAAAGTTAGAAGTAATAGGAATTTCTACTGGAGTTCCATCTGGCTTAGACATTATACCACGCATTCCTGCTAACTGTACTAAGTGTGATGTAGATCCACGTGCTTTAGAGTGCATCATCATAAATATTGGGTTATCCATATCTGCGTCTGCTTTAGCTTGTAATTCTTTTTGAACTTGAGCCTTAGCATCATCCCATGTAGCAATAACTTTATTAAATCTTTCTTCATTAGTAATTAAACCACGATTATATTGCTTATTAATCTTTTCTACCATCTTATTAGCTTCAGCAATAACTTCTTCTTTAGTATCACTTGTTACAACATCGCTTATTGAAATAGTAATACCAGAAATTGTTGAATACTTGAATCCTAAATCTTTTAATTTATCAAGCATGATAGAAGTTTCAGTTGTTTTGTATCTTTTAAATACTTGTGCAATTACTTTTTCTAGAACACCCTTAGGGAATGGTTTAACTAATGGCATTTCACTAATTATTTTAGGAATGTCTTGACCTTTCTCTATAAAGTACTTATTAGGTGTAATATTTTGAATATTATCATCTGTTGGTTCATTAATATATGGGAATGAATCTGGAAGAATTTCATTAAATTTAATTTTTCCAACAGTAGTAACTAAATACTTACCTTTTTGAGTTTCAGTAAATAATTTATATTTAAATGAATCAACTGGAATAGCAATTCTTGTATGAAGAGTAATTTCTCTTCTTTCATATGCCATTAAAGCTTCATTTGCATTTTTAAATACTCTTCCTTCACCAGGTAATCCTGCTTTTTCCATAGTTATATAGTAGTTACCTAAAACCATGTCTTGTGAAGGTGTAACAATTGGAGATCCATCTTTTGGACTCAAAATGTTATTAGCACCAAGCATCAATAATCTTGCTTCTGCTTGAGCTTCTTCAGAAAGTGGAACGTGAACAGCCATCTGGTCACCATCGAAGTCAGCATTAAATGCAGGACATACAAGTGGATGTAGACGAATAGCTTTTCCACCAATTAATACAGGTTCAAATGCTTGAATTCCAAGTCTATGTAATGTAGGAGCACGGTTTAATAATACTGGATGTTCTTTAATAACATCTTCAACAACATCCCAAACTTTTGGATCTTTGTTATCTATTAAACGTTTAGCAGCCTTAATATTATGAGCAATATCTCTATGAACTAACTCATAAATTACATGTGGTTTGAATAATTCTAGTGCCATATCTTTTGGAATTCCACATTGGTACATCTTAAGTGAAGGTCCAACAACGATAACTGAACGACCAGAATAGTCAACACGTTTACCTAACAAGTTTTGACGGAATCTTCCTTGTTTTCCTTTTAACATACTAGAAAGTGATTTCAAAGGACGATTTCCAGCACCTGTTACACTTCTTCCACGTCTACCATTGTCAAACAATGCGTCAACTGCTTCTTGAAGCATACGTTTTTCATTTTGAATAATAATTACTGGAGCATTCAACTCTATTAACTTTTTCAAACGATTATTACGGTTAATAACACGTCTATATAAATCATTCAAATCAGATGTAGCAAATCTTCCACCATCAAGTTGAATCATAGGTCTTAAATCTGGTGGAATAACAGGAATACAATCAAATATCATCCATTCAGGACGATTTCCTGATTTATAGAAAGCATCAAGAACATCTAATCTCTTAACTAATCTAGTCCTTTTTTGTCCTTGAGCATTTTCAAGTTCCTTTTCAATTTGTTGAATCTCTTTTTCAAGATCAATCTTTTTAAGTAATTCTTTGATAGCTTCAGCACCCATTCCTACTTTGAATCCATCACCATATTTTTCATAATATTGACGATATTCTTTTTCAGATAGTGTTTGCTTATCTTCTAAAGGAGCAATACCTTTATCAATTACTACATAACTAACAAAGTATAATACTTCTTCAAGATCTCTTGGTGACATATCAAGAACAAGTCCCATACGAGAAGGAACTCCCTTGAAGTACCAAATATGAGAAACAGGAGTAGCAAGCTCTATGTGACCCATACGTTCACGTCTTACTTTACTGCGAGTAACTTCTACCCCACATCTATCACATACTATATTTTTATATCTAACTCTTTTGTACTTTCCACAAGCACATTCAAAGTCTTTTGTTGGCCCAAATATTTTTTCACAGAACAAACCATCACGTTCAGGTCTTAATGTTCTATAGTTAATAGTTTCAGGTTTTTTAACCTCACCATATGACCAACTACGAATTTTTTCAGGAGAAGCAATACCTATTTTTAATGCTTCAAATTTATTTACTTCTATCATTATTCATCTTCCCCTTCCATAAATTCACTTTCATAAGCTTCATTGAACTCTTTATCTATTTCTTCATCAGTTAACTCATCTTCATCTTCATCATCTGACTCAGGAACATAACTATCATCTGGATCTTTAGGAGGTGGTAGAACTAAATCATCATTTGTTGTAGGTGCAAGTTGTTCAAGTTCTTCTCTATCTTCTTCCTCTTCCATCTGTTTAAGTTCAACAGTTTCATTCTTATCGTTAACAATACTAATATCAAGTCCTAAAGCTTGGAACTCTTTCATAAGAACTCTAAAGCTTTCCGGAACACCAGCTTGATTTACTTCTTGTCCTTTAATCAAAGCTTCATATACTTTAACACGTCCTACGATGTCATCTGATTTGTAAGTAATAACTTCTTGTAATGTATGAGCAGCTCCATAAGCTTCAAGAGCCCAAACTTCCATTTCTCCAAATCTTTGTCCACCAAACTGTGCTTTACCTCCAAGTGGTTGTTGTGTAACCATTGAGTAAGGTCCAGTTGAACGAGCATGTAATTTATCGTCTACCATGTGGTGTAGTTTAATCATATACATTACACCAACAGTAATTCTATTATCAAATGGTTCTCCAGTTCTACCATCATACAATGTATATTTTCCATCTGGAGCCATTCCTGCTTCTTTCATCATTTCTTCGATGTCACTAGTCTTAGCACCATCAAATACTGGTGTAGCTACATGAACTCCTAGTTCTTTAGCAGCCATTCCTAAGTGCATCTCTAATACTTGTCCGATATTCATACGAGATGGAACACCTTGTGGGTTAAGCATAATATCAACAGTTCTACCATCTGGTAAATAAGGCATATCTTCTTCTGGAAGAACAAGTGAAATAACACCTTTATTTCCATGACGTCCTGACATTTTATCTCCAACTTGAATTTTTCTCTTTTGTGCAATATATACACGAATTACTTTAGAAACTCCAGCTGGAAGTTCATCGTTATCTTTTCTTGAGAATACTTTAACATCATGAACGATACCATCTCCACCATGTGGAACACGAAGTGATGTATCACGAACTTCACGAGTTTTTTCTCCAAAGATTGCATGTAATAATTTTTCTTCTGAAGTAAGTTCAGCCATTCCTTTTGGTGTTACTTTACCAACAAGAATATCTCCTTCTTTAACCTCTGTACCAACGATAACAATACCATTTTCATCAAGGTTCTTTCTTGATTCTTCTGAAACATTAGGAATATCACGAGTAATCTCTTCAGGTCCTAATTTAGTTTCACGGCATTGCATCTCAAAGTCTTCAAGGTGAATACCTGTATATACGTCATTCTTAACTAATCTTTCATTTAAGATAACAGCATCCTCATAGTTATATCCATTAAATGTCATGAATGCAACTACAACGTTCTTACCAAGAGCAAGTTCTCCTTGATCTGTAGAAGGTCCATCAGCAAGAACTGATCCACGTTTAACTGTATCTCCAACTTTAACTATAGGTCTTTGATGTTGACAAGTTCCAGCATTAGATAATTCAAAGTTAGATAAGTAATATTCATCTTTTCCTGTCTTATTCTTAACAACTATTTTTCTTCCGTCTACATAATCAACAATACCATCAGCTTTTGATAACACTTCAACTCCAGAGTCTCTTGCTGCAACATATTCAACACCTGTTCCAACAATTGGAGCTTCTGCTTTTAATAATGGTACTGATTGACGTTGCATGTTTGCTCCCATCAAAGCACGAGTAGCATCGTCATGTTCCAAGAATGGAATACAACTTGTTGTAATAGCAACTACTTGTTGAGGAGATACGTCAACATAATCAACTTGTTCTGGTTTAACAAGTAAGTTTTCACCACGGAATCTTGCAGGAACGATTTCATCAGTAATCATATTATCATCATCAACATTAACAGTTGCAATTGATATCATTAAATCAGCTTCTTGATCAGCAGTTAAATAATCAACTTGATCAGTTAAATGCTTATCAACAACTTTTCTATATGGAGTCATTATGAATCCATAATCATCTATTTTTGCATAACTTGCAAGTGAAGTAATAAGTCCGATATTTTGTCCTTCTGGTGACTCAATTGGACAAATTCTACCATAGTGTGAAGCATTAACGTCACGAACTTCCATACCAGCTCTATCACGTGATAATCCTCCAGGTCCTAAAGCAGACAAACGTCTTTTATTAGTTAATTCTGCAATTGGGTTTGTTTGGTCCATAAATTGTGATAATTGGCTTGAACCAAAGAACTCTTTCATTGCAGCAGTTATAGGTCTAATATTAATTAATGTCTTTGGAGTAACTTCCTCCATCTCTTGAGTAGTCATTCTTTCACGAATAACTCTTTCCATACGAGAAACACCTATTCTAAATTGATTTTGTAATAATTCACCAACTTGTCTTACACGACGGTTTCCCAAATGGTCAATTTCATCAAAATTACCAAATCCATGTAATAAATTTAAATAATAAGATACAGATGCATAAACATCAGAAATAGTTAATCTTTTAACATCGATTGATTGATCATTTCCTATTAAAGTAAAGATTTCTTTCTTGTTATTAGGATTATATATCTTGATTGTTTGAATTTTCTTATAAGTATCTAAATCTTCATTAATTTTTGCATCGGTTAAATTATATCCATTAGCAAAAACTTCTTTCAACTTATTAAATACATCTTTATCAATAACTGTTCCTTTTTCGAAAAGAACTTCTCCATCAACAGTAATATCTTCTGCTAAAGTTTGATTTAAAACTCTATCTAAAACATTTAATTTACGATTGAACTTATAACGTCCAACTTTTGCTAAATCATATCTAAATTCATCAAAGAATCTTGTTATAATTTGGTTTTTAGAAGAATCAAGTGTAGATGGTTCTCCTGGTCTTAATTTCTCATATATTTCAATAAGAGCTTCGTCAGTATTTCTTGTTGAATCTTTAGCAAGAGTATTTTCGATATATTCATCTTTTCCAAATAATTTTAGGATATCTTCATCGCTTGATAATCCAAAAGCACGTAAAAGTGTTGTAAGAGGAACCTTTCTAGTTCTATCAATTCTTACATACAAAACATCCCTAGCATCAGTTTCATACTCAAGCCAAGTTCCACGTGTTGGAATTATTTGAGAAGTAATACTACTTCTACCATTTTTATCTATTTCACGATTAAAGTAAACACTAGGTGATCTAACTAATTGTGAAACGATTACACGTTCAGCACCATTAATTACGAAAGACCCACTGTCTGTCATTATAGGCATATCACCTAAAAATATTTCTTGCTCTTTAACTTCTCCAGTTTCGTGATTGAAAAGTCTAACTTCTGCTTTTAATGGAGCAGCATAAGTAGTCTCTCTATCCTTGCTTTGTCTAATACTATATCTTGGTTCATCGAAATGATAATCTCCAAACTCTAATGATAAAGTACCTGAAAAGTTTTCAACAGGGAATAAATCATCAAAAACTTCCTTTATACCAGCGCTTATAAACCACTGATATGATTTCTTTTGAATTTCTAACAAATCTGTTAAATCGAAGGTGTTTCTAATTCTAGAAAAACTTCTTCTTTGTCTGTGTTCACCACTATTAATAATCTTATATGCCACTAAAATTCACCCCTATAACAATATTTTACAAAGAACAAAATAGCCAAATCTAATACATAGCCAATTTATATTATTAGCATAAAAATCTCAAGTTGTCAACGTAAAAAACATTTAATTACAAAAAATCCCTTTTCTTTACTTATAATCTCAGTATTGTATATATTAGATATATCTTTTATAGCAGTTTTTGCTCCATGATCTTTTCTCATAACAAAATATAATATTCCATCTTTTTTCAAATGGTCTTTAGCACCCTTAAGCATTTCGTATACTACTTCCTTACCAGCTCTAATTGGTGGGTTGGTAATAATATAATCGTACTGCTTATCATTAATTGCCTGATAACAATAACTTTCTAAATAGTTTATTCCTTTGATATTATTAAGCTTACAATTCAAATCACACAAATGTAATGCTCTTTTATTAACATCAACTGCATCAATATTAACATTGCAAAGTTTAGAAAGAACAATTCCTACAACTCCATAGCCACATCCCAAATCAAGAATATCACCACTAAGCTCTTTAATTGGAATACTTTCAAGCATAACTCTTGTTCCAAAATCTAGTTTATCTTTAGAAAAAACTCCATTATCAGTTTTAAATTTAAATGTTTCACCTAATATTCTAGTCTCGTATTCTCTAATATTACTTGGAAGATTAGAATTTTCAAAATATTGACTCATCTTATCACCCTTAAAAGAAAAAGAAGAGTTAACTACAAAAATATTATAGTTAACTCCTTTCGTACCCATATATTACTATAAAACATCACTATTTTCAAGCAAATTTAAAATAAAAATTGCTCTTTACAGTTAGTTTAACAAAAAGAAAAAGGCATGCATTTGCATGTCTTTAACTATTTAACTTCTACTTCTGCTCCAGCTTCTTCTAATTTAGCTTTGATTTCTTCAGCTTCAGCAACTGGAATATTTTCTTTAACAGCTCCACCATTGTCAGCGATAGCTTTAGAATCAGCAAGTCCTAATCCAGTAATTTCCTTAATTACTTTGATTACATTAATTTTTGCAGCTCCTGCATTTACTAATGTAACAGTTACTTGACTTGGTCCTTCATCAGCTGCTGCTGCAGCAACTGGTGCAGCTACTGCTACAGAACTAGGATCTACTCCAAATTCTTCTTTCATAGCATCTACTAGTTCTTTAATTTCTAATAGATTCATTTCTTTTAAACTTTCAATAAAACTTTCTTTTGTTAATTTAGCCATTTTAAATTTTCCTCCCTTAAATTAATTTTCTTCCTTTTGTTTAGCATATAAATCTAAACAGATTGATAAATCTTTTGGAATTCCCATCATACCAGCTGCAAGCATAGTAAGTAGTCCTTCTCTTGATGGAATAGTTGCAAGTTCTGCTAACTTTTCTTGATCAGTTATTTCACCATCTACAATTCCAACTTTTAATGATACAACATCATGTGTCTTTGCAAAATCTGCAAGAGTTTTAATTGGTGCAATTGAATCAGTTCCAAATGCTAATGCACTTGATCCTTCTAAATGTTCATGAACATCAATCTTTAAATCATTGAAAGCTCTAGCCATTAAAGTATTTTTATATACTTTATAGTCAGATCCAGTCTCTCTTAATGATCTTCTTAATTTTTTAGTATCTTCATCAGTTAATCCTGTATAAGAAAATACAACAACAGATGATGAATCTTGAACTCTAGATTTAATCTCATCAATTACTTCTTGTTTTCTTGCTAAGATTTTCTCACTTGCCATAAGAATCCTCCTTCTATAATTAAATTCATTGGAGCAATAAAAAAGTCTCTATAACCATAGAGACTTTGAAAAAACATTGTTTAATCAGTCCTCGGTAGGATTTACAAACAACCTACTGTCTATGGCACCAACAAATTAATTGTATTATATATTAACTTCTACTAATTGTCAAAAGAATTTGTAACAATTTTAATTCCAGGACCCATAGTAGTTGTTATTGAAACATTTTTAATATAATCACCTTTTACTGTAGCAGGTTTAGCTTTAACTATAACGCTCATAAATGCATTTAAGTTTTCTAATAACTTTTCTTCAGTAAATGATGTATTACCAATAATTCCATGAATATTTCCAAAACTATCAGTTCTATATTCAACACGTCCAGCTTTAACATCGTTAATTGCTTTAACAACATCAACAGTTACAGTTCCAGTCTTAGGGTTTGGCATTAATCCTTTTGGTCCAAGGATTTTACCTAATTTACCAAGAAGTGGCATCATATCTGGAGTAGCTATCATAACATCAAATCCGAACCAGTTTTCCTTTTCGATCTTTTCAAGCATATCTGTATCTCCAACAAAATCAGCACCAGCTTCTTTTGCTTTAGTAGCATTTTCTCCCTTAGCAATAACTAAAACTTTTTTAGTTTTTCCAGTTCCATTTGGTAATAGTATAGCTCCTCTTAATTGTTGATCAGCTTTTTTAGTATCAAGATTTAATCTAACTGCAATTTCTACAGAAGCTTCGAACTTACTAATAGATGTTTCTTTAGCAAGCTTAATTGCTTCTTCTTTAGTATAAGCTTTATTCTTTTCGAATTTCTTTAAAGCTTCAACGTATTTTTTACCTCTTTTTCTCATTATAATTCCTCCTTATGTGGTCTAGCGGATTGGAGCGGATAATCTTCATTTTCCTCCCACATAGGTATAAACCTATATGTATAATTAACTATTCGCTAATAGTTACACCCATATTACGGGCAGTACCTTCAACAATTGTCATAGCTTGTTCAACTGAATAACAATTTAAATCTGGTAACTTAATTTCAGCAATTTCTCTAACTTGTTCTTTAGTAAGAGTTCCAACACTTTCTTTAGATCCTTTAGTAGAACCTTTAGCAATTTTAGCATACTTTTTAATTAAGAATGGTGTTGGTGGAGTCTTAATTACAAAATCGAAACTTCTATCATCATAAATAGTTATTTCAACTGGTAATACATCTCCCATTTTATCTTTAGTTGCATCGTTATACTTAGTACAGAAATCTTGTAGATTAATTCCTGCAGGTCCTAAAACAGTTCCAACTGGTGGAGCTGGTGTAGCTTTTCCTGCTTGAATTTGCAACTTAACCTTTTTAACAACTTCTTTTGCCACGAAAAACACCTCCTATTATTTAGTTTTCGCGAGTGGTTCAAATAGCTTCACTCTTTATTACGCATAATGCGCTCTTTCGCTTCCCACTAATTAGCTACATAAATAAATATAGCGGTTTAATATTAACATTTTTTTTAATATTTTGCAAGTATTTTATTAACTAACGATTTGAATTTGTGAAAGTTCAACCTCTACAGCAGTCTCTTGACCAAACAAATCTACATTTAATTCTAACTTTTGATTTGGTAAATCAATTGATTCAATGACTCCAAACATTCCAGAAAATGCTCCAGCAATTATCTTAACTTTAGCACCAACTTCAAGTTCTTTGTTAACATCAAGTCTGCTAATTCCCATATTTTTAAGAATATTATCAACTTCATATGGTTGAAGAGGAGTAGGTTTAGCACCCTTTCCACTTGATCCGATAAATCCAGTTACTCCTGGTGTGTTTCTTACAACAAACCAAGCTTCATCGCTCATAACCATTTCTACTAATACATATCCAGGAAACATCTTTTTAACTTTTTCCTTACCATTAGCATCAACAACTTTTTCTTCAGGAATAACTACTCTAAAAATATAATCTTTCATATCCATAGACTCAGCACGCATCTCAAGTTTTTCTTTAACTTTATTTTCATGTCCAGAATAAGTATTAACTACATACCATTGTTTATCCATAATTACACCCCTTTATGCTCTTTCAATTAACCAAACTATCATTTCAATTGCAAAGAAGAATAATGCAAAAAACACAATAAAAGTAATTGTTGCAATAGAATATTTAATCATTTCTTTTTTATTAGGCCATCTAACATTTTTAAACTCTTGTTTAACTCCAGCCCACCATGACTCTTTTCTAGCAACAGGTTTCTTTTCCTTTTTTACATTGTTTTTTTTCTTTTCAACTTTCTTTTTATTTTCATCTTCTTTAGTGATTTTATCTAATTCTTTTAAGACATCTTCACTTTTTCGATCAAGTTTCTTTTTCTCTTTAAGTGCCATATATTCCCCACCTTTTTTACCAAAATAAAAACACCTACAAGTGCTATAACAAAAATATCACAAATAAGTGTTTTAGTCAATCAAAATTTATTAACTAAAATTTAAATAAAATTTTACCAATTATATATGATAAAATCCTTAATACAACATAAGAACTTAAAACAGAAAAAACACAAAAACTAATATTAACTATCATATTCTTCTTTTTTGTTATTGTTACTATTGAAAATAATAAAGCAAAAATGCACATAAAAATATTTTCAATAATCATAATCAAATTAAATTTGTTTAATGTTGAACTCAAAAAATCAAGACTATCACAAAAACAATTGGTACAAAATAAATTTCCACTTGGTCGATTATTAAATCCGCAAAAGTCTAAATACAAATAACGTGAGAAATTTAACAATACAAATGCTAAATTAATTATAGTTAAAAGTATTAGTACAATCTTTATATATTTTTCATTTTTTTTCAATTTATCTAATATCATATTACCATTCATCCTTTACTATTTAGCAAAATTAACTAATAATGTTGCAAATGCTATTACAACAATTAAAGTTGTAAAAATAGAAAACAAAGATAAAACAATTCTCATAAATGAAGAATCATCTTTATTCTTTATTGCAGAAACAATTTCTAATACTGAAAAAAGATAAACCATCACATTAATTATTATAACAACAATAGAAAATGACATATTACGATCTATTAAAGAAAGATAGGTTGGCTCTTTCAAGTAAAAACGATTCTTTATTTCAGTAAATGCATAAATGTCAAGAAATAAACTTAACGTTGTTGAAATTGCTAAAAGAGAGTCAATTATTTTTGCACTAACTATTACATTCTTTTTTTCTTTTTTAATATCTTCTTGTATTAACACTTTCTTCTCTTGCTTCTCTTCATGTTTTATTTCTTTTTTCTTTTCTTTTACATCATTTTTTTTATTATTTTTCTTATTAACTTGTTTTTTATTTTCCATTTTTAACTCCACCCTATAAATCAGTATATCACTAGAAATAAAAAAATTGAAGTTTTATCTTCAATCTTATTTTATCTATTGAATAAATGGAGTACTTTCAACTGTATTGCTTCTTGTTTCAACAAGTTCTCCTTCGTTATATAGATTATCAAATCTTCCCCCTCTAAATCTTCTAAGAAAGAAGAAGAGTCCTACAACAAACATTCCAATTGAAACAATTTGAGCCATTTTTAATGAACCAAGCATCAAACTATCAGTTCTTAAACCTTCAAAGAAAAATCTTCCTAAAGAATACCACATACAATATACACCAAGAGTTTGACCAGTTTTATTATATTTTCTTCTTCTTATTATAAGCAATATTACAAATCCAATTATACACCAAATTGATTCATACAAGAACGTAGGATGATGATACACTCCATCTATATACATTCCATCAATAATAAATTGTGGTAAGAATATTCCTTTCAAAAATTCAAGAGATACTTCTGATCCAAACGCTTCTTGATTGAAGAAATTTCCCCATCTACCTATTGCTTGTCCTATTATTAAACCTACACAACATATGTCTAATACTCTCAAAGTATTAAGTTTATGATTTTTGGTATAAAGAAGTAAGAATAATCCTCCCAAAATAATACCACCATGAATTGCAAGACCACCATTCCATATTTCAAATATTTCTAAGAAATGGTTTGAATAGTAATCCCATTTAAAAATTACATAATAAAGTCTTGCCCCAACAATTGCAGTAAGTATTGTATAAAATACCAAATTAGTCATAAGAGTTTCACTTATTTTTCTTTTTTTCGCTTCAGTATATACAAGAATCATTCCAACTAACATTCCAAGAACTATACAAATGGAATACCAGTATATCTGGATAAATCCTAAATCAATAGCAATCCTATTCATTTTCTATTAGCCCTCCTTATTATAGGTTCAATTATTAATTTTTCTATTAATAAATTAAGAAGTGCTAGAACAATCGAAATAAATAATAATACCCAATAATCTTTAAAATCCAATTTAGGTCCCATTATCCAATCTGTTAGTTTAAGTATGAAAGCATTAATAACAAAGTAAAATGCTCCAAATGTTATTCCAGTTATAGGTGTTGATATTGTAACAAGAATAGGCTTTATGACTTTCTCCAATACATATATAATCACAATTGCAAGAAATGCAAATACTACTTTATAATCGCTATTTATTTCAAAACTTGCAAACATACTTTCAACAGCCATAAATGCAGCAGTATACAAAACAGAATAAAGAAGGAACTCTAGTAATCTATTGAATTTACCTTTGCTAACTATTTTCATATATCCTCCACTATAATAGTTTCTTTAAGAATTCACCTGTGAATGATTTTTTGTTTTGAGATACTTCTTCTGGAGTACCAGTAGCTACTATTTCTCCACCATTATCTCCACCTAAAGGACCAATGTCGATTATATAATCAGAACATTTAATCATATCTAGGTTATGTTCTATAACTATTACTGTATCTTTATTATCTACTATTTTTTGAATAATTGCAAGTAATCTCTTAATATCAGCAAAATGTAGCCCTGTAGTTGGTTCATCCATTACAAATAATGTCTTTCCAGTAGCCTTTTTTTGTAATTCTTTAGCTAGTTTAACACGTCCTGCTTCTCCTCCAGAAAGAGTTGGAGCACTTTGCCCAAGCTTTATATATCCAAGTCCAACATCTTCTAGAACTTGTAATTTTGCCTTAATTTTAGGAACATTTTCAAAAAACTCTAAAGCTTCACTTACTCGCATATCTAAAACATCAGCAATATTCTTTCCTTTATATCTAATGTTTAAAGTTTCACTATTATACCTAGTTCCATGACATACTTCACAAGGAACGTAAACGTCAGGTAAGAAGTGCATTTCAATTTTCTTTACTCCGTCCCCACGACAGGCTTCACATCTTCCACCTTTAACATTGAATGAAAATCTATTTTTTTCAAATCCATACATTTTTGCTTCTTTAGTATTTGTAAACAAATCTCTAATATCCTCAAATACTCCTGTATATGTTGCAGGATTACTTCTAGGAGTTCTTCCAATTGGATTTTGCGTTATTTCTACTATCTTATCGATATTTTGAAGTCCTTTTATTTCTTTATGTTTACCAATAGTAACTTTAGATTTATAGACATATTTCATAGCAGCTTGTGATAAAGTTTTCATAACCAAACTACTTTTTCCACTTCCACTTACTCCTGTTACACAAGTATAAGTTCCTAATGGAAATTTAACATCTATATTCTTTAAATTGTTTTCTGATGCCCCAAGCACTTCAATAAATTTACCTGTTCCTTTTCTTCTTGTTTTTGGAACTTCAATCTTTTCTTTTCCACTTAAATACTTTCCAGTAAGACTATTAGGGTTATTCATAACTTCTTTAGGCGTTCCAAATGCCATGATATTTCCACCCCTATCACCAGCACCTGGCCCTATATCAACTAAATAATCAGCAGCCATCATAGTATCAGCATCATGTTCAACAACAATTAAAGTATTTCCTAAATCTCTCATTTCCTTTAAGGAATTAATAAGCCTTTCATTATCCCTTTGATGAAGTCCAATACTAGGTTCATCAAGTACGTATAAAACCCCAGTAAGTTTAGACCCAATTTGAGTAGCAAGCCTAATTCTTTGAAGTTCTCCACCTGACAAAGTACCTGCCATACGACTAAGAGTTAAATAGTCAAGCCCAACATTAGATAAGAATGTAAGTCTATTTTTTATCTCTTTAATAAGTAAATCAGCAATCTTTTCTTGTTCTACAGATAATTTCAAATTGTTGAAAAATTCTATTGTTTTATCAACACTCATACAAGTAAGTTCATATATGTTTTTCCCACCAACATATACTGATAAAGAATCATTATTAAGTCTTGCTCCATGACAAGTCTCACAAACTGTCTCCATCATATAGTTTTCAAGCCAATCTCTAATCCACTCGCTAGATGTTTCCATATATCTTCTTTGAAGATTATTAATAATTCCTTCATAGAAATCAACTTGATTAGTAATGTTTCCACTCTTAGATGAATAATTAAACTTAATTGGTTCTTTACTTCCATAAAAAATAAGATCAACTTCTTTATCAGTAAGTTTGTTAAATGGCTTTGTTAAACTAATTTTGTAATGTTTACACAAACACTCTAACCTTTTAAAGTAAATGTTATCAACGTCATCCCCTAAAGTAACAATTGCACCATCTTTTAATGATTTCGTTTTATCAGGTACAACTAGCTCTGGATCAATTGAAAGTTTAATACCAAGTCCTTTACAATTAGGACAAGAACAATATGGAGCATTAAAACTAAACATACGAGGTTCAAGTTCAGGAAGTGAAAACTCACAATATGGACATGCGTATAATTCAGAAAAAACAAGATCTTTTTCACCTACAATGTCAATAACCACTTTACCGCTAGAAAGTTTACAAGCAGCTTCCAAAGATTCAAATAAACGTCCTCGCACACCATCTTTTATAACCAATCTATCAATTACAACATCAATATTATCTTTTATATTTTTTTCAAAAGTTATATCTTCGGTTAATTCTTGCATTTCTTTATTAACACGAATTCTAGCATATCCGTCACTTCTTAATTTATCTAATAATTCTTTGTGAGTTCCTTTTTCCCCATGTACAACTGGAGATAATATAATCATCTTTGTTCCTTCAGGATACTCAAGAAGTTTGTTTGCCATTTCCTCAACACTTTGCCCCTTAATAGGAATATGATGATTAGGACACATTGGAGTACCAATTCTTGCATATAAAAGTCTATAGTAGTCATATATCTCAGTAACTGTTCCTACAGTACTTCTAGGGTTATTACTAGTAGTTTTCTGATCGATACTTATAGATGGAGATAATCCCTCAATTGAATCTACATCAGGCTTTTCAGTACCGCCTAAAAATTGTCTAGCATAACTAGATAAGCTTTCAACATATCTTCTTTGACCTTCTGCATAAATTGTATCAAAAGCAAGACTACTTTTTCCACTTCCACTTACACCAGTCATAACAATCAATTTGTTCTTAGGAAGTGTTATATCAACGTTTTTTAAATTATTTTCACGTGCTCCTTTAATAATAATTTCATCCATAATATCACCTCAAAATTGCCATTATATAATAGCATAATTAACTTATTTAGTAAATCGATATCTAAAATTACAATGCTTGCATAACTTACAATACGACATATTCTTTCTAAAAGAATCAATAATATTTTTTACTAAGTCACTTTCAAGCACAAAATTTAAATCATCCATAAATATATTTCCGAGTTTTATTATTCCACTTGAATCAAGACAACATGGTATTATAGTACCATCACTTAAAATTCCAATATGGGTAATTAAACCATAACACTTTGCATTTATCTCAAAATCATTATCCAAACTAGGCCAAATAAACAAATTATCTTTATCAACAAAAGTGTTATTAAATATAGTTATACTTTTATCATTTCCAATTTTTTCAACAATATTTGAAGATAAATCATAACTATCTATAATTTTATCCACTATCATTGTGGATTTTTTATCCAGTTTATTATCTTTTAGAGTCCACAATCTATAACTTATAAACATTTTTGTGGATAAAAGTTTACAAGCCCAAAACACATCTTCAAAATACCCACTCTTATTATTTTCTGAATGAAGTGAAACATTTATCTGTCTAATACAAGAATGCCTATTTAAAATATCATATTTTTCCTTCAACAATGTTCCATTTGTAGTAATGTTAACTTTCAATAAGTTTTCGTCACATACTGTTAATATTTCATCTAGTTTACTATGTAAAAGTGGTTCTCCTTTAACATGTAGGTAAATATAATCAGTGTAGTCTTTTATTTTAGAAACAACAATTTTAAATTCATCTACAGTCATTTCTTTTTTTACTTTCGTGTCTTTACTACAAAATGAGCAATCTAAATTGCAAATATTAGTAATTTCAACATATATTTTCTTAAATCTTTTCATTATTTATTACTCTTTAACTCGAACAAAATATCACGAAGTTCCATAGCACGTTCGAAGTCCAACTCTTTCGCAGCTTGTCTCATTTCTCTTTCTATTTCTTCGATATTTAATTCTCTTTCTTTACGTGTTACCTTAGTATTCTTTTTAGAATTCTTTCCATCATCAACATTACTAATTAAATCTCTTATTTCTTTCATTACTGTTTTAGGTATTATTCCATGTTCTTTATTGTAATCTTCCTGTATTTTTCTACGTCTTAAAGTCTCATCCATAGCTTTCTTCATTGAATCAGTAATCTTATCACCATACATAATACATTTTCCATGTTCATTTCTTGCACAACGTCCCATTGTCTGAATTAAGCTTCTTTCACTTCTTAAGAATCCTTCTTTATCGGCATCAAGTATTGCAATTAAACTAACTTCTGGAATATCTATTCCTTCACGTAATAAGTTTATTCCAACAACACAGTCATATTTTCCAAGTCTTAAATCACGTATTACACGAAGTCTTTCAAGTGTTTTAACTTCAGTATGAAGATATGCTACTTTAATATCTAATTGTTTTAAATAATTAGTTAGCTCTTCAGCCATTCTAATTGTAAGAGTTGTTATAAGTACTCTTTCATTCTTTTCTATTCTATCTTTTATTTCACCAACTAAATCATCTATTTGTCCTAAAGATGGTCTTACTTCAATAAGAGGATCAAGTAATCCAGTAGGTCTTATGATTTGCTCAACGAATTTACCATTTGTTCTTTCTAGTTCATAATCCCCAGGAGTTGCAGATACATAAACAACTTGATGTACCTTAGATTCAAACTCTTCAAATTTTAAAGGTCTATTATCAAGCGCACTAGGAAGTCTAAATCCATACTCAACAAGGTTCATTTTTCTTGCTCTATCTCCATTGTACATTCCTCTCACTTGTGGAAGTGTTACATGAGATTCATCTATAAATAATAAATAATCATCACCAAAAAAATCCATAAGTGTTGTAGGTGTTTCTCCTTCACCTCTTAATGCCATATGTCTTGAATAATTTTCAACTCCAGAACAAAATCCAGTTTCTGATAACATCTCTAAGTCGTAATTAGTTCTTTCCTCTATTCTTTGTGCTTCTAAAAGTTTATTATTTTCTCTAAAATACTTTACTCGCTCTTCCATTTCTTTTTTTATTCTTTTCATAGCTTCTTGTAACTTCTCATCACTTGTTACAAATAAACTTGCCGGAAATATTGAAACGTTCTTTTTATTAACTTTGATGTTTCCTGTTAAAGTATCAATTTCACTAATTCTATCTATTTCATCACCAAAAAATTCAATTCTTATACCATTATTTCTTTCACTTGCAGGAATTATTTCAACAACATCACCACGTACTCTAAAAGTACCACGTTTGAAATCCATATCATTTCGCTCATATAACATATCAACAAGCTTATTTAAAACAGCATTTCTTTCTATTGTTTGCCCAACAGTTAAAGTAAGCATTTTATCTTTATATTCTTCTGGTTCACCAATACCATAAATACACGAAACAGATGCAACAACTATAGTATCTTTTCTCGTTAGCAAACTACTAGCAGCAGCATGTCTTAATTCATCTATTTCAT
This sequence comes from uncultured Clostridium sp., assembly GCA_902493795.1. GTDB lineage: Bacteria > Bacillota_I > Bacilli_A > RF39 > UBA660 > RUG13868. The sequence continues at coordinate 29,824 of CABUQZ010000001.1, forward strand.
CGTTAATTGATGAATCTTTTTCAATATAAGTATCAGTACTAGGAACATAAGCTTCAGGTTGATAATAATCATAGTAAGATACAAAATATTCTACGTTATTTTCAGGAAACAACTCCTTTAATTCTGAATAAAGTTGTCCAGCAAGAGTTTTATTATGAGACAAAACAAGTGTAGGCTTATTTACTTGTGCAATAACATTAGCCATAGTAAAAGTTTTACCTGTTCCAGTAGCACCTAATAATACCTGCTCACGTTTTCCAGAATTAATTCCATCAACAAGTTCTTTTATAGCATTAGGTTGATCACCACTAGGCTTATATTTTGACACTAATTTAAACATACAATTCCTCCTATCACAAAACATATTTGCACCCAAAAAGCACTTTTATCACCAAAAATAGTCACAAAATTACTAAACTATAATTAATAAATATAGTCAATATATTTTATCATTAAATAAAAAAAGTAATTATATATAAATCTTACCCACACAATTACAATTTTATTAAAACTTTATTTTTCACAATTTAGATAGGTAATAAAGATACAAGTTTTATAAAATATATTTCCACAACATATCAACTATATCAAACATTAGTTCGTATGTCAACAACTTAATTACAATAAGTTTATTTAAAATCACACATTCTAAAAATTATCGCTAATTCAGTAAAATTACATCGCAATAAATCATTTTTTAAAGAAAATTTCTTATAAATAAAGATTTATTACAATACTATAATACTAAAAGAAGGTTAACAGATAATTTTTATATATTTTTTTAACTTTCTAATTTTTAATTGTCTATTTAAGTTTTTAAAAAAACTAGAAAAATCATTTTATTTATGATAGTATATCGAAAAAGGAGGGTTTATATGTTTAAAACACAATATTCTTCACCAAGAGATTTTGAATCTAATGGTCGACATTTAATAGAATACAATCTTATAAGACAAAAATTATTTTTAAAATACCTTAAAGATCTAGGTGAAGATCTAGGTATAGTAGATGAACATTGGGGAGGATTCAAGTACAATGGTATAGTTGAAGAAGCTGAAATTCCTGCTCTATCATTAGGTAGGGTTGCAATCGAAGAAGGATTAGGGAAACCATGGTATATAGTGTCTCCTAGTTATACTAGAGATAATATTTTTGGCCTTAGAGGTGCAAATGGGCATTTATTTGTAAATAGGGATGGCACACAAGTTTTAGGGTTCGTTACGGAAGATCCTTATAATAAAGGATATTCTCTTAATAATAGTCCACACAAGCACTTAGACTATTTTTACGAATTACCAAAAAAACTTATTATTGTTCAAGGACAACCTGAACGTGCTTTTAATTTAGTAAATTCTGAAATTGATACAGTTTTTGGTGATGTATTTGATCGAAACGATTTGGAAAAAATAATGTTTTATGAAGAATTATATAATTATATGCATGACTACTATAAATTAAATACCAATTTTGAGCTTGGAAAAGATGTTGTTATTAAAGATAAAGATAAAGTTGAAGATGGAAAAAGGCTTAGATTAATTTATTGCAAAAAAGAAAACCATTTACCTGCAAGTCGAGATTCGAGGTGGAAAATTAGATAGAGATATTTATGCACTATAAATATCTCGAGATGTTAACAAAGAGATATATCATGAAAATGAATATTTCTTTTTTTATAAAATAATTGGAATAGTATCAATAATATTTATTTGATTTTTTGAAATTGATTTAGAATTAAAATTATTGTTATTAAATAATTCGATTAAATTTTGTAATATATAATTTTTAAACTCAATAAAAGTTATTGCAACAAACTATTTAATTAATTTTTATTTTTTTTGTATTTAAATGGAATGTGCATTACCATTTTTACTTGAATAAAAGTCACAAACATAAAACTTATACGAAAAATACTGTTTAAAAATATGTTTTATAGCCCCCAAAAATACCATAATGTTTTCTACATGCTTTGACAAATTTACATTATTTTTTTATAAGACAAGCTATAATATGAAACAAAAAGCGCAAACTTGTTTACTTACATATCTTCCCTCAAATTGCAAAATTTTTTCCTAATAATATTTAAATGATACAGTATCTTTCTCCCCAATTATTGTACCCTCAATCCATCAAGTTTAAACAAGTTTAAATTTTTTTAATAGCTTGAGAATTTAACAAGTTTTCCAAATTATTTCTATCTTCATCAATATGTGCTAAATCATCTTTTACTTCAGGAAATAAGCTATACAAGTCACACCCCATTAAAGACTCAAGCTTTTCTTTCAAAGCTTTTACTTTCTCCCAGTGATACAAAGAGTTTTCGTGCACTCCTTTTCTTGACACAACATCATACATTCTTTTTTCAACAGTTGTAAAACCTTTGTCTAAACAAAACAAATCACATAGTTGTACTACATTATCATATAAAGTACAAGGATGAGTTCCCAAATAATCATTAACGAATTGATAAGATGGAGAATCTATTAAAGAGCCACCAGCCACTGCTTCAATATCATTTTCGACAAAAGAGTGAGTCATACAAATTCTTGCCTCTTCATTATGACCCAAAGACATCAAGTAATTATATCCTTCAATAGCATGCTTAGGATGACTCACTTTTCTTCCAACATCATGAAGATACCCTAAAGCCTTAGCATAATCGTAATCAAGTCCTAATTTATTAGCAATTCGTTCTGCAGCTCTTCCAACATATATACAATGTTTAACCCATCTATTTTCATCTTTATCCAAATCTTCCTCAGAATTAATAACATCTTTTAATAATAACATATACGCATCATAAGAAGTCATTTTCATAGTAAACCCTCCTAATTATAATTTAATTTTTTCCTTAGTGTTTTAGCAACATCTATAATTTCATCATTAATTTTTTGACTAACTTCAAAAGGTTCTACCCATTTCCTATCTAGTGTTTCCAATACCTTATCAGCTTCTCCAGGTTTGTTTTCTTTAAATCGTAAGATTCCTTCTTTATAATCATCACTACTAAAAGGCTCTAAAAAAGAATGATTTTCTAAGATAATTGGGCTTTTTTGTAAGTCATTAATTAATAAATCTAAAGAAAAAGAAAATTCTTCTACTAAATCGGGATACATTTTTGCTATTTTCTTTATATTATTTAAAATAGTAGAAGTAAACAAATACTTTTTATCTTCTGGTAGCCTTTCAAATAATAATCTCATAATATCATCAAAATCTTTTACATTTAAAGAAATAGCATTAATGTATTCTCTATATAACTCATCATGTTTATCTTTTTGATCAAGATACATAAACATAGTAGAGAACTCATGATCTATTGGTTTAGCTACTCTTTTAATTTCACCTTTATCATAAACAAATGATACATTCTCATAATGATAATTTTGATCTGCTCTTAAAACTGAATATAAATACTGCCTTGCAATTTCTTTTCCCATAAGTGGATTATTTTTAAAGAAATCTGTATCAAAGAAAAAACTATAATCATAATACATTAAGCAATAATTTATATAATCATCTATTTTAACGTTAGAATCAGGATGTTTTTTAAAATATTCATACAAGTTAACTAGTTTCTCATCGTGATAAACCAAGCTTTCAACAACAGTACCATAGTCATGATACTTTGGTACATCTTTTTGATATCCATTACATTTTGCTAAATGATATATAGGAATACTTTTATCAAAATAATTATTTAAAATTGTTGACCATACGACTTCGCTATAAGCAAAATAAGGATTAGAAAAAGGTTTAGTTCTAGACAAAGGTTTAAATATTACTTTTTTTCCATCTTCAATAAAATAAGGAAAATTTTTCTTACTTTTAACTACACCTTTAGCTTCTGAATCCAGGTTTCCATCTCTTAAATCATAATTATATTCTTTTACATTAAAATCAACTTCCATAAGACCACACTTCCATCGATTATTCTAACATTACACAAGAAATCAAGCAAGAAAAAAAAGCTATTTAAGCTCCATATCACAATTCCAAATACCAAGATGTCCTTTTACTTCTATTTTTTTAGAAAGTACTTTAATATTTTCTAGTATCCAAGCATATCTTCCAACTGCATACTCACCAGAAATATATTCGTTATGATTTTCTTTAACTTTATTAATAAAATCTTCTGTCATTTCAATACAATCTACCAAGTCGCAAGAACAGGCTATCTTTCCATAATTTAACTGGGTATCTTCAATTAAAGCCATTAGTTCTTTGTTATCCTTACTTATTTTGCTTATTTTAGTTGAACTAGCGTGAATATAAAGCTTACCTCTATAATTCGTTTTCCAACTTCTAGTTTCAATTTTTTTAGTACCATTTGCAATTAATGTAGCATATGGTTCTGTTAAACTTAATACCTTCATCTTTTCTTTCCTTCATTTCTTTTAATTTTTAACAAAGAATCATACTGCCTATACATATATTGTACACCATTTTCCAAAGAATAATAATGAAATATATAAGGAACTAACAAGCAAAAAAGTATTAAACACAAAAACATCATACCAAAACTAAAATTTAATAGAAAATATAAAAATGTAATTAAAAAAAGAATTGCAAATAACATTGTAACCAAAAAATGGACTAACCTTTCATGTTGAAAGAAACCTATCTTAACTAGATGATTACTAATAACACAATCTATATCATCACACTTATTTTTACTAATTATTCTATCAATATCTTCAATGTATTCTTTCATATATTTTTTCATGCATATCTCCTTTACAATACAATTTTATCACACTATTTCTAAGAAATAATAATTTTTAATTAATAATAATTATGTTATAATTACTTCATAATAAGGAGTGATATGATGTTAGATTTAACACTTATTATTTTGGGAAGTAAACAAGGTAAAAACAAAAATCAAAACGTGGAAATGATATATTGTAATGGAGATAATATAATTGATAATATCGATAATGCATCTGGAAAATATATTGCCTTTATTAAAGAAGAAGATAAAATATCAAAAGAATATCTTACTTCTCTTATAGAAATGTCAAAAAACAACTTTGATTGCTGTTTTATTAACTATGATATCGAATATAATTATAAAAATAAAATAAAAATATGTACAAACAAATCTGAATTAGCAAATAATAACAAACCTTACTACGGAGAATTTATTTGGACATTTATATATAATAAAGAAAAATTAAAGAAGATTATAAAGATTGAAGACATTGATTTATTTAATAAGACTGTAGATGAAGAATTTAAAGAAAGAACAGCTATTAATAAATTAATTTATTTTCATAATCCAAAAGGCAATAGATTACTTAAAAATTTACCATTATGTGATTTAAAAAGAAATGAATATTACAAAAATGTTATATATGTAGGATTAGGATGTAATGGGCTATTTAATGGCTACATTAGCTGGATTAACAATTTAGGTAGATATTTTGGAAAGAAATACGAAATTACAATTTTATATGATAAAATTCACCCAGAAACTTTAAAGTCTTTCTCTAAATACTTTAATTGTATTAAAAGACAAGATAATATAAATTACGTTTGTGACAGTCTATCTATGACATATTCAACATATTATTATCCTAAAAACTTGTTTACTTTAGACCAAAACTATTTATTTATACACGGCAACATGAGTGATTACCCAAACGCTAGAAGATTTCAAGATGATATTTTCTCTCACTATGTCGCTGTATCAAAAATTGCGGCAAAAAAGTCTATTGGATATTTTCCAACGGATAACATCGAATGTATAATGAATCCTTTTGTACTTGATAATAATCTAGTTAAACCACATTTAACTTTAACTTCAGCATTTAGATATTCTACAGTTAAAAGGCCAGACCGTGTTGAAAAGTTAGCAAGTATTCTAAACAAGTTAGAAATACCATATACATGGAATGTATTTACAGATAAAAATGAAAATACAAACAACGAAGGCCTAATATATCGAAAAAGAGTAAACAACCCCTTGCCTTACATAAAAGATTGTGATTACTTTGTATTGTTAAGCGATAGTGAAGCAATGCCATATTGCGTTTTAGAAGCATTAGCAGTAAATACAAAAGTCATTCTTACTCCACTTGAAGCATATGATGAATTAGGAATCAAAAACAAAGAAAATGCATTTATAATTCCATTTGAGTATTTTGAAGATAAAAACGAGGATAAATTAACAGAAGTTGTAAAAGAAATATATGAAGAAAAAGAAAAAAAAATAAATTATAAGTTTAATGAATCATTATGGGAAGGCTACAACAATGTTTTTATAAAATAAAAATTATATTTATAACATTAAAACCTCAGTAAGTTCACTTAACTGAGGTTTATTTTATTATATCTTTAATTTTATCTAGAATACCATGGATTATATGTTCCCCTAGGGAATGATATAAGATTTCTAACATTATATCCATTTTTTATTAGCTTCTTACCATAATTATCCCATGCAGCCCAACTATAACAGTTTGGATCACTATGATTATATAATTTACATGGGAATACCTCTAAGTGTAAATGAACACCATAGGCTTTTCCAGTTTCACCCATATACCCAATATATTGATTACTTGTTATTTTTTTACCAACTTTTAATCCAGGTGCATAAGAACTCAAATGTACGTAAAGTGATGTATAATACTTTCCATCTCTCAAATTATAGTGTTCAATAGCTACAGTCAAAGCACCATAATCATCATCATAAATTGCTGTAATTGTTCCATCAGCAATTGGATAAATCTTTTCTTTTTTACGATTATAACTACCAATATCTACTGCTCTATGAGTATAAGATGGTTTATAATATGATTCTTGTGTTATGTAACCAGTAACAGTAGGTCTTCTAAATACAGTAGTTCCTCCTTGAACAGCACAATCAACACCAATTATATCATTAGATTTACAACCAAGATCTTTGTACATTTTTACTTGAGCTTCATAAATTTTAATTTGATCTGCAATTCCTACTCCACCTTCGGATAAAGATTCTTTTTTCTCACCAAGAGAAACAACATTCTTTTCAAGTTCAGCTTCCTTTTGAGAAATAGTAACTTTTCTTTTTTCTATTTCTTCTTCTCTTTTTTTATTGTCATTAATAATTTGTTCTAACTCTTGAATAACCTTTGTATTATAATCAACTATTTCTTTAATTACATAACTTCTATTAATCATATCTGTTATAGAATCTGCTTTAAATACATAATCTAGATAAACATTTTTACCACTTGATATTTGCATATATTCTAGTATTTGTTTTGACTCAGCAAGCTTATCTTTTATACTTTCTTTATGTATCTCAATCTCTTCATTTAACTGTGAAACCTCTTTAGAAAGAGATATAGCTTCTGCTTTTAAATCTTTAATTCTTTGTTCTGTTGATGCTATTTCACTTGCTGTTTTATTTATAGCATTTTTATTATCTTCGGCTTCTTTTTTGTATTTTGCAAGTTGTTCTTCAAAATAACCTAATGTATTTTTATTAGCAGCATCTGCCTCATTTATTTTAAAAGTTGGTAATAATAGACTAGCTACTAAAAGCAATACTAATAACTTACTAAAAACCTTACTCATACTTTTAAATATTTCCTTACTGCCCTACTACTTCCGAACATACCAACCAATGCTCCAATAGCAACAATGATAAGGGATACTAAGTAAATAAATGGATAAGGATCAATGAATTCTAACCAAACAGTCATTAAATGTCCATCATCTAATCCGTTATAGAAAGCTGTATAACCATATATTGTAGCAATAACTGGAACAATTGATCCTAAAACACCAATTATAAATCCTTCAATAATAAATGGGTTTTTTATTGTTAAATTACTAGCTCCAACAACTCTCATAATAGAAATTTCTCTTCTTCTTGAGAATATTGTTAATTTTATTGTATTTACTATTAAGAATACTGTAACAACCATAAGGATAATTGCAACTACTATTGATACTTTACCAGCCGAATCAAGTAAATCAACCATTTTAGTTGTTGTTTCTTCACCATATTCTGCAGAAGAAACAACCTTTAATGATTTAATATCTTTTCTTGTTTTTTCTATTTCTTCAATATTATTAACTTTAACATCATATCTATAATGGAAAACTTCTTCTTCATTATCTATCAAAGTAGCTACATTACTTAAAAAGTCATCCTCTTCAATTAACTGCTGTTTTCTTTCTTCTGGAGTTTGCTTTGTATCTTCAAATCCCTTGCTTACATTAGACATTTTGTTTAATTCTTGTTCAAATTCTTTTATCTCATCTTCTGTTACACCAAGATTTAAATAAGTAACAATTGTGATATTGTCTCCTGCTTTTTGCGAAAAATTTTCAACGTTAAATGCAACAAGCAAAGCAAGTGAAACAACAATAAGTGTAATACTAATACAAGAAACAGATGCTAACGATAACGAAAAATTTCTGTATACGCTTTTAAAAGCATCTCTTACACCATTTTTAATCATTCTAAAGAGCTTCATTATCGTACTTCCCTTCTTCGTAATCTTTTACTATTCTTCCTTCTTTTATTACGATTACTCTTTTCTTAAACTTGTTTACTATTTCCTTATCATGAGTAGCCATAATAACCGTTGTTCCAGTTGTTTTATTAATATCTGCAAGTACTTTTACGATTTCTAGACTCATTTTAGGATCCAAGTTACCAGTAGGTTCATCGCAAAGAATTAGTTTAGGATTATTTACTATTGCTCGTGCAATTGCAACTCTTTGTTGCTCTCCTCCTGATAATTCATCAGGATAATTTCTTATTTTATTCTTTAAACCAACAAGTTCTAACGCCCTTAAAGTTTTAATTCTAATTTCATCTTTTCTTGCTCCAATAGCTTCCAAAGCAAAGGCAACGTTTTCATATACAGTTAGTTTTGGAAGTAATCTATAATCTTGGAATACAATTCCTAATCTTCTTCTTAATTTGTATACTCTACTATTTCTAAGTTTAGCAACGTTAATTCCACCAACGAAGATCTCTCCACGTGTTGGTTTTTCTTCACGATAAAGCATCTTAATAAGAGTTGACTTTCCGCTACCAGAACCACCAATTACAAAGACGAATTCCCCTTTTTTTATCTTCAAATCCATATCATAAATAGCAGTGACGCCATTTTTATACTTCATATTAACACCATTTAATGTTATTAATTCGGCCAATAAAAACACCTCTATTCTCAAGTAATTATAACATAAACAAGTGGATTTTGCTATAAAACCTCAGAAAAAATGTTTGTTTACATATTATTAAACATTAATTGTCTATTAGAATTATCAAATATTATCTTATCTATCGTAATTTTATTAAAATAAAGAAAAATCAAAGTATACAAAAAATTATTAAATCCAAACATAAATAATCCAATAGAGACAATCCCTAAATTAATAATAAAATTACTCTTTGATATCGGAATAGACATTTTCTTATCTATTATTTGGGTAATTAATATTATGCCTCCAGGGCTTTTATTTAATCGGCAAATACATCCTGATACCACTCCTGATATTACTCCAGAAAAAATTGATAAAATTAACTTATCTTCATATCCATAAAAATTTATATTAGGTAAATATGAACAAATACTTATAAATAATGGATATATTAGACTTGCGTATACTGCACTTATTGTCTTTTGTTTACCAAGAAGAAAAAAAGAAAATACTAAGACCACAAGATGAAATATAAGAACAAAAAAAGATGGACTAATTGGAAACACACTTGTAACTACAATTGATAAACCATTAATACCACCAGCAACTAAATCAAGAGGCTTTAAAATATAATTTAAATTTAAAGCCCCTAAAAATAATAATAAATTAAATATTAAAAATTTTGTAAGTGAAGAAATATTTATTCGCCTCCAGATACTTCATAAGCATCACACACTACAAAGAATGAATCTTTATCTATTTCGTTAATACCTTCCTTTAAAGCATAATATTCTCTTGTAGGTACAACGCAGAAAATAATCTTTTGATTTTCTTTAGTATAACCACCTACTGCATCGATAATTGTAACACCATGTCCTAGTTTAGAAATAATATATTTTTTAACTTCTAAAGTTTTATCTGTAACGATATAAAATGCTTTAGCTTGACCAACTCCTAGAATTACTCTATCTGTAATAGTAGTAACTAAATACAAAGCTACAATTGCATACATAAATAACCTAAATCCAAATACAAATATACTGCTTGTAACAATTAAAAAGTCTACAATAAACATTGATTTACCAATACTTATTTTCAAGTATTTATTCATAATCTGATTAATTATATCAGTTCCACCTGTAGTAAAGCCAGCTTTATAAACAAGACCTAAACCAATACCAGCAAGTACTCCTCCAAAGATTGCAGAAAGTAGAAGTTCTACTTCTTCAAGTACAATAAAACTACTTATAAAATCTGTAATCTCCATAAAAATAGGAAGTAGCAAAGATCCAAGAATTGACCCCATTGTCTTTTCTTTTCCTAACACAAACCAACTTAATATTAATAATCCACAGGAAACTATAAAAACAAACAAAGATGGGTTTATTCCACATACTTCTTTAAAAACGATGGACAAACCAGATACTCCACCAAATACTATATTATTAGGAGATAAAAAGAAAGAAAAGCCACAAGAAAAGGCAAGCAACCCAAAGAACAAACAAGTCGTTCTTTTAATGTTTTTTTTAGAAAATATTTTATTCTTGTTCATTTTTATCCTCCTTAAGTTTTGCCTCAATAAAGCCATCAAGTGCTCCATCTAAAACCATATTAACATCGCTCATCTCATACTTTGTCCTATGATCTTTAACCATTGAATAAGGATGCATAACATAACTTCTTATTTGAGAACCAAATTCAATATTTTTTTGTTCACCAATTATGTTATTAAGTTTAGATTCTTTTTGTTCTATTTCAATTACTTTCAATTTATTTTTAAGAATCTTCATAGCTTGCTCTTTATTTTGCAACTGGCTTCTTTCATTCTGGCAAACTACTACTATTTTTGTAGGAAGATGGGTAATCCTTACTGCAGAATCTGTTGTGTTAACTCCCTGACCACCATTTCCACTAGATCTATAAACATCTATTTTTAAATCTTTTGGATCTATTTCAACATCATTTACGTCTTCTAACTCTGGTGTTACTAAAACAGAAGCAAAAGAAGTGTGTCTTTTATGATTAGCATCAAATGGAGATAGTCTTACTAATCTATGAATTCCTTTTTCACATTTCAAGTAGCCATAAGCAAAAAGTCCTTTTACCAAAACAGAAACACTTTTTATTCCTACTTCGTCACCTTCTTGATAATCGATTAGTTCACACTTATACCCTTTCTTTTCACACCATCTCATATACATTCGATAAATCATATTAGCCCAGTCACAAGCTTCAGTTCCACCAGCACCAGAATGTATCTCTAATATACAATCGTTCTTATCATATTCTTTATTTAATAAAAGTAATAAATCAAGTCTTTCTAACTCATTAGATATAGATAAAGCTTCTTCTTCAATTAATTCTTGAGTATCGCTATCCATAATAGGAGAATACATACTATCTAAATCTTTAACTCTTTCAGTAATACTAGATATATCTTTTACAACTTTTTTAAGTTCATTTAATAAAGAAACAACCTTACTACTTTCTTCTTGATCATTCCAAAAGGAAGAAGAAGACATCTGCTCCTCTAACTCACTTATTTTTTCCTTTTTACCTTCAATGTCAAAGTAACCTCCATAAGTCATCAACTTTTGCTAAAGAATTATTAATTGATTTTCTAAGTTCATATAGTTCCATAAAATCCTCCACACCCAAATTATATCATAAAAACTTTCTTATTACATTTTAACACTATCTTTTAAATAATAATCTACTTTTTTAGCACCATTAGTAAGATATTCTGAGTTATATATTATTTCTTTAATTAAATTTATATTTTTCTTACTATTTTCAAGTTTCGTTTTTACTATCTGAACCATATCTTCATAAGTTAAATCATTAAACATAATCTTTTTTAGATTAATATCTTCATCCATTTCTATTTTGTTATTATTACTTTGAAAACCAATTAATTCTTTAGATATTTTATTGGTAATTAAAATAAAAAGTGAATTACTTAAATTATATTTAAATCCATTATAATCCTCGTAATGTCCAGTTTTCAACATTTTAAGAATAATATTTTTAACCTTATAATGACATTTATCAAAATTTTTAAGTATTATTAAATTAATAGGCTTATCTTTAATCATATTTAAAAATACATTATTGGTTTCGTTAACTCCAAATTTAGCAAGATCATTAAGTTCACTTAAGTCAAGCTTGATTACATTATTATTAAATAAATATTGTCCTATTCTTTCTGCTAATAATGTTTTACCTACCCCAGTCGAACCATAAAACATCAATGTAAGAGGTCTATCATTTTTATAATCACAATTAAAAATATTTTTACAATATGTAATAGTACTATCAATAGCTTTTGATTGAGCAATAACCTCTTTACTTAATTTCATCTTAATTCTTTTAAGATATCTATCTATATTTTTAGAATTATCAATGTAAACATTACATTTTTCACTTATTATTTTATTTATTATATCTTTAGTAACCTTTTTAGGTTTATTATCACTTAACATTTTTATATCATTCAAATTTACTTCTGATTCAATTTCTCTTTCTTTTTTACGCAAAAGCATAGCTAACTTATAATTTTTTTTACTCAAAAACATATCTTTTTTTCTTTTTATTTCTTCAAGATTGTGTTTTAATTTACTGTTTTTAATTTGAATAAGAGAAGGCTTAACTGCCGTTTTAGAACAAGCTTCATCAAGTATATCAATTGATCTATCAGGTTCTTTTCTATTTGTTATATATCTACGAGATAAGTCCATAATATATTTTAAAAGGTCATTAGTTATGTTAACGTTATGAAAATATTCATAACCTTTTTTTGTACTAACTAAAATGTTATAAAGCATTTCTTCATTTGGTTCCTCAATTAATATATTTTGAAATCTTCTTGAAAGAGCTTTATCTTTTTCTATAAACTTTTTATATTCTTCATTTGTAGTAGCACCTATTATTTTAATATTTCCTCTTGCAAGAGCAGGTTTCAAAATATTACTTGCATCAATTGCACCATCAGCACCACCTGCTCCCACTAAAGTATGTATTTCGTCAATAAATAATATTATGTTGTTTTTCTCTGCATAGTTTATAACATTTAATAATTTTTCTTCAAACTCTCCCCTATATTTTGTACCAGAAACCATACCTGCCATTGAAATAGATACAATTTTTTTATTTAAAAGTTTATTAGGTACATCACCAATATTTATTTTTCTTGCTAGTTCTTCAACAATAGCAGTTTTTCCAACACCAGCATCTCCCAAAAGTAAAGGATTACATTTTGTTTTTCTAAGAAGAATTTCTATTATTTTCTCTATTTCCCTATCTCTTCCATATATTTTATTTTCAAAGTTATCTGAAGAAAGTATAACCCCAACATTTTTTAATATATCTTGATTAGCGTCATAAGAATATGAATCAAAACTTATCATCTCTTTAAGCATATCAAAATCAACATTGTATTCACAAAAAATTCTATAAGCTACACCCTCTCCTTCATCAAGAAGTAAAGAAAAAAACAGAGGTAAAGTAATTTTATCAAGATTATTTTTTGTCGAGTATTCAAAAGATTTATCAATTATTTTTTTTAATAATGGAGTATAAACAAATAATGAGTCTTCTTTTTCTCCGATTCCTAAATGCTCAATTACTTTATTCTTAAATTCTGTGTATGTAATATTTTGTTGATTTAAAATACTACATATACTATTTTCAAAGCTTAGTATTGCCAGTATTATGTGTTCTGTTCCTATATAAGAATGTTTTAATGAAAACATTTCATTTTTAGAATAATTTAATACTTTTTTAAGTTCATCACTAAATTCTATAAACATGTCATCACCTTTTATTAGATTATATGTTTATAATGATTACACTTTTACTTTTTTAAACAAAAAAAAGAAGCATACTACTATGCTTCAAATTTTATAACCTTGCATTAAATATAAACAAAATAACAAATATTGCCATAAATAATTCAAGTAATAGTTTCCATACAGCTTTTAGCCATTTACCATATGATACATCTGTATATGCAAGTGTAGACATCAAAATTACACTTGTTGGAGCAAACAACATAGTAAGTCCATACATTGATTGCCAAACTAATGCAGATAACCCTGCAGTCTTTGCAGTAGTTACAGCTAAAATATAATATCCAGCAGAATTTGCTCCATAATATGATTCAACTGCAAATAAGCTAAACACTATTGCAACTATACACATAACAATTATTTGTGGAGATTCTGCTCCAAGATTAATTATATTTCTAACAATTGATAACTGAATTGGAACATTAGTTACAATAACTAATACTGTATAACACATTATAATTAATAATGCAGAGTAAATTGCTTTTTTTGCACCTTCACCAAAATCTGTTAAGAAATCAGTAAATTTCTTTCTGTAGCAAAGGGATAATAAGTATCCAGCAAGTGCTACAACAAGAGCAGCTTCTAAAAGTGACCAAGCACCGAAAGCATTTTTTGTAGAAATTCCTAAAATTTTATTAAGATTTTCACACATAAATACTGCTTCATCACCAACTTTAGTGAAACTAGCAGTAATATCAGAAAAGAATGATATTTCAAATAAATCCCATGAAAAGAATGCCAATCCTAAAACTATTAATAAAACATCCAAAACTATAACAATAGGATATGTTGTTTTATTTCTAGTTTCAACTTTTTCAGGTATACAATCTGAATTTACATTGCTTTCTACATTACGATGCTTTCTTGCATATAGAATTGTGTTGATTAATACAATAGCTAATGATACTACTAGCAATATTAATTTGAAATAAAAGTTTGAACTTGCAGTTATTTTAAAAGAACTAAGAACATCAGTTATTCCAAATACATCATTAGCACTAAATACAGAACCAATTAATCCTGCTATTGTAGAACCAACAGTAAGCATTATTGCAGTAATTCTGTCATATCCCATTAATAATACTATAGATATTACAAAAGGGAATAACATCAACAATACTAAAGACATTCCTACCATTGATGATAATACTGCAAAAATTACTCCGATTATTATCATAAATAACCATTCTAGACCATCAAATCCTTTAACAATTTTATCAAGTAGAACTCTATATTGAGGTATTTTATGTAAAACCCCATATAATCCACCTACTGCTAAAACAAATAAAGCAATATGGCCAAAATAACTAAGTGCTATTAAGAAATAATCTGCTACAGAGAACAAACCAACAACTGATGTATTATTTTGAGTTACAAATTCTCCATTTGAAACTCCAGTAATTGATAATGTCCAAGTTGCCATTACAACCAATAGAATAGTTATCAATAAAACCTTCAATAAATTATGCTTTTTCATTTTTCCTCCTTTAACAAAATTATACAACATTAAACCAAGGAATTACAACATTTTAAGCAAATTTATCTTTATTCTTCAACAACTTTAGTACCACAAATTAAATCATGAATAGATCTTTTATCTTTTCTAAATGCAATCATTAAAGTAGAAACAATTGTTATAAAGGAACTTAACATAGAAACAAGGAAAACAGTATAAAGATATTGATTTGATTTAATAAATAACAACATAATACATGAAATTAGTGAAAATAATACTCCAGACAAAATTAAAGCCCTTAATATATAGGTAGTATGTTTTAACTCTTTACCACTATTTGATGTTACTTTTATCTTTAATAATTTTTTTCCTAATGTTTGACCATTGTTGTAATATGCAAATGTACCAAAATAACCTATAGATAAAACACAAGATACTAAAGTTATTAAAATAGATTCTTTTTCTAATAAATATTGATTTTCTGTATACTTATCAAGATAAGTATCAAAATCTATTTTGTTTTCGGAATAATCATTTAACAAATTTCTTTCATCTTCTAAAGCTTTTTGATAGGAATTTGATTGAGGTACCCAAAATGTTAGTAAAGACAAAACAAGTGATAATATTATTGAATCAATTAAAAATGAAGTAATTCTTGTAAAACTATGTGCAACCATTATAAATCCTCCTCTATTTCACACTTATAATCATATAATATTTTTTTGATTTCTTCTATATCCTTAGTCATATATATCTTATTTTTTATTTCATTAGAGCCTTTTATTCCTTTTAAATACCATGCTACATGATTTCTTATTTCAAGAACAGCAACTTTTGATACTTTAATATCTTCTAAGTATTTAAAATGTTTAATACACATTTCTACTCTTTCAAGTGGAGTTGGGAGTTCAATTACTTTATTATTTTCTATATACTCATTTACTTGTTTAAATATCCAAGGGTTTCCTAAAGCAGCTCTTCCTATCATAATAGCATCGCATCCTGTTTCATCTAGCATTTTCTTAGCACTAAAGATATCAACAATATCTCCATTTCCAATAACTGGAATTGAAACACTTTCTTTAACTTGTTTTATTACATTCCAATCAGCTTTTCCAGAGTATCCTTGACTTCTAGTTCTAGCATGAACACATATTGCACTAGCTCCTGCTTCTTCACATACTTTAGCAACTTCTACTGCATTAATATGTTCCATATCCCATCCGCTTCTTATCTTGACAGTCACTGGAATTGGCACAGTTTTAACAACTGTTTCTACTATCTCTCTGATTTTTTCAGGATTTTTTAATAAAGCAGACCCTGCCTGAGCTCTTAATGCAACTTTAGGCACAGGACACCCCATATTAATATCTATGATATCAGGATGCATATTTTCATAAATGTACTTTGCAGCAACAGCAAAAGACTCTTTATCACTTCCAAAAATTTGTTGAGAAATAGGTCTTTCTTCCTCTGTCATATAAAGCATATCAAGTGTCTTCTGATTATTATAAAAAATCGCTTTATCACTTACCATCTCTGCGTAAATTAGACCACAGCCCATTTCCTTCACAATCCTTCTAAAAGCAGAATTACAAACACCTGCCATAGGCGCAAGAACCACTCTATTCTTTATTTCAACATTACCTATCTTCCACATAAAATCACCAACAAATATTATAGAGGAAGAAAGAAATTAAAACAAGTTTTATAAAAAAATAAAACCCCGTCTCTATATAAGAAACGAGGTAAATATTATTTTAAATTAATCTTCTTTATCTTCAGTATCTTCATCCAAGTCTTCTTCTATTTCTTTATCAGAATCTTCAAGACCTTCTTCTATTTCTTTTGCTTCTTCTTGCTCTAATATATCCATTAGTTCATCTTTATTCATTTTTGCATAACCTTTTATACCTTTTTCTTTTGCTTTAGCTTTTAATTTATCTAAAGGTTCAGAAGCAAAATCTTCTTCCTCTGGCATATGACCATTTTTTACAAGATACTCAATTTGTTCATGAGTAAGAGTTTCGTACTCTAAAAGTGTTTCAGCAATTAATTTAACCAAATCTTCATTCTTTTTAAGAATATCTTTAGCATTTTTATAACATTCATCAACAATTTTTCTCATTTCAAGGTCTATTTCATGAGCAACTTCATTAGAGAAATTACGAGTTTTTCCATAATCTCTTCCAAGGAACACTCCACCTTCTTGTTGTTCTAATTGAACAGGTCCTAAGTCACTCATTCCATATTCAGTTACCATAGCTCTTGCAATCTTTGTAGCTTTTTCAAAATCGTTATGAGCTCCAGTAGATATTTCATTAAATGTTAGTTCTTCAGCAACACGACCACCTAATAAACCAGTAATTTCTTCAAGTAACTCAGTCTTAGTAGCTGTATATTTTTCCTCTTTAGGAACCATTAGGTTATATCCACCTGCGTGCCCTCTAGGAATAATTGTTACTTTTTGAACATCATTAGCATTACTTAATTTAAGTCCAATAACAGCATGCCCTGCTTCATGGAAGGCAACCAATCTTCTTTCACTTTCAGTATATTTTTTACTCTTCTTAGCAGGTCCCATCATTACACGGTCAGTTGCTTCATCAATTTCCTTCATAGTAATTTGTTCTTTATTTCCACGAACAGCTAGAAGTGCAGCTTCATTCATCAAATTTTCAAGATCTGCTCCAGAAAAACCAGGAGTTCTCTTAGCAAGATTCTTTAATGAAACACTAGGAGCAAGTATCTTGTTTTTAGAATGAACTTCAAGTATTTCTTCTCTTCCTTTAATATCTGGTAAATTAACAATTACTTGTCTATCAAATCTTCCAGGTCTTAATAAGGCAGGATCCAAAACATCAGCTCTATTTGTAGCAGCTATAATGATTATTCCTTCATTAGCACCAAATCCATCCATTTCAGTAAGTAATTGGTTAAGTGTTTGTTCTCTTTCATCATGTCCTCCACCTAAACCAGTTCCTCTTTGACGACCTACAGCGTCAATTTCATCGATAAATATTAAACATGGAGCATTATGTTTAGCTTCCTTAAACATATCTCTAACACGGCTTGCTCCAACTCCAACGAATAATTCAACAAAGTCAGATCCACTTATATAATAAAATGGAACATTTGCTTCTCCAGCAACAGCTTTAGCAAGTAAAGTTTTACCAGTTCCTGGAGGTCCTACTAACAAAACTCCTTTAGGTATTCTTGCACCAAGCTTTTGGAATCTTTTTGGATTCTTTAAGAAATCAATAAGTTCTTTAACTTCTTCTTTTTCTTCTTTAAGCCCAGCAACATCTTTAAATGTAGTCTTATTCTTTTCATTGTTTAATTTAGCTTTACTCTTTCCAAAATCCATACTTTTTCCAGCAGAACTCATTTGTTTAGAAATAAACCAATAACCCAATCCAAGAATAAGAATTAATGGAACTACATTAACTAATATATATAGTAATGGACTAGATCCTGGATCGCTTTCAGTATCTAGCTTATACTCTACATTTTCATCTGCTTGAACTATTTGATTAATAATTGCATCAGAATATGGAGTTGTAGTAGTAAATGATTCTTTCTCAGCATATCCTTCTAATTTACCAGTTATTATATAAGTACCTTCATTAGAATGAGGAGTTATAACAACTTCAGTAACATTTCCATTTTTTAACTCACTTAGTAACTTATCATATGTTAGTTCATTAACCTTACTTCCACCCATACTAAGGTAATAAGTAACACCTAATATAATAAGTAACAATATTAGATAAGGAACTAATCCCTTTTTGACATTTTTATTCTTCATCTTCTGCCTCCTAAACATATTTATATATTATATCATATTTTTCACTTTTTAATTTAGTATATTTTGATTTTTTTACACCAGGAATCCAAATAATTGTTCCACGAGAATCTGTAACAACTGGCCACGTGTCTCTTTCTGATATAGGTATCTTACAATCTATAAAGATATCTTTTATTTTTCTAGCACCATCTATTTTTTTAAGTGACATCTTATCACCTAACTGTCTAGTTCTAACATAAAGTGGCAATTTAACTTCACTTGTATCTATTCTACATACATAATTATTATTACTTTCTTCTTCGTTAATTTCCTCAATTCTATGACCATTTGGTAAGATAACAAACTTTTCAAGTTCCATATTATAATCTACAACTTCTTTAACTTCTTTAGTAAAAGTAGCATAGTCATAGGATTTAATAACCTCAATATTATGAGGCAAACTTATTTTAGCATTAGCTCTTTTTGAAGATAATAATTCTTCAATTAATTTAACGTGCTTATCATTTATCACCATCAAATTCTTCTTATATATATCCTCTAATATATAAGATATTATCTTCTTTTGGAGTAATCTATCTAAAGTTTTATATTCTATAATGTTAATTTTATTATCACAATATACTTTATTTATTGTTTTTTTAATTTCTTCATTAATAAATCTATCATACTCTTCAAGTGTTTCACTATACTTTAAGAACTTTTCATGAACATTTTCATCTTCATTTTTTAGAAATGGAAGAACATTCATTCTGTATCTGTTTCTTGTATACTTATCCTTAAAATTAGATTTATCAACTACATATGGTATATCATGGGCTTCATCATAGTTTTTAATATAATCTTTTGTCAAAAAGATTAATGGTCTAACCATCTTATAAGAACCATTATCTACTATTTTTTCAAAGCCACTATATCCTTTTAAAGTAGATCCTCTCACAATTCTCATAAGTATCGTTTCAATTAAATCATCACCATGATGTGCAGTTATCAAATAATTTGCTTCATATTTTTTCACTAAGTCTTCAAAAAAGTTATAACGGATTTTTCTAGCTTGATTATGAAAATTATCATCACTATAAGACTCTATTTTCATTGTTTCAAATAATACATTATTTTTTTCACAATATTCCATTAAAAATTTTTGCTCAGCATCGCTTTCACTTCTTACATTGTGATTAACATGAGCACATATTATTTTTAAATTAAACTTATCTCTTAACTTAAGTAAAACATTAAATAAAAACATTGAATCAGGTCCACCCGAATTTCCAATTACAATAGTGTCATTTTTATTTAATTTAACTTCATTAATTAAAAAATTAATTACTTTATCCATAATGTCACCACACGAATAATATTTTAGTAAAAAAACACAAGAATAGCAAGAAAAAAGAAGATATATCTTCTTTATTTTTCATCTGGTAACTTTATTATATATTCATCAGATTTTGAATAAAAATATTTTTCACGTAAATATCTTCCAACATACTCTGGATCTTGTAATTTTAAAACATCTGTTGAAAGAACATTTTCTTCTTCTTTTAACTCCTCTAGTTGTTGATTTAATTCTTCTTTTTCATGATATTTGTTAACAATTTCTAAAACCATGTTAACTATTAGACTAAACGAGTAAAAAACAAACACAAAACTTGCCACACCAAAAAGGAAAAAGCGTATTATTTTTTTGTTAAACTTTTTCACAGTTTTCGTTTGTTTAGTTTTGGTTGTAGTATTTTTCACCTATAGTCACCCACTCTAACAAATAAATAATAACATCAAAAAATAAATCAATAAATAAAATTTACTATGCATATTTACTTTATTTACATTATTTTTACAAAAAAAGTACCCTTAAAGGATACTTCTATTATTTTGCATATGGTAATAATGCAATTTGTCTTGCTATTTTAACTTGACTAGCAACATGTCTTTGATGCTTAGCACAATTTCCTGTTACACGTCTAGGTAAAATTTTACCTCTTTCGTTAACAAATTTCTTTAATGTTTCAACATCTTTATAATCAACATCGTGCCCTGTGCACATATAACATACTTTTTTCTTTTTTCTAAAAAATTCTGCCATAATTATCTCCCTTCTTAATAGAACGGTAACTCATCAGGATCAATCTCAATATTAGACCCTGCATTCCAAACACTAGCACCTTCAGAACTTGAATCGCTAGAAAAATCGCTTGGACTTACAGAAGAATCATCAAAATTGCTGCTTGATGGCATATCACCTTTTCTATCCAAAAATTGAACAGAATCAGCAACTACATATGTTGACCATACTTGATTTCCATCTTTATTTGTATAATTATCAACCTGAAGTCTTCCATCGATAGCTATTTGATTTCCCTTTTTTTGAAACTTTGCCAAATTTTCTGCTTGTTTTCTCCATGCAACAACACTGATAAAATCAGCAGTTCTATTGCCATCTTGATTTCCAGATACAAAGCTTCTATCTACTGCGATAGTAAACCTACTACGAGCTACGCTTCCATTACTTGAATTAACATACTCACATGTTGGGTCTTTTGTAAGACGACCAACTAAACATACTCTATTCATTTATTACCTCTTTCTTATTCACCAAGTTTAACAACGATACGACGAATAATATTTTCATTGATTGAAGCAACACGATCAAATTCTTTAACAGCAACTGATCCTTTTTCTTCAACTAGATAATAGAAATAGTAACCTGTTTTATATTTGTTAATTTCGTAGGCTAACTCTCTTTGTCCCCATTCTTTAGATTCAAGGATATTAGCTTTCTTCTCTTCTAAAAGTGTTTTAATTGATTCATTAACACCTTTAATTTGAGCTTCTTCTAAATCAGGTCTTACGATAAAGATTAATTCATACTTTCTCATCTTTACACCTCCTTTTGGACTTTGGCCATACTAAATATGGCAAGGAGTATTAAATACTCGTATGTAATATAACAAAAAACGAAAAATTTGTCCAGCATTTTTTTACTTGGGGTTAAAAAAAGAAGTAAAACTTCTTATTTACCATTATATTTAAATAATCTACTAGGTCTATGTCCTTCACCTGTTTTATATTTATCTGTTGGAATTACTTTATTAGCAATTATTCTTCTAAAAGCAGGGTCTAATAATTTCTTTCTCAAAATAACTTCATATACTCTTTGTAACTCTCCTAAAGTGAAATATTCAGGCATCATATTAAATACAATATCAGTATACTCAATTTTATTTTTTAATCTTTCTATTCCACTTAAAATAACTAAAGGATGATCAAATGCCATATATTTGTTTTCGTGAATTTTAAATGAATATCTATCAGTAGTTAACTCTTTTAAGTGTTTTTCTATAGAAAAATCAATTATTTCTTCATTGTTACTAAGTGTTATTTTAACAATATTTTCATCCTGAGAAATATCAATTATATCAAACCATGACGAATTACTACTTAAGTTTTCTGTTACTTTATCTTTATCAATTAAAGCCATATAGCTAACAGAAATAACTCTCATACGAGGATCTCTATCTATTTCTCCAAAAGTATACAACTGTTCCAAATAAATATTAGATATTCCAGTTTCATTCTTCAATACCTTAATAGGTGCTTCATCAAGAGTATCAGAAGTTCCAACAAATCCACCAGGTAAACACCACTTGTCTTTAAATGGATAAGTATCTCTTTTAACAAGTAACACACTCATCTTTTTATCATCTAACTTTTTATAATTAGAAGAATCTACACTAGATATTCCAAAAACCAAAACATCAGTTGTACATGCAATACTAGGATAGTCTTTAGGATTATAATCTTTTAAAAACTCCTCCTCATTTTCATATTCTTTCATATTATTATTTTAAATTAAACTTTTCTTTTAAAAGTCTAATAACCTCCTGTAACACAAGATTTTTATTATCTTCTCTTTTATCATAAATTACTTTAATATGTGATTTTAAATAACTATTATTATCTCTATCATAAATTGATATAAACACTTCATCATCATTACCATAATCGTTATTTTGATCACTTCTTAAAAGTTTTCCTGTTATACCAATTCCATAATTTGAATCTGCAAACTTCGAAATATTAAAGCTCATTTCATCAGCTACTTCTTGTGAATAAACAGTGTACTTATCTATTACTTTTTCGTCTACTCCCATTTTTACTTTAAAATGATTTGCATAAGTAACACTAGAATACTCAAGAACATAAGATGCACCCGGAATATTTGTTATAGCGTTTACAATATACCCACCAGTACAAGATTCCATTGTAGCAATTTTCTTATTATTATTTTTTAAATATTCAACAATTTCTTTCATATTATTTTCTTCCTAACAACTCTAAAATTTTATCATTACTATGAACAATTTTTTTAAGTGATTTTCCTTCATGAATGTAATCTATTATTTCTGCTATTCTTCTTGAACAATTTACAACGTGTAACCATTTATATTTTTGATATTCTTTAGGAATATACGTTAAATTAGTTGTATAAAGTTTATCAAACACTTTATTCTTTTTAGCTTCTTTAAATATATCTATTCCACCAGTAAATAATGAAAATGTTGTAATAAAGAATATTTTCTTTGCTCCTTTTTCTCTTAACTTTTCTCCAACTTCAATAATAGAGGCACCACTTGCTATCATATCATCTACAACAATTACATTTTTATCTTTAACATCTGCTCCCATATAAGCATGTTCTACTATCGGATTTTTACCATTAACCACTTTCGTTAAATCACGTCTTTTATAAAACATGCCAACATCACTAAGAAGCATATCAGCATAATATCTTGCTCTTTCCATAGCACCCATATCAGGACTAATTACAAGTAAGTTATCTATTACTCCTTCTTCTTGAATTAACTCTTCAAGTATTATATTTGTTGGATAAAAATTTTCAAAAGGTAAATTTGGTACTGCATTAGCAACCTTTTTTTCATGACAATCAAAAGTTATAATATGATTAACATTAAGTCTTTTTAATTCTTGTAAGGCAAGCGCACAGTCAAGTGACTCTTTTCCTTTTCTTCTATCTTGTCTTGATTGATATAAAAGTGGCATTATTACAGTGATTCTTCTAGCATATCCAGATAAAGCACTAATTGCTCTTTTTATATCTTGAAAGTGTTCATCAGGTCCCATAGGAACTTTCATATCATGCATTTCGTAAGTGACACCATAATTTCCAACATCACTTAATATAAATACATCTTTATCTCTAGTTGTCTCATTTATTATTACTTTTCCTTCACCATTATTGAATCTTACAGCATCTAAATCCATGATATGTGACTTATCACTTCTATTCATTTTCTTAAGGTATTCATCAACCTCTTGTCCTATTTCCTTAATATTATCCATAACTATAAGCTTTAGATCATCCATTTCATACCTCCATTATCTTTACTTACTTATTATTTCTTCAACAATTTTATTTAAAACTTGGTCTCTATCATAAGTTGTATCATAGTATTTAATTCCAAGTTTTTTACATTCTTTTTCTACTTGTCTAGAATAATCTATATCTAATTCAATTAGTCTCAATAACTCTTCGTCACTTTTTTTATTTGTCCAAAAGTTATTATCATCTTTTTCTCTAATTGTTTTCAAAATTTCTGAAGGTAACGCTTTACTATATCCTAAAAAGATAACTTCTGTATCACTTGTATCAATCATACTAATATCTTTAGGAAATACAAATGGAGTATCAAACAAATACTTTTCTTTTCCAAAATTTGTATCTGTCTTATTATCTAAAATAATACGATTAATTATTTTACATACTATAGGAGATACATCTTCCCATTTATCATATTTAACTCCATACGCTTCGCATATTCCTCTTTTAACAGAGTCCATCTTATAATGAGTAAACCCATATTTATTTAACATCAATGATAAAGTTGTTTTACCACTTCTTGCTGCACCAGCAATTATTATGTGCATAAATACCACCAACCTAATTATTATACAATTTATTTTCTATGATATAGTTGTAAACTTCTAAAGGTATATAATTTATATCAAGCTTATTTCTTAATTCAGTTGAACTAATATCTACGAAAGGATAATCTTTAATAATTACAAAATTTTCTTTATTTTCAAATTTATCAACATATTTTTTTATATCCAAATTATCTCTATTAAAAACAATTACTTTATTATTAGAAACAATTTGATCTACTTTCATCCATTTATCAAAAGAGACAATGTTATCAGCACCAATCATTAAATATAAATCATCATTTGGATGTTCTTTTTTTATAGCTTCTAACACTTGATAAGTATAATCATATTTATTATTAACGTTATCTACAGTTAGATAATCTCTTTTAATCAGTTTTAACATTTCTACTCTTTTATTTATATCTGTCAAAGATTTTTTATCCCAATAATTCTTAGTAGGCAAAATAACTATCTTATCTAAATAATTATTATCTATTAAATAATCCATAACTTTTATATGTCCAGTATGTATTGGGTCAAAAGATCCTACATAAACACCAAGTCTCATTTTAATCACCTACCAATAAATAATATTATAACAAATTTATTTAGTTTGGCGATAGGTTGGAATAACAAATTTATGTTGATTGTTATTATGTAGTCTTTCTATCTTTTCTCTTACTTCAACAGGTAATTGTTCTTTATCTTCTAAATATGTTGCAATATCTTTATATTTTACTCCCAACTTATCTTCATCACTTAAGTTTGATAATCCATCACTTGGAGTTCTATAAAGCACTTCTTTAGGTACTTTTAAGTATTCTCCTACTGCAATTACTTCGTCAACTGTTAAATCTGCAAGGGCTGAAATATCATGAACTGAATCCCCACCTTTAGTGAAATAACCTACATAAAGTTCACTCTTATTACTTGTTCCACCAACTAAATAAGTTTTACCTTTTATACTAGAATATAAAGCTGCTAAATAATATAATGTACTCATTCTTAATCTAGGTTTTAAATTAATATCACTATTTTTTAAGTTTTCTTCTGTAAACTCACCTAATTTATCGATTTCTTTTTTAAATGTATTAAAAGTTGGTGTTAAATCTACATTAATTAATTCAAATCCATAGTAATCTGCTACTACTTTAGCAAGATCTTTATCTTTAGGTTTTGACTCACAAGGCATTGTTACACCAAGAACATTTTCACTTCCAAGAGCTTTAGTAAATAAAGCAGCAACAACACCAGAGTCTTTTCCACCACTTATTCCTAAGACAACTCCCCCTAAATTATTTTTTTTGTAATAGTCTCTAATAAACTCGATTATTTCATTTGTAACTTTTTTAGCATCAAACATATTATTTACCTCCATAAATATGACGTTTTACATTATTAATAACTTCTTGTTTTGAATCAATATATTCTTTTGTACCACTAACTCTATATTCGTGTGGATTTAGCTCTCTTCTAACTTCTGGATATAACTTATTCATTTCTTGTTCGCAATAAGCTTTCTTTTCAAGTAATGTTGGCTCATCATAAACAAGCTCTCCATCTTTAAAGATATATTGTTGAAGTTCTTTTAATTTAAATCCATCGATAACACTGCTTTTTAACATATCTTGTGGACTAATAATTAATAAATTACTTGTATCGATATGTTTTCCTTCTTCAGTCATAACATCTGCTAAAGCATAACCTGTTTTTTCATCAAATGCTCTATATAATCTTTTATAAAAAGGATTTATTGTTTTTATTGTATCATTACTTAATTTAATTTTTGGAACCCATTTACCATTTTGTTTAATTGCTACTTCTTTGTAAACACATCCCATTCTTCCATTAGGTTTAGAAATATTATCACCAACTCCTAAACTATCAAATTTTGCTCCTTGTCTAACAAGCGCTTCGATAACTTCTGCAGTAAGTCCATTACTTAAACAAATCTTTGCATTTGGGTATCCTGCTTCATCTAACATTTTTCTTGCTTCACAAGATAAGTAAGCTAAGTCACCAGAATCTATTCTAATTCCAATATGATCAGTAGGAAGTCCAATTTCTTTCATATAGTCAAAAGTTTTAATTGCGTTTGGTACACCACTTCTTAAAGTATCATAAGTATCTACAAGCAAAGTTGCATTATTTGGAAACTTCTTAACAAACGCTTTAAATGAATCTAGCTCAGTATCAAAAGATTCTACAAAACTGTGAGCCATAGTTCCTAATGGTTTTAATCCTAAAGCTTTAGCAACAAGTGTATTACTAGTACCAGCACAACCTGCCATTACTCCATATATTGAAGAATCAATTGCAGCTTCAGGTCCATCAGCACGTCTTGCTCCAAACTCCATAACAGGAACATTTTTAGGTACTGCTTCAATTATTCTTCTTGCTCCAGTCGCATGTTCCATAGAACCATTAACAAGTGTTAATAAAGCAGTTTCTATAACTTGAGCTTCTACTAGTGGAGCTCTTACAGTAACAATAGGTTCATTAGGAAATACTGGTGTCCCATCTGGTACTGCTTTTAAGTCACCATGGAATTTGAAGTTTCTTAGTTTTTCAACAAACTCTTCTCCTAATCCTTGTTCTTTCAAAAATTCTAAATCTTCTTCTGAAAAATGTAGATTCTTAATGTATTCAATTATCTTATCAACTCCTGCCATAACAGCATATCCACCATCATTAGGAACTTTTCTAAAAAATACATCAAATACAACTTCTTCAGTATCTTTACTAGCAGAATTATATCCATCACTCATTGTTAATTCATACCAGTCTGTTAGCATTGTATAATTTCTAGGTAATCTTTCAAATTTTTTCATTTTATCTTCCTCCATATTTTTTTACTAATTTAATTCCACCTGCATTCATAAACTCAAATGCCATATTATTCCATTTATCTCTTGGGTGTGTTGGTGCATCAAAAGTTTCTACTGCGTTTTCTGGAACAACTATTTCTATATCCATATTATGTTCATCAAAATAATTTCTTAATGGTATTGCAAGATTAATAACACATATATCTGTACAACATCCAGTAATAACAATTCTCTTTAAGTTCTTCATTTTCTTAATGTTTTCTAAGAATCCTTTTGAAAACATTGCACTTGTTGAATTCTTCTCTTGAACTAAAGCCATATTTTCATATTTTTTTAATTCTGAAACAACTTCTGATTCACTTGTATCTCTACGACTATGTATAGGATATCTTTTAAACTCAAGGCAACCCTCATTATGTACATCTTTAATAAACATTGTTCCTTTGTTTTCATCTTCACTAAATTCTTGAGCCAAAGATTGAATTTCTGGAACGATATGCATAATATATGGATCTGCCATTGCTCCTTCTTTAGTAAAACCATTAATCATATCAACTACAATCAATAACTCTTTAATTTCTTCTAAATTTTTCTTATTCATAACACTCATACTCCCTTCTTTTTAACAAAGTGTTAATAACACTTACGAGACCATTCTATAACAATAAACATCATTTGTCAATATCTTTTTAACAAAATATTAAAAAGAGCTTATTTTCGCACATTAATAAAGTGCATGAATAAACTCTTTGACTCTTCATCTTCTAATGTTTCTGGATGCCACTGAACTCCAATTACAAACTTTTTATCTTTCATTTCAATTGCTTCAATGTAATTATCATCGCTAAATGCCACCGAATCAAAATAAGGATTTGGCAAGGCATGATAGTTATGCCTACTATTAACCACTAATCTACTAGATTTAACTATCGAAAACAATTTACTTTTTTCATCTATAGACACATAATGAGCATGTTTATCAGCTGTATTATGTATTATCGAACTAGTATTTTTTTCATTCCATACTTTTTCCTTCTTATAGTTAGATAATACCTGCATACCTAAACAAATACCTAATGTTGGAATATCATTTTCTATTACGTACTCAGCAATAAATCTATCAAATTTATTAATTTTATTACCACCCGGAAGAACTATTCCATCACACAAGTTAATTTGACTAATCAGCATTTCTTTTTCGTCTATTGAAAGTTCTTCTTGATCATTATACTTAACTTCCAAATAATTTATATTTTGAGGAGGCATTATCATTATTGGAATTCCACCACACTCTATTATTTTTTTTCTATACCCCTCATTCACACTTGTTCTAACAACCCCATCTAATTCTATAACTCTTGCAACAACACCTATCATCGGTTTCATACTATCACCCAAATTTATTATAAAATAAAAGAGGTTAAAAATAAACCTCTAAACATTAAATCTAAAATAACAAATATCTCCATCTTGCATTAAATAATCTTTTCCTTCAAGACGAGTTTTACCAGCTTCCTTTACCTTTAATTCACTACCATATTGATCTAAATCTTCATAAGACATTATTTCAGCTTTGATAAATCCTTTTTCAAAATCAGTATGTATTATTCCAGCACACTCTTTAGCATTCATTCCTTTTTTGAATGTCCAAGCCCTTACTTCATCAGGTCCACCTGTGAAATATGTTGCAAGTCCTAACAAATCATATGTAGCTTTTACTAATTGATCAAGACCACTTTCTTTTATCCCTACAGAAAGAAGCATCTCTTTTTTATCTTCATCAGATAAATCACTTAAATCAGCTTCCATCTTAGCGCATGCTTTAACAACTTTTGAATTTTCTTTTTCAGCATATTCTTTTACGCTTTTAACATATTGGTTATCTTCAGTTAATTCACTTTCTTTAACATTTGCTAAATAAATAATTGGTTTCATTGTAAGTAAATTAAATGATTTTAAAAATGGTAATTCATCTTTAGTAAACTCTACTCTTCTAAGTGCTACACCTTTTTCAAGATTTTCTTTAACTTTCTTTAATACATTTAATTCTTCTAAAGCTTCTTTATCTCTATTTGTTTCAGCTTTCTTTTTTATTTTATCTATTCTTGAATTAATTATTTCTAAGTCAGATAAAGATAACTCAAGGTTAATAACTTCTATATCGCTTACTGGATCTATTTTACTTTCAACATGGATTATATTGTTATCATCAAAGCATCTAACTACTTCAACTATTGCATCAACTTCTCTTATATGTGATAAGAATTTATTTCCTAATCCTTCACCCTCTGATGCTCCTTTTACAAGTCCTGCAATATCAGTAAACTCATAAGCTGTTGGTATTGTCCTAGCCGGATTATAAATTTCTGTTAATCTATCTAGCCTATCATCTTTTACTACAACAACTCCAACATTAGGTTCTATTGTAGCAAAAGGATAATTTGCTGCTAAAATATTTTGTTTTGTAATTGCATTAAATAGTGTTGACTTTCCAACATTAGGAAGTCCAACAATTCCTGCTTTTAATCCCATTTAAACCACTCCTTATAACATTGGTGAAACATCTGGACCAATAGGTATTCCAATAACATAAGTTAAAATTACTATTAATAACCAAGCAATACTTATTATAAAACAATAAGGTGATATATAAGATAATGCTTTCTTTATTGATATTGGTTCTTTCTCAGTATTATACACATTAAGATATCCTAAGTAAATAACAAAATAAGCCAAAAGTGGAGTAATACCCTTAGTCATTGAATCTCCAACTCTAAATAAGAATTGAGCAAACTGAGGAGAAACATTATTTTGCATTAAAAGTGGAACAGCTACTGGAGACAACAATGTCCATTTTGCTGTTGGTGTAGTAATAAATAGACTTGATAATGCAATTAGTAAAACAACAGCTATTATTAAAGGAAGTCCACTAAATGGAATATCTTTAATAATATTTGATATAATTGCAACAATAAGTGTTCCAATATTTGTTTTTTTGAAGATAGCAATAAACTGAGCTGCAAAGAAAATCATTACTACAAGATACCCAACATCTTTTAAGTAAAGTGATGATTTCTCAACTATTTCTTTATCACTTTTAATTGTTTTAGCACCTATTCCATATGCTATTCCTATAACTAAAAATAACATTGAAATTAAATATGTAAATCCATCCTGGAAATAAGCATTTTCACCAAATAATTGATAAATATATGCTTCTTCATTCATATCAAGAAGAAGACCACTACCAGGAAGACCAGGTATCAACATATATACAAAGGCAAGAATAAATACTATAAGTGCAATTAATGCATATCTTAATCCTCTTTTTTCTCTTATTTCTTGCTCTAATTTCTTTTGTTGTTCTTCTTCAACATCTTCTATTAAAATCTCTTTTGTCTCGTCACTTGCCTCAGCAACAGATAAACGATATCTTCCAATTCTTTTTGCAACAATTGATTCTATTATATAGGTTCCAACAATAGATAATACAACTGATGAAATAATAATTATAAATAAATTACTTAGTAAACTTACATGAAAAGTTGGATCAACTATACGAGCAGCCTTTTCAGTGTAATTAACCAAATTCATTTCCATACTTCCTGCAAATATAGTAGCTCCATATCCAAAGGCAACACCACAAAAGCTTGCTGTTATTCCTAATAATGGATTTCTTCTATTTGCAAGAAATATCAAAGCAGAAAGTGGTATTAAAATAACATAACCAACTTCATTTATTATACTAGAGATAGTTGCTATAAATATAATGAAAAATGTTAATGTTTTATTATTAATTTTTAAAGTTACTCTTTTTATAAAAGTATCAATAAGTCCACTAGCATGTGCAACAGATAAGCCAATTAGACCTATCAGTAAAGTACTAAGTGGAGCAAAAGATATAAAATTCTTTGCAGCATTACTTATTAAAAACTTAAAGCCTTCAAAATTAAACAGTCCATCAACGGATACAACCACATTTTCTAGTGTACCAGACGAACTTATTCTTGAATATGTACTTTGAACGTCAAAGAAAGATAATATTGAGCTAACTAGCATAACTAAAAAAGTTAGTACTATAAACGTGGTAATTGGATGCAATGTGATCTTTTTTAAACGAAACTTTTTCTTACTTTTCATAAAGCACCTACTTAATTATTTTTTTCAACTTCTTGTTAAAATCTACTCTAGGCATCATAACGACTCTTGAACAGCCAGTACATTTTAGTTTAATATCTGCACCAACTCTAATTACTTCCCATTCATTAGTACCACATGGATGTCCTTTTTTCATTTCAACTAAAGTTCCTAATTCAACTTTTTTGTCGTCCATACTTTACTCACTTATATTTAGTATTTCTAAAATTCTATTTAAATCATTTACATTGCTAAAAGAAATACTAATTTTATTAGAATTTATCTTTACTTTCGTTCCTAACTTATCGCACATTACATTTTGAATATATTCATAATCATTATTTTTTGTTGTTTTTATTTTATGAGACTTTTCAATATTTCCTGTTTTAGAAACATTTTCAATATCTCTAACGTTTAAGTTTTCATCAATAATTTTATTAGCTAAAGCCAAAATATCTTCTTTGTTTTCCATCTTACTAAGAACTCTTGCATGACTCATAGATATTTTATTATCGATAATCATATCTTTAACTTCTTCAGGCAAATTTAAAAGTCCTAGCATATTAGTAATATAACTTCTACTTTTTCCTAGTCTGTTTGCTAGTTCTTCTTGAGTTATTTTCATAGCATCGATCAAACTTCTATATGCCATTGCTTCTTCTATTGAGTTTAAATTTTCTCTTTGCAAGTTTTCAAGCAAAGCAATTTCCATCATTTGTTGATCTGAAAAATCCCTTACGATAGCAGGTATTTTATCAATTTCTGCCATTTTACATGCTTTAACTCTTCTTTCACCCGCTATTATTTCGTATCCCTTAATAGAACTTTTCTTAACTATTATTGGTTGAAATACTCCATGTTCTTTTATTGACTGAGCAAGTTCTTGAAGTTTTTCTTCATCAAAAACTTTTCTAGGTTGATATGGATTTGGTCTTAACTCATCAATTGGTAATTCTACTATTTCATCAACTGAAGTAGAATCAAGTATTTTTTCTTCAATTTGGTCAAAATTAATCTGTTCATTATTAAATAATTCTTCTAACCCTTTTCCAAGAGCTCTTCTTTTAAAATTACTATTGTCCATTTCTCTCAATCACTTCCTTAGCTAGATTTATATAGGCATCTGTTGCTCTACATTTTGGATCATAAGCAAGTATTGGTTTTCCATGTGAAGGACATTCAGCAAGTCTTACCAATCTTGGTATTATTGTATTATATACTCTTTCTTTAAAATACTTTCTAATTTCTTCAACGACTTCGAATCCTAAATTAGCTCTTGAATCAAGCATTGTAAGTAAAACACCTTCTATTTCCAAACTAGGATTCAATTGTTTTTGAGCCATCATAATTGTATTTAATAATTGCATTATTCCTTCAAGTGCTAAAAATTCACACTGAACCGGAATAATAACTGAATTAGAAGCTGTTAAAGCATTTATTGTAATAATACTTAAAGTTGGTGGACAATCAACTATTATATAATCATATTTATCTCTTATTGGATCTATTTTATTTTTTAATTGTGCACCCTTAACAAAATTAGGTTCTTCTTTAGATTTTTCAAAGAATTCCGTCTCTAATCCGCTTAAATTAACTGTAGCAGCAAGAAGATCTAGTCTATTATACTTCGTATGAATTATTGCTTCATCAATATTGCATTTTCCAATTAATACATCATATATTGTTCTATCTATATCACCCTTGTTCATACCAATTCCAGTTGTCGAATTACCTTGTGGGTCTAAATCTATAAGTAAAACTTTCTTACCTAAATAAGCTAAAGATGCAGATAAATTAATACTAGTAGTAGTCTTTCCAACTCCACCTTTTTGATTAACAAGAGAAATCATTTTTCCCATCTACATCGCCTTCCTTATAACACATATACTATTTTATCAAAAATTAAACGATTAATAAATAACTTTTAAAAAAAAGAAAGCATAACGCTTTCTTCTTGCATTATTTTTGTAAATTAATAGTTATCTTGTAACTAGAGTCACTATCTGCTTCTTCAAAGCTAACTTTATATCCTTTACCTTCAAGTGAAGTAATTGCATTTTTTATATCAGCAATTGCAGGAGTTAAATCAGCTTTAGTTGGAACAGCAATTCCAACAGATCCAATAGAACTAGCAACATTTACTGGTTCTTTAGCTATATTTGAGTTAAAAAATTGATCAAAATTATTAGTAGTTGGTGGTGGAGCTAAAGTAGAAGCTGTCGTTGTTTGCAAAGGAGATGTTGTAGTTTGTTCTTTATTTGCTGTTTGATTAAAACCAAACGTTGGAACAAATTTAAATCCATCATTTTGTGGCTCAGTTGTATCTTTCATAAGATCTTTTACATCAACTGTTTCTGGTTTTATTCCACCTATATCAACAGAATTTTCTCTTATTTTATTTATATCTATTGTTGTAGGATTATTTTGAGTTATAGGAGCACTTGTTTCTTTTACAGGTTCAGTTTCAGGCTCTGTAGATGAAGGTATTCCAAAATTAGCTAAATTAAATTGAGGTGCTGTTGTAGATTGTTCACTTGGTAACGAACTAACACTACCAATAGCTTGATTTTGAACATTTCCCACTATATCATTAGCTGTTAACATATTATTAATTCCTATCTGGTTATTCATAGTAGCACCACCCTCAACTGTTCCACTTGGATTT
This sequence comes from uncultured Clostridium sp., assembly GCA_902493795.1. Lineage (GTDB taxonomy): Bacteria > Bacillota_I > Bacilli_A > RF39 > UBA660 > RUG13868. Next base: position 64,661 of record CABUQZ010000001.1, read on the forward strand.
ACATTATCTGTTCCAGGTTTACTATCATTTATTAACTTAATTTCTTTATCTAAATCTCTAACAGTCATCTTTTCATCAATGATTCTATTTAACATTTTTATTTGGTCATTTTTATCTTGAAGATTCAATAAGCTTCTTGCATGACGTTCAGAAATTTTCGTTTTTAACAAAGCATCTTGTACTTCATCTGGAAGAGCAAGCAATCTTAATTTATTAGATACAGAAGACTGTGTTTTACCCATCGTTGCAGCAAGTTGCTCTTGAGTCATATTATCCTCAAGTTCTAGTATTTTTTGGTAAGTTCTTGCTTCTTCAATAGGAGTTAAATCCCTTCTTTGTAAGTTTTCAATTAATGCAACCTTAGAACTTTCTTTATCATCTAAATTTTTTACTATAGCAGGTATTTTAGTAAGTCCTGCCATAGTAGAAGCCTTATATCTACGTTCTCCTGCTATTATCTCATACTTATTATCAACTTTTCTAACAATAATGGGCTGAATAACCCCATGTTCCTTAATTGAAACAGCAAGTTCCTTTAATGCTTGATCATCAAAAACTTCTCTTGGCTGAAATCTATTAGGAATAATATCATCTAAATATAATGAAACTACTTCACTATTACCATCCATAACTAACACCCTCTTCTTATACACCTTACTATAACATTATAAAATAAAACAATAAAAAATTAAAGTATTTTATTAAAAAAGTGTGATTATATTAATCACACTAATTAATTTATATTATTTTAATTCTGGAACTGCATTTGTATCAGACGTTTCTACTCTTAAGAATCCATCATATTCTGCTGTTTCTCCAGGAGACAACGTTCTTCTTGTAGTATCATATTCAGATGGATAAAACGTATACTCATTATTATTTTTTACATACATTAATGGATTATAAGAATAAGCATTTTTAAACTCAGGAGGTGCTACTAAAACAAATGACCAGTCTTTAACATCAGTAGAAGAAGTATTAGTAACATAAACATTATAATCTTCTACATAAGAGCTTCCTCCAGCTGTATAATAACTTTTTCTTTCTAATCTAACTTTTAATGTAGGAAGTTCAGCATACATATCATTTGAATCTCCAACTACACCACCATGTGATGTTCCTTCATGAGTACCATCGATAAGTTCAACATATTGAATATTACCATTTTTCAATATAAACTCTTTGTCTTTAGGGAACTTAATTTGGAATCCACTATTGAAATTGCTATGTGATGCATTTAAATAGTTCCATGTAGATTGAGATGGATTTCCTATAACTTTTAATTTAGTTCCATTTAATTCAAGCTTTACTAAGCTTTGATCAAATCCAGGATTATCTAGAATTGTTCCTTCTGGTACATCAAAAGTTGCATCAAATGACTTAATTGTCGACAAGTTACCAATATTTGTAACATCAATTGCAGCATTATAACAAACTTTATAATCACCTTGAATACTACATCTATCTAAACGAACATCTATTTTTAATTTCAAGTCTTTATAAATCCATGTAATGTTATCTGTTGTTGTTGTAGTAGTAATATTTTGTTCAATTGTTTCTTTAGATGTACAGTTTGCATTATATACGACAACATGTTCTTTCCCCTCGATTGATTGAATCTTAACATCTGATATAGATAATCCAGCTTCAATTAAATCGGCATCCAAATCATCGTATTTTGTTAAATCTTTAATTCCTTGTCCTGTTTCATCAACACTTGTCCAATAATAATCATATCCATTACCATTGTAAGTAACAACTATATAGGCACTGACGAAATCACCATATGGTGAAACTGGTTTATCTCCGTTTTCAAGGTTAATACAAGAAGATGGAATGTAATAAGTAACTGAGGAATCGTATGCTTCTAACTTACCGCTATTAACTAAAACTCTAGCACCGCCAATAACTTGTTTTGCTGTATCGACATATGCATTTTTCCTTGAACTAGAGATATATGAAGTAACACTAGGAATTGCAATTATCATCAATATACCCAATATGATAATAACTGCTAATAATTCAATTAAAGTAAACCCTTTCTTATTCTTTTTTTTCATTTTCATATATCCTCTCTAATATAAGAACATTATAATTGATTTAATTAGCATTGTCAAAAAAAAGAGAATATATTCTACATATATTCCTTTTTAATTACATCCACTCTTCTAGGATACTTTTTATTTGTTTTTGATACTTTTACAAGATTAATGAGTGTTCTAGCACTGTTTTCTAGTGGTAAAACAAATTTATTAACATTAACTAGTTCTAAACCCAAAGAAGATGATTTAAGTAAAAATTTATTTAATTCTTCTTCACAATTACCTTTCATAAAAACTAAATGACCATTAATTTTAAGAGCACTCACAGATATTTCTGATATAATTCCTAAATTAGCTACTGCTCTTGCAGTTATATAGTCAAATTCTTCAACATGTTTTTTTGAATAATCTTCCATTCTTTCGTGATATGCATCAATATCTTTTAAATTTAATTCTCTTATTACATAAAGCAAATAATTAACACGCTTTTGTAAGGAATCAATCAAAGTAATTTTAACATTAGGAAAAAATATTTTTATTACTATTCCAGGAAACCCTGCACCACTTCCAACATCACATAATCTACACTCTTTAGATAAATCGATTTCTTTACAAAGTGTTAAACTATCATAAAAATGTTTCAAGTATACATCTTTTTCTTCTGTTATAGCAGTTAGATTAATCTTTTCATTCCAATCAACTAGCATATGATAAAATCTATCAAGTAAGTTTAACTTCTCTTCTGTAACTTCTATACCTAACTTTTTAACTTCTAAAATAAACTCATCCTTATTCATCTTTATTCCTCTTTAAATATAAAAGTAACATGGAAATATCAGCAGGATTAACTCCACTAATTCTAATTGCTTGTCCAATAGAAATAGGTTTAATCTCATTAAGTTTTTGTGCTGCTTCCTTAGCAAGATTAGGTACTTTACTATAATCTATATCATCAGCTAATTTAATCTTTTCATATTCAAGCATTTTCTCTGCTTCTTTATTTGCCTTATTAATATATCCTTCATATTTAGTATTTATTACAACTTGTTCAATAACATCTTTAGAAAATTCTTTTTCTACAAACTTTTCTATGTTTTCATATTGAATCTCAGGTCTTTTTAATAAATCATAAAGTGTAATTGAATCAAGAAGTGTTGCACTATTTATACTTTCTAAATACTCATTAATCTCCTTTTTTGGAGTTATCTTAGTCTCTTTTAAAATATCTGTTAAAAGTTTTATATTATTCTTCTTATCTTCAAATTTCTTATATTCTTCTTCATTAATTAACCCAATATTATGGCCATAATCCATAAGTCTTAAATCAGCATTATCATGTCTTAAAAGCAAACGATATTCTGCCCTTGATGTTAGAAGTCTATAAGGATCTATTACCCCTTTAGTAACCAAGTCATCGATAAGCACCCCAATATATGCTTCATTTCTTCCTAAGATTATTGGTTCTTTTCCATCGATTTTTCTAGCTGCATTAATTCCAGCAATTAATCCTTGACCTGCTGCTTCTTCATACCCACTTGTACCATTTATTTGTCCAGCAGTATATAAATTCTCTATAAATTTACATTCAAGTGATGGTTTTAACTGCAATGAATCTATTGCATCATACTCTATAGCGTAAGCATATTTAACTATTTCGGCATGTTCAAGACCTGGAAGACTATGAACCATTTGTTCTTGTATGTCATGTGGCATACTTGTAGAAAATCCTTGTAAATAAATATCATCGTAGTATAAGCTTTCTGGTTCCAAAAATAACTGATGTCTTTCTTTATCAGCAAATTTAACTATTTTATCCTCAATAGATGGACAATATCTAGGCCCAACACCAGTAACATACCCACCATACATACTAGATTTAGATAAATTATTTCTTATTATCTCATGTGTTTTTGGAGTAGTATAAATTAAATAGCAAGGAACTTGTTCTTTAGGGTCATAATTAGGAGTATTTGAAAAAGAAAAATTGTATAACTCATCATCACCAGGTTGTATAGTAGCCTTTGAATAATCAATACTACTTTTTTTAATTCTTTGAGGAGTTCCTGTTTTTAATCTTTTAATATTAAATCCAATACGCTTTAAGGCATCACTTAAATACAAAGATGGTTCTTCATCATGAGGCCCACTAGATACTTTAGTGTCCCCACATAAAACCATACCTTTTAAATATGTTCCAGTTGTAATGACTAAGCTTTTACCTTCTATTTTTGTTCCATCTCTTAATATAATCGCTTTAAACTTTCCATCTTCCACAATAATATCTTCGGCCATTGCCTCTAATACTTCCAAATTTTCTTGATGAAGAATTGTCTCTTGCATCTCTTTTTGATAAGTAACTTTGTCAGCTTGTGCCCTTAATGCTCTTACTGCAGGTCCCTTTTTTGTATTAAGCATTTTCATTTGAAGAAAACTCTTATCAGTATTCTTACCCATTTCCCCACCTAAGGCATCTATTTCTCTTACAATAACTCCTTTAGCAGGTCCACCAATTGATGGATTGCATGGCATATCAGCAATATTTTTTATTTTACCAGTAACCAATAATGTTTTCTTACCTAATCTTGCACTAGCAAGACTTGCTTCACATCCAGCATGACCTCCACCAATAACTATTACATCATACATATTTATCACTTCCATAAATCTATTGTATTATAATACAAAAATTATTAAAAAAAAAGAAATATTTCTATTCCTTTTCTTTAGCGACAGTCAACATTAGTTTTATTCTATTAACTTGATTAGTATGACTTGCTCCTGGATCATAATCAATAGCAACAATATTACTATCTGGATAAAGTTTTCTTACCTTTTTAATTACTGCCTTACCTACTATGTGATTAGGAAGACAAGCAAAAGGTTGAACACAAACAATATTATTTATACCTTCTTTAATAAGTTCAACCATCTCTCCAGTTAAGAACCATCCTTCACCAGTTTGATTTCCAACAGACAATATTCCTTCAACATTATCAGCAAGTTTATAAATATCAACACTTTTTCTAAATCTAGTACCCTCTAACGCTTTATCTATTGGTTTCTCATATAAATGGATAATTTCAAGCATTTTTTTACATAAGTAAGAGTAAAATGACCCTGTCTTAAACAATTTATCTTTAATTAAGCTATTATAAGCACAATACTTAACAAATCCCATAAGTTCAGGAGCACATACTTCTACTCCTTCTTTTTCAAGTTTATCAACTAAATGGTCATTTCCAAACGTATGATACTTAATAAGTATTTCACCAACAATTCCAACTTTAGGTAATTTTTTATCTTCTATTTCAATCTCACTAAATCTTTTAACAATTTTATTTATATTTTTCTTATATTCTTTAAATTTTCCATGATACAATGACTCTTCACACATTTTTTCAAGCTCATCATACACTCTATTAGTTTCACCTTTGTTAACTTCATAAGGTCTAGTAGCATAGCTAAGTTTCATTAATAAATCACCATAACTTACTGCTTGAAGTAATTTATTGATAAGTGAAATATTTAAATGGAACGCTTGATCTTTTTCAAGTCCAGAAAAATTCAAAGACATAACTGAAACTTGAGGAAGCCCAGCATCTACTAAAGCTTTTCTAATTAGTCCTATATAGTTAGTAGCACGACATCCACCACCAGTTTGGGTTAAAATGACACTAGTATTATTAACATCATATTTTCCACTAAGCAAAGTATGTACAAGTTGGCCTATAACTATAATTGCAGGATAACAAGCATCATTATTAACATATTTTAACCCTGTTTCAATCATTTCTTCAGTTGTTTCTTTTAAATATACAGGTTTATATCCTTGTGATAACAATGTTGCGCCCAACAAAGGCATATGAAATTGCGAAACATCAGGAAATAACAATATATGTTTTTTATCGGCTTCACTAAAAGTATTCTTTTGATAACTATATGTTTCATATTCTTTATCATTTTGTCTTTTATTCATAGATGCAATTAAAGATCGAATTCTAATCTTTGCAGTACCTAAATTATTTACTTCATCTATTTTAATTGTAGTAAATAACTTATTATTAAATCTTAATATTTCTTCAGCTTGATCTGTTACTATCGCATCAAGTCCACATCCAAAAGAATTTAAATTAACAAGTTCTAGGTTATCATAGCGACTTACAACATCACACGTATTAAATATTCTAGCATGGTATTCCCATTGATTCATTACTCTCATTTTAGATTTAATTTTACTTAGATGACAAATTGAGTCTTCTGATAACACAGCAAGGCCTAAAGAATTTATCATAGTATCAATTCCATGATTTACTTCTTTATCCAAATGATATGGACGCCCAGCAAGAACAATTGCCTTCTCATTATGTTTTAAAATATATTCTAAGAATTCTTCACCCTTATCTTGAACGTCTTTTTTAAACTTTTCTTGTTCTTTAAACCCTAAAGCAACAGCTTTTTTAACTTCACTCTTTTTAAACTTGTATTTCTTAAATTCAGGAATTTCTAATAATCTCAAAACAAGTTTTTCTTGTTCAATAGGTAAAAATGGATTTATATAAGTTATATTGTTCTTCTCGATATCTTCAACATTTAATTTAATTGCTTCACTATAAGAAGTTACTATTGGACAGTTATAATGGTTATCTGAGTTATCAAATTCACTTCTTTCATACATCAAACAAGGATAAAATATTGTCTTTACTCCTTTATTTATTAAATTGATAATATGTCCATGTACTAGTTTTGCAGGATAGCAAACTGATTCACTAGGCATTGATTCAATACCGCTTTCATATATTCTTCTATTAGAATGATCTGAAATAACAACTTTAAATCCCAAATTAGTGAATATTGTAAACCATAAAGGATAATCTTCATACATATTAAGTACTCTTGGAATACCTATTTCTCCACGTGGAGCATCTTCTATTGGTTTATAATCAAATAATCTATCATACTTCCAAGCATACATATTGGGTAATGTTGAACTGCTTCCATTGTTACCACTACCTCTTTCACACCTGTTACCAGAAATAAACCTTTTCTTATCAAACATATTTATTGTTAATGCACAATGGTTTTCACATCCCTGGCATCTTGTGTTTGTTGTCTTAACCTTTTGATTTAATAGTTCTTCTTTAGAAAGCATAGAACTTACTATATCTTTATCGTCATACTTATTAAAGTTATCAAGAGCAATTAAAGCTACTCCATAAGCCCCCATAAGTCCAGCTATATCAGGTCTAATTACTTCTTTATGCGTAATATTTTCAAAAGCTTTTAAGACAGCATCATTTAAGAATGTTCCACCCTGAACAACTATCTTTTCTCCTAGAGTAGTCATATCTCTTATTTTCATAACTTTTTGAATGGCATTACGAATAACAGAATAAGAAAGCCCAGCAAAAATATCACCTAAAGGTCTTCCCTCTTTTTGAGTTTGTTTTATTTTACTATTCATAAATACTGTACAACGACTACCTAAATCTATTGGAGACTTACTCTTAACAGCTAAGTCTACAAAATCATTAACTGTCATACCTAAGCTCTTAGCAAGTGTTTCAATAAAAGAACCACATCCACTAGAACAAGCTTCATTTAACATTATAGAGTTAACTGCACCATCTTTAATTCTGATGTACTTCATATCTTGTCCACCAATATCTATGATACTTTCAACTCCAGGCAAGAAATAATTAGCAGCTTCATAATGAGCCATTGTCTCTATTTCACTAATATCAAGATTAAACGCTGTTTTAATAAGCATTTCACCATAACCAGTTGAACCACTTTGCCTAATAATAACTTTAGGAGGAAGTTTACTATATAAATCAAGGATCATTTCCTTAGCAGTATCATAAGGAGTACCTTTATTGCTTTGATAATTTTCATATAGTAATTCCCCATCACTACTTATCAAAACAACCTTACAAGTTGTACTTCCAGCATCTATTCCTACAAATGCATCTCCAACATAACTATTTAAATCTCTTTTCTTAATTGAGGACTTTTTATGACGTTTTAAAAACTTTTCATAATCTTTATTATCTTTAAATAATGCTGGTAAATTATTAGATTCCTCTTCTTTAAAAGACTCTAGTTTTTCCTGTATTTTTTTAAATTCTTTAATATCAAATACATTTTTCTTTTCTTTATCAAGTATTGCACCAATACACACAAAAACTTTTGTATCGATATTAGGGTTAACCACTTCATCATCATTTAAGTTCAAAGTACTAATAAATCTATCTTTTAAACTAGATAAATAAGTAAGAGGTCCTCCCAAAAATATAACATTACCCTTTATTGGCTTACCACAAGCAAGTCCACTTATTGTTTGGTTAACAACTGCTTGCATTATAGAAAGAGCTACATCTTCTTTTTTAGCTCCTTCATTTAAAAGAGGTTGAACATCTGCTTTTGCAAACACCCCACAACGAGAAGCTATTGGGTAAATTGTTTTACCATTCTTAGCTAAATCATTAAGTCCTTCTGTTGTTGTATTCAAAAGTACTGCCATTTGATCCAAAAAAGAACCTGTTCCACCAGCACAAGAACCATTCATTCTTTGTTCTATTGTTTGATCAAAATATATAATTTTAGCATCTTCCCCACCAAGCTCAATACACACATCAGTTTGAGGAACAAATTCCATAATAGCATTCTTACATGCAATTACTTCTTGAACAAAGTTAACATCCAAAAACTTAGCAAGTGCAATAGCACCACTACCAGTCATTGTTAATGTATAATTGTAACCTTTAAACTTTTCCATAATTTCAGAAAACAAAGTAAAAATTGTTTTCTTAGTATCTGAAAAATGTCTTCTATATTCACAAAATAAAATATTATTTTCTTTATCCATTACAACTGCTTTAACAGTAGTTGAACCAACATCTAATCCTATATTTACTACTTTCATATAAATTACCACCGATAAAAATAATAGTAACACTATTTAAAATTAAATGCAATTTATGAATTTTTTTCCCATAATTTTCCAAAACTGCAATTACTTACCTAAACAGAACTGACTAAATAGCTGATCTATTAATTCATCACTATAGTTTTCTCCAAGAATTTCACCAAGTTTAGTCCAAATTCTTTTAATATCTATAGCAACTAAATCAACAGGAACATTGTTGCTTATACCATTTTCAACATCAGATAATATAGGTAAGCACTCTTTAGCAAGAGTTATTTGTCTTGCATTTGTTAGAATTTCAACATCAGAACTTCCTATTTCTTCTAGGTTAAATAATTCAATAATCTTATTTTTTAATGATTCAATACCATCAAGTGAAACTGTATCAGTATAAATAACATTTTTTAAATTTGTTACATCACTTTCTATTTTACTTTCTAAGTCTTTTTTATTAATTACTGTAATATACTTTTTATCACCAATCATATCGATTAATTTATAATCGTCACCAGTTAGCTTTTCATTATTATTTAAAACAAGTAGGACTAAATCTGCTTTACTAATTTCTTTAATACTCTTTTCGACACCAAATTTTTCTACAACATCATCAGTATCTCTAATTCCTGCTGTGTCAATAAAATTAAGTAGAATGCCATTAAGTGTTATGCTTCCTTCAACTACATCTCTAGTTGTACCAGCTATTTCTGTAACAATTGCTTTATTTTCTCCTAAAAGACAATTTAAAATACTACTCTTTCCTACATTTGGACGTCCTACAATAGCTAGATTAATACCTTCTTTAATAATTTTTCTTGTTTCACTTTCCTTAATTATAGAGCTAATTGATTCTTTCATAGAAGCTACCCTACTCTTTATATCATTAATAGTAACTGTTTCAATATCTTCATATTCTGGATAATCTATATTAACTTCTACATTAGCAAGTAATTCAAGTAATTCCTGTCTAAATTTTCTAATTACACCAGTAAGTCTTCCCTCTAATTGTTTCATAGATTGTTCTCTTGCTTTATCAGTTTTAGAATTAACTATATCCATAACTGCCTCAGCTTCTACTAAATCTATTCTCCCATTTAAAAATGCTCTTTTGGTAAACTCCCCTTTTTCAGCAAGTCTAGCCCCATTAAGTACCATAATTTCAAGTATTTTATTAGTTGAAGCAATACCACCATGACAATTTATTTCTACAACATCTTCCCTTGTATATGTCTTTGGTGCTTTCATAACGCTTACTAAAACCTGGTCTATTTTAACGTCATCTTGTACAATATATCCAAAATTAATAGTATGACTATCTACTTTAGTTAAGTCTTTGCCACTAAAACATTTATTAACTAACTCAATACACCCATTACCAGTTAATCTAATAATTGATATAGCACCCTTCCCTAATGCTGTAGATATAGCTACAATAATATCATTCATATAATCACTCCCTTAAAGAAAAAAGGACTTCACGTCCTTAATCATTTCTAACTTTAATGACAACACATCTATTAGGTTCTTCGCCAATACTTTCTGTATAAACATAACGATCATCATTTAATGCATTGTGTATTATTCTTCTTTCATATGAGTTCATTGGATCAAGTTTAACTTCTATTTTACTTTTGGCAACTTCTCTTCCTATTTGCTTTGCCATTCTTTCTAAATTTTTCTGTTGTTTTAATTTGTATTCACCAACATCTAAGTTAAATTTGTAAAATCTTCCAATTTCATTTTGAACAATTTGTTTAACAATAACACTAAGAGCACTCATATTTTTTCCATCTCTACCAATTAGTAAGTTATTATTGCTACTATTAAGTGTTAAATTTAATATTCCATCTCTTACTTTAGATTCGATTTGAGCATCACTAAATCCCATATCTTTTACTAATTTTAATACTGTCTCTTTTATAAACTTATTAATATCTTCTTTCTTAGTAACAGAAACTTCATATTTTTTTCCTTTAAATAACCCACTTTTTTGTTCTTTAACATCGTAGAAAATTTCTTCTTTTGTTACATTTAATTCATTCAATGCACTTTCAAGTGCTTCTTCCTCTGTTTTCCCAGAAAATACGTACTTCTCCATATTTATACCTTCTCTTTCTTCATCTTAACTATCATATTTTGAACAACTGTAAATAAGTTTGTTGTAATCCAATATATATTTAAAGCTGACGTCATGAAAATTGAAGTAAACAATATTAAGAAAAACATAAATCTAGACATCATCTTCATACTTTGATCACTAGGATTAGATGAAGAATTCATCTTTAATGAGAAATATGTAGTAGCACCAACTACTATAATAAGAACTAAATATAATAAGTTACCACCTTTTATTCCAGTAAATGGTGTTGTTCCAAGTTGTAGACCTAATAAATGTTCCTCAAATATAGCAGGTACCCTATTTATTGCTTCTAAAAATCCTATAAATAAAGGTATTTGTATGAAAGCGAACAAGCAACCAGAAATAGGATTAATATTATACTTTTTATAAATCATTGCCATTTCATTTGATTTTTTCATCATTGAAGCTTGATCTGTTTTTCCTTGATACTTCTTCTCTAGCCTATCTAACTCTGGCTTAGCATCTTTCATCAATTCAGATTGCATTGCTGTTTTTCTAGTTAATGGATATGCTATTAATCTAATTATCAAACTAGTAATTATTAAACCAATTCCATAATCTTTAAAGATATTACCTAATTGAATAATAACCCATGCAAGTGGCTTAACTATTCCACTAGACCATAATCCATCATATCCTCCACTACCTATTGAAAAATTCTTACATACAGGTAGTTCATCAATATTCTTATTATTATCTATATAAAGTTTTCTTACTTCTTCATCCTCTGGCTGACACAAAATATTTTCTGTTAAACTTTGACCTGTTGTAGGATTAGTAACAACCTTACTGTTTTTATCCTCTAATTGTTTTGTACAACCAGTTAGTAAAAATACTCCTATTAAAATAACAAATATTTTAGCTATGTTTTTTCTATCTTTCATTTTTTCTCCTTAAATTTTTGAATTCTTTCCAATAAAGACAAAAAATCTTTATCTTTAGTAGAAAAATCTACACTTCCATTCCTAATTATTATAATATAATCATAGCCTTTTTGGTAGTATTTTTTATATTTATCAATTATAAAGCGTAATTGCCTTTTATATTTATTTCTATTAACTGCGTTACCAAGTTTTTTACTAACAGATATTCCAAACCTGTAATAATCACGTTTATTATCCTTATAATATATAACATAACTATTATTTTTAAAAAAATGACCATTATGAATAACATCAGAAAATTCAAAATTTTTCTTAACTGTATGATATCTATCCATAATGATCACCTCTTTTAACAAAAAAGCCACTGATTACAGTGGAATTTTAAACTAATTTTTTGCGTCCTTTACTTCTTCTATTATTTAAAACTTTTGTCTTTTTACGAGCAAAGAATCCGTGTTTTTTAGCTTTTTTTCTATTATTTGGTTGATAAGTTCTTTTCACAATTCCACCTCCAAACTAAAATCGACATTATTATAATAAGGAAATAACAAAATGTCAATTAAAATAATATCATTAAAATAATTATGATGCAACAAAAAAATACAAATTTCCACATTATTCACAACCCTGTGTATAAATATACGTAAAGTTATTCACATAATTAACAAACATGTTGAAAACTTAATAACATCCTGTGATTTAAAATTTGTGGAAAAAGTGGAAAACTCATATTTTACATATAAATAAAAGGTTTTACCTATGGATAACTTAGTGTATAACTTATGGATAACTATTTTTTGATTTTTTCTCTTTCTTTTTTTGCACAATTGGTCTACAATATTTGTTGTATTTTGACAGGGGGCTTGATAAAGAATGAACAACAATTCTATACTTTGGACAAAGATTCTTGAAAAGATCAAAAGTGAAATCAATTCTTTATCTTTTCAAACATGGTTTGAAGAAACCACTTTGTACGATTTTAGTAACGGAGTAGCGAAGATAATTGTTCCTTATGCATTACACAAGGACCACTTAGCAAATAACTACAAAAAGCTTATAACTTCATGTTTTATTGAAGAAATAGGGGAACCAGTTGAACTTGAATTCCTAATCCAAGAGGAAATAGAAGAGCAAGATGAACTCCTAAATGAACCAGAAATAAAGTTAGATTTTAATGACAATATATATAAGGATGTCAAAGATACTAATTTTGAATCACATTTGGATAAAAAATACACATTCGAAAACTTTGTAGTAGGAAATACTAACAAATTTGCCCATGCAGCAGCACTTGCAGTAGCAGAAAAACCTGGAACTATGTATAATCCTCTGTTTATATATGGAAATAGTGGGTTAGGGAAGACCCATTTGATGCATGCAATAGGAAATTACATAGAAAAGAACTCAAATAAAAAAGTTTTATATATAACAAGTGAGACTTTTGTAAATGATTTCATTGAAATTACAAGGAAAAAAGAAGAAAAAAGTAATTTTGAAAACATTGATTTCTTTAAGAAAAAATATAGAGATATAGATGTTCTAATTGTTGATGATATTCAGTTTTTAGCTAAAAAGAATGAATCTCAAAAAGAATTTTTCCATACATTTAACAACTTATATGGTGATGATAAACAAATAATCATATCTTCAGATAGATCGCCAAATGACTTGAAAATATTTGAGGATAGGTTAAGAACAAGATTCAATTGGGGATTACCAGTTAATATTTATCCACCAGATTTTGACTTAAAAGTTGCTATATTAAAGAAAAGAATAGCAGCAGAAGCCATGAATACTGATATACCTGATAATGTTATAGAATATATGGCATCAAATATAGGAACAGACATAAGAAGTTTGGAAGCTAGTCTGAATAGATTGTTTGCATATTCAACAATGATGGGAGCAGATATAACACTAGATTTAGCAATAGAAGCCCTAAAAGACTATATAAATGCTGGATTTAGTGAAAAAAATGACGTAGGAAAAATCCAAAAATTAGTAGCAGATTACTTTAAAGTATCAATTGATGACCTAAAATCTAAGAAAAGAAACGCTGATTTAGCATTTCCAAGACAAATTGCTATGTATCTCTGTAGAAAACATACTGATGAATCTTTTCCTAAGATAGGGCTAGAGTTTGGTGGAAAAGACCATACAACTGTTATGCACTCTTGTTACAAGATAGAAAAAGAGATAAAAAATAACAAAAATTTAGCTGAAGAAATTGATAAACTTGAAAAAGAATTACATTAATTAACAAGTTATCAACAAGAATGTTAATAAAAAAATTGCTAAAATGTCGTAAAATCAAGAATTTTGAAAGTTATACACAATATTCACTTCAATAATATAAATAATATATAAAAAGAAAGAGGTAATAATATGAAATTAAAAATAAAAAAAGATTTATTATTAGAAAATTTAAACAAAGTATCAAAAGCAATATCAACAAAAAATTTAATACCAACTTTAGCAGGAATAAAGTTTGATCTTACAAAACAAGGATTAACTTTAACAGCATCTAATAATGATATTACAATCCAAAAATTTATTAAAATAGAAAAAGATAACATAAATGTGGATAAAGAAGGAGTAGCAATACTTCAAGGAAAAGATATATTAGATATAGTAAGAGTAATTCCTGAAGAAGAGATTAACATAGAAGTATTTGATGAATCAAAAGTACTAATATATACAGATGATGAAAAAATAAAATATGACTTAAATGTTATTAATAAAAATGATTATCCTAATGTTGATTTAGAAAAAAGTGACAATTATATCACAATATCTGCAAAAAACTTACTTGATATAGTAAGAGAAACAGCATTTGCAACTTCAAGTGATGAATCACGTCCTGTTCTTACAGGTATAAGCTTCAAAATTAATGGAGATTTACTTGAGTGTATAGCAACAGATTCTTATAGATTATCAAGAAAGAATTTAAGATTAGACAAAGCTGTTGAAGAAAACTACAATATTATAATTCCAGGAAAAAATATAATTGAATTTTCAAGAATAATAGATAGTAATGAAACAGAAGTCAAAATGCATATATTTAACAATAAAGTATTATTTGAAAATGAAGATTTACTATTCCAATCTAGATTAATAAGTGGAAATTATCCACCAACATCTAAATCTATACCAGAAGAATTTAATTTAACTATTAAGGCTAATTTATCACAATTATATAATGTTATTGAACAAGCAAGTATTTTAACAACAGATAAAGAAAAAAATATCGTTTCATTATCAACTAAAGACAACTTATTAACAGTAAAATCAGTTTCTAATGAAAAGGGAAAAGCTGAAATGAAAATGAATATAGAAAAAAATAACAACGAAGAAATAACAATTGCTTTCAGTGCAAAATATATGATGGAAGCTTTAAACGCTTTATCAACAGAAGAAGTGGAAATGTCTTTTGTAGGAGAAGTAAAGCCTATAGTTATCAAGAATAACGTTGATGATGGATTACTTCAATTAGTAGTACCAATAAGAACATATTAATTACAATTTATTAGATAATTCGACAAATTATTACAAACAAGGATGTTAATATATACCTCGTTCAAAGGGGGATATATATGAACAATTATGAAATTAATGAAGATACGTATGCAATTATTTCACAGAATAGTGGAAAAACAAGAATAGTAGAAAGAAAATATGAGTTAGATGTGGAAAAAAATGCATACGAAATTATGGATGAAAGCTGTAAATACTATGGAAGTAGCTATAAGGGTAGAATAGAAGCTGCTAAAGATATTTTAAATTGTAGCTATAAACTGCCAATACTAGTAGAGGAGAGTAGTGCATTAATATTTTTTCCAATTAAGTCTTCTTTATTAGAAGATTGCTGTTGGATTAATCTTAATAGCATTGATAATATTGAAAAACAGAATAATAAATCTATTGTGACATTTAAAAATGGTAAAAAAGTGACCTTTGATATTTCTAAACTTTCACTAGAAAATCAAATTTATAGATCATCTAAATTAGAGTCAATAATTTATAAAAGAAAAAGTGCAAAAAAAAGGGATTAATTCCTTTTTTTTATTGGTTTTAGCCTCAAATTATGATATAATTATATTGTCTGTACAGGAATACCTAATATGGGGTAAGGTGAGAATATGAGCATTTTTGAGAGAAAAAATGATAGTTAAGAAAATTAGCTTAATAAATTTTAGAAATTTAATAAAACAAACAGTAACATTTTCAAAACATGCAAATGTTTTTATAGGAGATAATGCTCAAGGAAAGACAAATCTATTAGAAAGTATTTATTTTTTAGCTTTAACTAAATCATATAAAACAATAGATGCTAATTTAATAAATAAAGATAAAACTTTTACTAAAGTTAAAGCAGAAATAAGAGATGAAAATATTTTTAAAAGTTTATCTGTTGAATTAAATGAGTCTAAAAAGATAGTTAAAGTAAATAATAACGAAATTAGTAGAATTTCTGATTATATAACAAACCTTAATGTAATATTAGTATGTCCTGAAGATATAAATATTTTAGAAGGAGCACCTGCAGAACGTAGAAACTTTTTAAATATTGAATTGAGTCAGTTATCAACAAATTATATTAAAAAGTATAACGAATTTAATAAGATATTAAAAATAAGAAATAACTACCTAAAAATGTTATCTCATAACGCTAATTCTGACCAAAGATACCTTGATAGCTTAACAGAGAATCTAATTGAAAGAGAGATAAGTATTTACCAGGAAAGAAAAAAATTTATTGATTTAATTAATTCAAATATAGCAGAAATTTATAAGGACATCATTGGAATAGATAATTTTAAAATTGTTTATGAAACAAACGTCGAATTTGATAATTATGAGACAGAACATTTAAAAGAAAGATTAATAAAAAAATATAAGACAAATTTAAAAAGAGAGATTGAAAATGGTATGACACTATATGGTCCTCATAGAGATGACTTACATTTTTTTATTGATGATGATGATATAAAGTTATATGGATCACAGGGGCAGCAAAAAGTAGCTATAATAGCTCTTAAATTAGCAGAAATACCAATATTTAAGAATTTAACTACTACATATCCTATAATGTTATTAGATGATATTTTTAGTGAACTTGATGTAAAAACAAGGAATAAATTAATAAATTATATTCCTGAAGATATTCAAGTAATAATAACATCTAATGATACAAGAGGTATAAATAAAAAATTTTTAGACTCTGCAAAGATATTTAAAGTAGTAAGAGGAAATATAATAGAAAAGGTGGGAAATAACAATGGAAAATGAAAATTATGATTCTTCTTCGATACAAGTTTTAGAAGGACTAGAAGCTGTTAGAAAAAGACCAGGAATGTACATAGGTACAACAGATGTTAAAGGATTACATCATCTTGTATGGGAAATTGTCGATAATTCAATTGATGAAGCTATGGCAGGATTCTGTAAGAATATTGAAGTAGTTATTAATAAAGACAATTCAATAACAGTAAAAGATGACGGACGTGGAATACCAGTAGATGTGCATCCTAAAACTAAAAAATCCACAGTAGAAACAGTATATACAATACTACATGCTGGAGGAAAATTTGGTGGAGGAGGATACAAGGTATCTGGAGGACTTCATGGTGTAGGAGCATCAGTTGTAAACGCTTTATCAAAATGGCTTGAAGTAAAAGTATATAAAAATGGAAAAGTACATTTTATTAGATTTGAAAATGGTGGACATGCAGTCGAACCTCTTAAAATAATAGGGGATTGCGAAGAAAATAGAACAGGAACAACAGTAACTTTTAAACCAGATCCTGAAATCTTTGATACAGATATCTATGACTACAACACATTAATGGTGAGAATAAGAGAGCTAGCATTCTTAAATAAAGGTTTATCTATTAATTTAAGAGATGATAGAGATGACGAAGATACAACAGGTCAAACATTCTTATATGATGGTGGAATAAGTGAATATGTTAAGTTTATTAACACCGGAAAGACACCAGTACATGAAGATATTATTCACTTAGATGGTGAAGAAGATAGTGTTTTCTTTGAAGTAGCACTACAATATAACACTGGATATAATGAAAACATCTATTCATTTGTTAATAATATTAATACACATGATGGTGGAACGCATGAAGAAGGTGTAAGACGTGCTTTAACAAGAGTTATAAATAATTATGCTAGAAAATATAATTTGTTAAAAGAAAAAGATGAACCACTTACAGGAGACGATGTTAAAGAAGGTTTAACAATGATTGTATCTTGTAAGCATCCAAATCCTCAATTTGAAGGTCAAACAAAAGGAAGATTAGGTAACTCAGAAGTAAGAAAACTTGCTGATAATGTATTTTCTGAAGGATTTGAAAGATTCCTATTAGAAAATCCAGATGATGCTAAGGCAATAGTAAATAAAGCAATACTTGCCTGTCATGCTAGAAATGCAGCAAAAAGAGCAAGAGAAATAACAAGAAAAAGTGACCTTGCAACAACTAATTTCTTTGGAAAATTATCAGATTGTAAAAGTAAAGATCCAAAAGTTTCAGAAATATTTATAGTCGAGGGAGATTCAGCTGGAGGATCAGCTAAAAAAGAAAGAGATTCAATGACTCAAGCAATACTTCCATTAAGAGGAAAAATACTTAATGTTGAAAAGGCAAGAGTAGATAAAGCATTATCAAATGAAGAAATAAGAACGATAATTACAGCATTTGGTACTGGTATAGGTGATGAATTCGATTTAAGTAAATTAAGATATGACAAAATTATAATAATGACCGACGCCGATGTTGATGGTTCTCACATAAGAGTACTTCTATTAACACTATTTTATAGATTCTTTAAACCAATAGTAGAGGCAGGACATGTATATGCAGCACAACCTCCATTATTTAGAATTACACATGGAAAAATAAGAAAATATGTACTAAATGAAGAAGAACTTGATAAATATTTAAATACTCTTCCTGAAAACGTAAGAAGCAAAGCAGAAATTGCCAGAATGAAAGGTTTAGGAGAGATGGACGCTGATGAATTAAATGAAACAACTATGGATATTGAAAAGCGTGTATTAAGAAAGATAAATGTTGATGATTGTGTAGCAGCAGATGCAATATTCGAAAAATTAATGGGTGATGAAGTTGAACCAAGAAGAAAATTTATCGAAGAAAATGCTGGATACGTACAAAATCTAGATATTTAGGAGGTGAGTTGAATGGAAAACGAAGAAAATGAAAACAAAAATGAAGAGTTTGATGAAGCTCTAGAGAAAGTTGAAATAGATAATGCAAATTTTGCTGGATATTTCCATGAAAGAGATAGCCTAGCAGAAAACAACATTGTGGATGAAGTTAAAACATCATTTTTGGAATACTCAATGAGTGTAATTGCTTCTCGTGCTTTACCAGACTTAAGAGACGGTCTAAAACCCGTTCACAGACGTATTTTATGGTCAATGTATGAATCAGGTTATACTCCAGATAAACCTCACAGAAAGAGCGCAAAAACAGTTGGAGAAGTTATGGGTAATTACCACCCACATGGAGATTCATCAATTTATGAAGCAATGGTAAGAATGGCTCAAGATTTTAACCAAAGATATATGTTAATCGATGGACATGGAAACTTTGGTAATATCGATGGTGATGGAGCAGCAGCAATGCGTTATACTGAGTCAAGATTATCAAAGATATCACTTGAATTACTAAGAGATATTAATAAAAATACAGTTGATATGGATGATAACTTTGATGTTACAAGAAAAGAACCTAAAGTCCTACCTGGAAGATTTCCAAATGTTTTAGTTAATGGAGCAATGGGAATAGCAGTAGGTATGGCTACAAATATTCCACCACATAA
This sequence comes from uncultured Clostridium sp., assembly GCA_902493795.1. Lineage (GTDB taxonomy): Bacteria > Bacillota_I > Bacilli_A > RF39 > UBA660 > RUG13868. Next base: position 84,506 of record CABUQZ010000001.1, read on the forward strand.
TTTAGGTGAAGTAATAGATGGTTGTGTTGCCTATATTGATAACCCAGATATTGATACTTTAGGACTTATGCATTATATCAAAGGACCTGATTTTCCAACTGGTGGAACTATTTTAGGAAACTCTGGTATCAAACAAGCGTACGATACAGGAAAAGGAACAATAACTATACGCAGTAAAGCTGAAATAGAAGATCATGGATCACATAGTTGTATAGTATTTTCTGAAGTACCATATGGAGTTAATACTATGGAGCTTAAGAATAAAGTTGCAGAACTTGTTCATAACAAAACTCTAGATGGCATCGCAGATTATCACACAGATTTAAAAAATGGTATAAAAATAACAATTACATTAAAGAAAGATGCTAATCCGCAAGTTGTATTAAATAACTTATATAAACACACTAATTTTCAAGTAACTTATGGAATAATAATGTTAGTACTTGATGGATTAACACCAAAAACATTGGGATTAAAATCAATTATTTCTAAATATATTGATTTCCAAAAAGAAGTAATAATTAGAAGAACTAAATTTGATCTTGAAAAAGACGAAAAAAGAGTACATATCCTAGAAGGATTTAAAATAGCACTAGATAATATCGATGAAGTAGTTAAGATAATAAGAAATGCTGAAACTGATACAGAAGCTAAGAATAAATTGATGGAACGCTTCTCATTATCTGAAATTCAGTCAGATGCAATATTAGAGTTGAAATTAAGAAGATTAACAGGACTAGAAAGAGACAAGATTGAAGCTGAATTAAAGGCTTTACTTGCTGAAATAGAAGAGTTAAAATCTATTCTTGCTTATGAAAAGAAAGTACTAGAAATAATTAAGAAAGAAATGTTAGATATTAAATCTAAGTATTCTGATGAAAGAAGAACTACTATAGATATGACAGCAGTAGATTACATCGAAGATGAATCATTAATTCCTGTTGAAAATATCTTAATTGCCTTAACTAATAAGGGATACATAAAAAGAGTACCAAACGATACATTTAAGGCTCAAAATCGTGGTGGAGTAGGAATAAAAGGAATGTCAACTAACGAAGAAGATTTCCCTGAAAAACTTATTTCAATGAAGACACATGATTATATATTAATGTTTAGTAATCTAGGTAAGGTATATAGAATGAAAGGATACGAAGTACCTGAGTATTCAAGACAAGCTAAAGGATTACCAATAATTAATTTATTACCATTAGAAAAAGGAGAGAAAATAACATCTGTAGTTACACTAAAAGCAGAAAAAGATAACTCTTATTTAACTTTTGTAACTAAAAAAGGATTAATAAAGAGAACTGCTAGAGAAGAATTTGATACAATAAGATCTAATGGAAAGAAAGCTATTGTATTAAAAGAAGATGACGAATTAATAGCAGTAAAAAGAACAGATGGATCAAAAGAAATAGTAATTGGTGCAAGTAATGGTAAAGTAGTAAGATTTAATGAAACAGAAGTTCGTGTAATGGGAAGAGGAAGTTCTGGAGTAAGAGGAATCGAACTAATGGATGATGAACAAGTAGTAGGAGCAGAAGTTGTTGAAAAAGATGCTGAAGTTCTTATAGTAACAGAAAAAGGATATGGAAAGAAAACACCAATTGAAGAATATAGATTAACTCATAGAGGAAGTAAAGGTGTTAAAACTCTAAATATTACTGATAAAAATGGAAAACTTGTTTCATTAAGAACAGTAAATGGAACTGAAGATTTGATTATAATAACTGATAGTGGTATGACAATAAGAATTAATCTATCCCAAATATCAACATTAAGTAGAAATACTCAAGGAGTAAGATTAATTAATCTAAAAGACGAACAAAAGGTATCTACAACAGCAATAATAGAAAAAGAAGAAAACGAAGAACAATTAGAGACTGAATCAGAAATAGAACAAAATATCGAATCTAATGAAGAAAATACTGTGGAAAAAAGTGAAGAAAATTAATAATTTAGTTGTAATTTATTAATTAATATAGTAAAATTTAATTGATGCAATAAGTACGGCAGAACTAGGTCAGGACAGGAATGTAGCAGCCTTAATGCTTATAAAAATTTGTACTTATGTGCATCATTTTTTTTGGAGTTGTGGAAGTATATGATCAAAGATGATTTATATTATATGAATCAAGCCTATAATGAAGCATTAAAGGCCTATGATAAAAATGAAATTCCAGTAGGAGCTGTAATTGTATGTAATGGAAAAATTATAGCAAGAGGACATAATTTAAGAGATTCGAGCAATATTGTGACAAAACATGCAGAAATCATAGCAATAGAAAAAGCAAATAAAAAGAAAAAAAACTGGAGATTAATAGATTGCATTCTATATACTACATTAGAGCCATGTAATATGTGCAAAGAGGTAATAAAAGAAACAAAAATAAACAAAGTTATCTACGGAGCAAGTGGTAAAAATCCAAGTAAAGAGGAAAAAATAATTCAAATTAAAGATCAAAATATAATAGCACAGTGTGAGAATATTATTTGTAAAATGTTCAAAAATATAAGAGAAAAGTAATATAAAAAATTGTGGATAAAAGTTTCACGTGAAACGAAGTAAAAAAAATCTACGTAATAATTCCAATAATAGATTATTTATTGGAATTTTTTTTTGAAAATATTTCCTTATTACATTTTTTATTTAAATATATTATTTCTTGGGAAATATTCTATAAATTATTTCCCAAAGACCATAGATAGTAAAAATATATTTCCCGAGAAATATTTATATATAATTATTATCTTAATATATTAGTTGTTAAAAAAAATATTTCCTGGGAAATATTCGATAAATTATTTCCCAAAAACTATAAATAGTAAAAAATATATTTCCCGGGAAATAATTATATGTAATTATTATCCAATATAATAGTTGTTGAAAAAAAATTTTTCCCAGGAAATATTCTATAAATTATTTCCCAAAAACTATAAATAGTAAAAAATATATTTCCCGGGAAATAATTATATGTAATTATTATCCAATACAATAGTTGTTGAAAAAAAATATTTCCTAGGAATTATATAAATATTTTATATAAAGTATTAATTAAAGAATAGTGATTGCAATTTTATTTTAAGAATAATCTTTTTATATTATATAAGATTATTTTTATTTGTGGAAAAAGAAATATATAGTTTTAATAATAAAGAAAATAAACGAAGAAAAAATATTTAATAATAAACATATTTTATAAAAAATAAATTTTGTATATGCATCTTGTTGATAAAAGTTATAAGTGGCAAAAGAGAAGAAAATATAAATGAAAAAATGGTAAAACGAAGAAAAAAAGATTAATTTATTAAATACAAACAGTTTATGTGGATAAATGTTTCACGTGAAACATAATAATAATCTGGAAAAAGGAAGTAATAAACAAAATAGGTGAAAAACAGAACGGAGAATAAGATATTGATGAATAAATTAAGAAATCAAAAGGATAAAGTTTCATGTGAAACTATTGATAGTGGAAAAAGATATTATATAGAATAAAAAAGAAAGTAAAACGGAGAAAAAAAGTTTTATATATAACATTTAAGAAAAATAATATGAACATTTTTGTGAATAATGTTTCACGTGAAACATAAAACTTAGTGGAAAATATAAAAAATATTAATAATTTGATATGATTATAATTGTGACTAAATGCTTTATGTATCAAAATTTCTAGATTGTGGAAAAAGTTTCACGTGAAACATTATAAATAAAATGTAGAATATAACTTATAAATAATATTTTAAATAATAATGTAATAAAAACGGTTGTGCTTTGTGGATAAAAATTGTTGATTAAAAAAATAGAAATATATGTAAAGTAAAATAAAAATAGAATATTAAAAAATAATTTTTATATATTTTTTATTGTGGATAAAATTTAAAAAAACAAAAAAATATGTGTTTTAACACTTTTTATATCAAGAAAATAACAAAAATGTAATAATAATATTTATATGTATGATTTTGCTTATAAAATATTTTTATAGATAAAAAATAATGTTTTTATATAATGTCAATATGTATGCTTAAAAATAAATGTAAAGTATGTAAATATACGTAAAAATAATGATAACTTGTTGATAAAAAATATATTCAAAATGTCTGTAAAATAAAATATTTATGGTATAATATATCTTGAGATTTATAGGGGGACTTATGGAATATCAGACATTATATAGAAAATATAGACCTAAGAATTTTGATGAAGTTGTGGGACAAAAAGTAACTATTCAAATATTGAAAAATGCTTTGAACAAAAATAAATTGTCTCATGCGTATCTTTTTTATGGACCACGTGGAACTGGAAAAACATCAATTGCCAAAATACTTTCAAGAACGATCAATTGTGAACATCACGAAGATGGAATTCCATGCGAAGAATGCACAAGTTGTTTAGCATCCATTAATCCAGGATGTGTGGATATTATAGAAATAGATGCGGCTTCAAATAATGGTGTTGATGAAATAAGAGAATTAAAAAATAACGTTACTTTTGTTCCATCTGAATTAAAATACAAGGTATATATTGTTGATGAGGTGCATATGCTTTCTTCAAGTGCCTTTAACGCACTATTAAAAACATTAGAAGAACCACCAGCTCACGCTATATTTATTCTTGCAACTACAGAGTTTCAGAAAGTTCCGTTGACTATTGTTTCTAGATGCCAAACTCTTGAATTTAAAAAAATTGATGATATTTCAATGACACAAAAGTTAAAAGAAATCTCTTTAAAAGAAAATATCAAAATAGATGATACTGGCTTAAAAGAAATATGTAAATATTCTAATGGAGGACTTCGTGATGCAATAGGAATACTTGAAAAAGCAATTGCATATACTGATGATACAATCACAGATAATACCATAAAAGAAATATCTGGTAATATATCTGATAGTGAACTTGAGATGTTTACAAAAATGTTTGATGATAAAAATATTGAAGGAATTATTCAAAAAATATCTGACTATTATAACGAAGGTATTGATCTAATAAAATTGTCTAATAATTTAATTGATTATAATAGAAATAAGATGATTAACACAAAAAAATATTCTACTAAAACATGTAGTTTACTAATTGAATTAGATAAAATGGTATCTAATATGGAAAAGTCAGAAAATCCAAAAACTTTGTTAGAAGCAACTATAATTAATTTTCTTATTGATAAAAAAGAAGAAAATATACCAAATAATAGTAACGTTTCTAAGAATGTTAATCAAATAGATACAGAATCAACTGAGCAAAATAATAATGAAGTAAAACCAATAGAAGAAAAGCCTGTTTCAATAGAAACAAAAGATGATTTAATAGAGATAAGGGTTAACAATACTCTATGTAATCCTCAAAAAAATATTATTTCAGAAATAAGAAATAATTGGGATAAAATGAAAGATTATGCGTTTGATGAGGAATTTGGTAACATAGCAAGATTATTATCATCTGATGTGGTGCCAGTTGCAGCAAGTGATACAAACGTAGTATTAACATCAAAAATGGGTGGAATAGCAACACAAATTAATACTGAACTAGACACTGTGGAAAAAATATTTAACAAAATCTTCAATAAGAAATATAAGGTAATTTGTTTATCTGAAACAACGTGGAAAAAATATACTGAAGAATATAGAGAAAATAAATCGAAATTTACTTATATTGAAGAAAAAATAAACGAAAAAAAGAATAAGACATTAAAAGAAAAAGCAAGAGAATTATTTGATGAATAGAGGAGGAAAATATGAATATTCAAGCTTTAATGAGACAAGCACAAACACTACAAAAGGATATGCAAAAACAAGAAGAGGAAATTGAAAAAACAACATTTGAAGGAGAAAGCGCATTAGTAAAAGTAAAAGTAAATGGTAAAAAAGAAATCCTTTCAGTAACTATTGAAAATAAAGAAAATTTAGAAAAAGATGATCTAGAAATACTAGAAGATATGATAATGGTTGCTATTAATAATGCTTTTAAAAAAGTTGATGATTTAAGAGAAAAGAAAATGTCAAAATATTCTAATATGATGCCAGGATTATTTTAATGTATCCAGAAAGTTTAAAAAATTTAATTGAAAGTTTTAAATTATTGCCAGGAATTGGTGAAAAAACAGCTGAAAGAATGGCATTTTTCATACTAAACGAAGATGAAGAAAAGACAGAATTCTTTGCTAAATCAATAAAAGAAGCAAAACAAAAAATTAGAAGATGTTCTATTTGTAATGGTATAACAGACAAAGATATATGCGAAATATGTTCTAATGAATGCAGAAATAAAAATACACTTTGTGTAGTAGAAGATCCAAAAAGTATCTTCTTATTCGAAAAAATAGGGGCTTATAATGGCGAATATCACGTATTAGATGGCCTAATATCACCACTAGATGGTGTTGATCCAGATGATATAGGAATAGAAAAACTAGTTAAGAGAATTGAAACAAACCATTATGATGAAATAATAATTGCAGTAAAACCTAGTGTAGAAGGTGAAACTACAGCAATGTATATAAAAAAGATAATCGAAGGAATGAATATTAAAGTAACAAGATTAGCAAGTGGAGTACCTATAGGAACAGATATTGAATACATAGATTCTATGACATTAGAAAGAGCTCTAACAGATAGAAAAGAAATTGAATAACTTTTCTAGTTTTTTCATATTAGTAAATAGGTGAAAGTGTGAAAAAACTGATTTTTTTGATTAGAAAAATAATATTATCTTTTTTGATTTTGTATACCTATAATTTAATTGCAGTATCATTTAATATGGTTATCCCAATTAATATTTTTTCACTTGGAATATTAACCTTTTTGGATGCTCCTGGATTAATTCTATTGGTATCAATATTAAAAATATTTTATATGGGGTAATTATATGGATGAAGAAAGTATTAGGAAAAAATTTAATGAGTATATCTCAAAATATATAAAAAACGATAGAATAAATCATGCATATATGATTGAGACAAACTACACTGATAAAGTTACTTTAGCTAAAGAATTAGTTAATCTAATAATAAAAAATGATAGTGTAACTATTGATGATATGATAAAAAATGAGGATTTAATTATTTTATCTAGTGACACAAATTTAATACTTGTTAAAGAAATAGAAAATTTAAAAGAAAAATTCAAAACAAAATCTATATATGATAAAAAAAGAATATATATAATAGATGGAGCAGAAAAACTAAATGATTCTTCATCAAATAAATTACTTAAATTCCTAGAAGAACCAGAACAAGATATAATTGCAATTTTATTAACTAATAACAAAAATAAAGTAATAAATACGATCGTATCAAGATGTCAGCTGCTAAGATTCATATTAAATGAAAATAAGTTCAAAAAAATAGAGAATGATTATATAGAAAATATGTTCGATTTTTTGATGAATATCGAAGAAAACAAAGAAGCAGCAATTGCTTTTCCAAATAGAATGAATTTAAAAAATTTAAATGATAGAAAATACTGCTTTGACTTTTTGAATAATTTGTTATACATATATGATGATGTATTAAATTATAAGGTAGGAAAAAAGATTAATTATTTTGAAAATAACATTGATAAACTTGAGATAATAAGTTCAAATAACGATACAAAAGATATAATGAGAAAAATTGATGCTATCAATCAATGTATATATAGACTAAAGTTTAATCCTAATATTAGATTATTATTAGACAAGCTTATAATGCTAATGACGGGAGATGATAATAATGAATGAAGTAATAGGAATAAATTATGAAACTGGAAATAGAATTCACTATTTTAGCACAAATAATTTAGAAATAAAAAAGGGAGATAATCTTATAGTAGAAACAGAAAGAGGACTTCAGTTTTGTACAGCAGCAACAGATATAATGGAACTACCAGATTCTAAGATTATTGCCCCTTTAAAGCCTGTTTTAAGAATTGCTAGTAAAGAAGACATAAAAAAAGCAGCAGATAATAGAAAAGTATGTACTGAAGCAATAGCAAAAGCAAGAAAAATAGCTAACGATTTAAAACTAGATATGAAATTTATCGACTGTAGTTATACTTTAGATAGAAATCAATTGGTTTTTAACTTTCTAGCAGATGAAAGAGTAGATTTTAGAGAACTAGCCAAAAAATTAGCTTCTCAGTACAAAACAAGAATTGAATTAAGACAAATTGGTGTAAGAGATAAAGCAAAAGAAATAGGTGGAATAGGTCCATGTGGTAGGGTACTATGTTGTGCAACCTTCCTAAATGATTTTAGTAGTGTATCAATAAATATGGCTAAAAATCAGAATATATCTTTAAATCCATCAAAAATCAATGGAATATGCGGAAGATTATTATGTTGCTTGAATTATGAAGATGATACATATACTGAGTTAAAAAAAGTATTTCCACCTGTAGGATCTAGAATCAAAGTAAATGATATTGAAGGAAAAGTTGTATCTTGTAACGTACTAAATAACAAAATAACTATTGAAAAAAGTGATAAAACTCAATTAGAAGTAGAGTATAAACCAAATGAAAGTAATAAATGATTTGCTAAATTATAGTGATTTGAAAATAGTACAAGATGATGATTATTTTAATTTTTCTTTAGATTCTGTACTTTTACCAAATTTTGTCAAAATTAATAGTAGAACTAAGAATATATTGGATTTAGGTACTGGAAATGCTCCAATTCCTATGATACTTTCAACAATGACAGATGCTAATATATATGGTATCGAACTACAAAAAGAAATATTTGATATGGCTAAAGAGTCTTTAAAAATTAATAATTTAGAGGATAAAATTACATTAATTAATGATAATATGAAGAATTTGGACAAGTATTTTCCAGCAAATTATTTTGATGTAATAGTATCTAATCCACCATATTTCAGACTAAATGAAATGTCTAACGTTAATGAAACCATTCAAAAGACAATTGCTCGTCATGAAAAAGAAATCACTCTAGAAGAAATTGTACAAATTGCCAAAAAATTCTTAAATAACAATGGTACTTTTGCTATGGTACATAGAACTGATAGATTAATAGAAATAATAGAAGAATTTAGAAAAAATAACATTGAACCAAAAAGAATACAGCTTATATATCCAAAAGACAATACAGAATCAAACATGGTATTAATCGAAGGAAGAAAAAATGGAAATATTGGGTTAAAAATACTTCCACCATTGATTGCTCATAAACAAAATGGGGAATATAGTGAAGAAGTTAAAAAAATGTTCCAAGAAAGGGGTAAATAAAATGAAATTAATAGTAGGTTTAGGTAATCCTGGAAAAGAATATGAAAATACAAGACATAATATCGGGTTTATTTTTATAGATAATTTTGCTAAATCATTAGGAGTAACTATAGAAAAAGAAAAATTTAATGGATTATATACACAAGTTACAATTAATGATGAAAAAGTAATTTTGTTAAAACCATTATCTTTTATGAACCTTTCTGGTGAAGTAGTAAGAAAATATGTTGATTTTTTTAAAATAGATATAAATGACATTTTAATAATAAATGATGACTTAGATTTAACTTTTGGTAGAATTAGATTAAGGCCTTCTGGATCAAGTGGAGGACACAATGGTCTTAAAAATATTGCCTTACATTTAAATTCAGAGAAGTTTAAACGCATAAAAATAGGAATTTCTAATGATAAATCTATTGATACAAAAGATTATGTCTTAGGAAAATTTAGTAAAGAAGAAAAAGAAACTTTAGATAATCTGAAAGAAACAGTCAATAACATACTTAATGACTTTCTTTTAACAGATTTCGACAAGTTAATGTGCAAATATAATTAAAAAGGGATTAAAATGGATTTACTAAAAGATTTAATTACAATAAAAGAAGGTAAAAAAATAGGATTGGTCGGACTAAACGACGAATTCTTTTCGTTGTACATTAATAAACTTCTTGATGAAAGTAACAAAAATATATTAATAGTAACATCAACATTATATGAAGCAAATATTTTAAATAACTTTTTATCAAGTTACACAAATAAATCATATTTATTTCCCATGGATGACTTCTTAACAAGTGAGTCTATTGCAATGAGCCCTGATTTAAAGGTATCAAGACTTGAAACAATAAATAAAACTTTATCAAATGATAAAAAAATAATAGTAACGCATTTAAATGGGTATTTAAGATATTTGCCAACAAAACAAAATTATATTAACTCTATAATTAATTTAAAAGTAGGGCAAGAAATATCAAGAGATGAATTATTAAAAAGAATAATTACTTCTGGATACACAAGAGAAAGTATTGTAACTAAAACAGGTGAACTAGGAGTAAGAGGATATGTTCTTGATATATTTCCAGTAGAATATGAGCATCCTGTAAGAATTGAATTTTTTGGTGATGAAATTGATTCATTAAGACTATTTGATGAAGTAAGCCAGAAAACAATCGAAGAAATAAAAGAATGTAGAATATTTCCAAATACTGAATTTATTGTTGACGATGAAGTAGAGATAGAAAAAAATAATCAAAAGTATTTGAAAGAATTAACAGGTGGAAAAATAAATTCAATTTATGATTATTTAGATAAACCAGTAACAGTATTTAAAAATTATAATCAGATATTGGTTAACTATGAAACAATGCTAGAACAAATAAAAGAGTATAATAGTGATCAAGATAGTGACTTTACAGATGACTACATGTATAGTATCGATGACATTAAAAACGATTTAGTGATTTACTATAACACTATTGATAACATAATAGAGGGTATAAGTAAACAAGATGTAGTAAATTTCGACATAAAAGAAGTAAATAGTTTCAACGAGAATATAGATTCTATTAATAAATATTTAAGTACTAATATTTATATGGGAAAAACATTTGTAATAGCCTTAAAAGACTTTCAAATCAAAAGTTTTACGAAATATCTAACAGAGCCTTACATAGTAACCAACACTAACAATATTATTGAAAATAAAATAAATATTATTAATAAAAGCTTAAATAAAGGATTCATTTATAAAAACATAATATTACTTACAGAAACAGAATTATTTAATAAGCACATTAACAAAGCAAAGTATAAAACTAATTTTAAATACTCTTCCAAAATTAGAAACATTAATAACTTAGAAGTAGGGGATTACGTGGTTCATAGCCTTCATGGTATTGGTGTATACAATGGAATTAAGACACTTAACCAAGGTTCTTTCTTAAAAGATTATCTTGAAATACTTTATCAAGGTAAAGATAAGCTTTATATTCCAGTAGAGAAAATAGAGTTAATATCTAAATACACTGGAAAAGAAGGAGTAACACCTAAAATAAATAAATTAGGTGGTGTTGAATGGGAAAAAACTAAGAAAAGAGTAAAAAATAAAGTAAAAGATATAGCTGAAAAATTATTAAAGTTGTATGCATTAAGAGAAATTAAAAAAGGTCATCAATTTAGAAAAGACGATGAACTTCAAGAGCTATTTGAAAACGAATTTGCATATACTCCAACTGATGATCAACTTTTAGCATCAAAACAGATAAAAGAAGATATGGAGTCAAGTACCCCAATGGATAGACTTCTATGTGGCGATGTTGGTTATGGAAAAACAGAAGTAGCTTTTAGAGCCATGTTCAAAGCAGTAAATGATGGAAAGCAAGTATTATATTTGTGTCCTACAACTATTTTATCTAAACAACAGTACGAAAGTGCTAAAGAAAGATTTAAAAATTTCCCAGTAAACATGGGACTTTTAAACAGATTTACTTCCCCAAAAGAAGTAAAACAGATAATAAGCGATTTAGAAGAAAAGAAAGTTGATATTGTTTTTGGGACTCATAGATTACTAAGTAATGATATTAAGCCAAAAGACTTAGGTCTTCTTGTAATAGATGAGGAGCAAAGATTTGGAGTTGTTCACAAAGAAAAAATAAAGGAATATAAAGAAAATGTTGATGTACTAACTCTTACTGCAACACCTATTCCAAGAACTCTACAAATGTCTATGACAGGGCTTAGAAGTCTTTCCTTAATTGAGACTCCTCCTGTTGATAGATATCCTGTACAAACTTATGTTATGGAAGAAAATAATCACATCATAAAAGATGCAGTATATAAAGAACTATCAAGAAATGGACAAATATTCATACTTTATAATAGAGTTGAAACAATAGAAGCAAAAAAACTAGAAATACAAAAACTAATTCCTGAAGCAAGAATAGTTGTAGCCCATGGACAAATGGGTAAAGATGAACTAGAAAATAAAATGATTGAGTTTGTTAATCATGAATATGACATTATGTTGTGTACCACTATCATTGAAACAGGAATAGACATTCCAAATGTTAATACGATAATAATATTAAATGCTGATTACTTTGGGTTAAGTCAGTTATATCAAGTAAGAGGAAGGGTTGGAAGAAGTAATAAAATAGCTTATGCATATCTTATGTATGACAGAAATAAAGTTCTAAACGATATTGCTATAAAAAGATTAAATGTTTTAAAAGAATTTACAGAATTAGGTAGTGGATTTTCTATTGCAACAAGGGATTTATCAATAAGAGGAGCAGGAGATATATTAGGAAGTGAACAAGCCGGTTTTATTGATAATATAGGTATTGAACTATACTTAAAAATATTAAATGAAGAAGTTGCAAGATTAAAAGGTGAAACTGTAGAAGAAGAGCCAGTAAAAGATGAAAGACCACTATTAAATGTAGAAACGCATATTAGTGATGAATATGTAGATGATACAGATTTAAAAATAGAAATTCACAAAAAGATTAATCAAATAGACTCACTAGAAAAATTAGAATCAATCAAGAAAGAACTTGAAGATAGATTTGGTAAACTTGATGAAAAAGTAATAATATATATGTATGAAGAATGGTTTGAGGCATTAGCTAAGAAAAATGAAGTTGAAGAAGTACATGAAACTAAAAACTCTGTTGAACTAGTATTTTCTAGAGAAATGTCTGATAAGATAGATGGTGAGCAATTATTTGTCGATGCATATCAAATTTCAAGAATGTTTAGATTCCAAATGAAAAATAACCATTTAATATTAATTCTAGACACGATAAAACTAGAAGAAAATTACATCTATCTACTTACAAAAATTTTAGACAAAATAAAAATAAAAAACTTTAAAACAACTGAAAATATTGACTAAAAACACCATTTTTGTTAATATTTATTTAAAGAAAATAGGTGAATATTTGAAAGATGAATAAGATAGACGCAGACATTAGTAAAATGTTCAAGGATAAAAATAAAGAGATTTTTCTTAACAGTTTAACACTTGAAATGGAAAGAAATTTAGAAACACTAAAAAATACAACAGACAATTGTGTAGCACTCGAGATTAATAAACTATTTTTATTCTTTAAAAAGTATTTTCAAGAAATTGATATTAAATATAAAAAAGAAGAATTACTAGGAATGCTATACAGAGAAAGAAAAAAGATAAATGATATTGTAAATGCCAAAATAGAAGAAAAAAAACAACGTATAAAAGAAAATTTCCTAGAAAAAGTTCAAGAAATTGATGAAAATTTCTTAGATAAATATAGTGAAGAGTTATCTTCTGAAACAAATAGAATTAATGAAGAAATCGAATTAGAACTAAAAAAAGAAATACGTACAGAGTTTTCTTTATATATAACAAGTAAATATAAATTAAAAACTGTTGAACAAGACGAAAGAATTCATTCAAGAGTAGATATATTGTTTAACGAAAGTGTAATATCAAGAATCAAAGAACAAACAGTTTTTAGAGATGATTCATTAAAAAATATGGCAAAAGAATCATACAATAAGTATCTTGAATTAAATAAAAGAACAACATAAAGAACAAACTTATCTATTATGGATGAGTTTGTTTTTACAAGGAGTAAAAAAAGAAAGTTTGAAAAAAATAAGTTTTGAACAATTCAAAATAGACATTAAAGATGATAAAAAATTATATGATGCATACAATTTACCAAAAAGAAGTACATTGTATGCAGCAGGTTATGATTTTGAAGCTATTGAACCTTTTACAATAAAATCTGGGGAAATAAAAAAATCCCAACTGGAATAAAAGCTACAATGGAAAATGATGAGGTATTATTATTAATTGTTAGGAGTAGTCAAGGATTTACTTATAACCTTAGAATGTGTAATCAAGTTGGGGTAATAGATAAAGATTATTTCAACAACAAAGATAACGAAGGACATATTTGGATAAAACTCAAAAATGAAGGCGATAAAGACTATGTCGTTTCAAAACATGATAGAATTATTCAAGGACTATTTATAAAATATTTATTAACAGATGACGATATTAAACCAATAAAAGAAAGAAAAACAAATCTTTAAGAATATTCTTTCTTTTAATTTTTAGGAGGAAACATGTTTATAGATACCCATTGTCATATATCAAAAGATGATTATGAAGACGTTGAAACAGTAATAAAAAAAGCAAAAGAAAACAATGTAGGAACGTTATTACTATGCGGATGCGATAAAAAAGGAATAAAAGAAGCAATAGAAATAGCAAAATCACACGATAATATATATTTAGAAATTGGTTATCATCCAAGCGAGACGAACACAACTACTGATGAAGACTTAGAAGAGTTAAAAAAACTAGCACAAAATCCTAAAGTAGTTGCAATTGGAGAAATAGGGCTAGATTATCACTGGGAAAAAGAAAATAAAGAAGAACAGAAAAAATTATTTAGAAAGCAAATTAATATTGCAAAAGAATTAAAACTTCCAATAGTAATTCACACTAGAGATGCTTTTCAAGATACTTATGACATACTAAAAGAAGAAAATCACTATGGAGATATTCACTGTTTTAGTGGAAATAAAGAAAATGCAAAAATGTATATTTCTTTAGGATATTATTTAGGTATAGGGGGTGTGTTAACTTTTAAAAATACTAATCTAACTGAAACTTTAAAGGATATACCACTAGAAAGAATTTTACTAGAAACGGACTGTCCATACCTTACTCCAGAACCATATAGAAAAGAAAAAAACGAACCAATGTATATTCCTGTAATAGCTAAAAAAATAAGTGAAGTTCTTGATAAAGATATAAATGAAGTAGAAAAAACTATATGTAATAACACAATTACTCTTTTTAAATTAAAGTAAAATAGTGAAATTGACTATAATTATAATCTGTGCTATGATTTTTATATATATGAAAGATAGGTAGCTGATTCTATGAGAAAAAAAAGAACATTAAAGATTCTAAGAAATGCATCTTTATATACTTTGTATGTAGCATTAATTTTTATAATGTTGTTTAACTTTGGATCAAAAAATAAAATAACTACTTATAATGTTGCTGGAGTAAGTTCTCTTAATTCTTCACATATGTTAGACAAATACACGCCTAAACCTAAAAAAGAAGAAGTACCGGTTGTTAAATATCCAGTAAACACTAAGTATCGTCTTACATCATATTATGCAAATGATGAATTAAATACAGGTGAGTGTACAGGAGCAGGATTCTGTGCATGGGAATTTGGAGTAAATGAAAAAGGTTGGTATACATACAAAGGAAAGTTAGTTTTAGCAGCAGCAACTACATATTTACAAAACAAATTTGGAACAAAGCCTGGTAAAACATATTTTAAATATTACGATGAAGTTAACCTAACAATAGATGGGGAAGTATATCAAGGAATTATCCTAGACACATGTGGAGCATGTTATAGAGATGAACGAATTGACTTGTTTGTAAAAGATCGTGCAAGTGTAATCGATCGTGGTTACATGGGAAGAAATATGATAGATGTTAAAATAACAAAAAAAAGATAAATCTGAATTTATTCAGGTTTTTTTAAAAGGAAGAAATATGATAGAACATAATTTTAAGAAAAAATTTGGTCAAAACTTTTTAAAGGATAAAAATATTTTAAAGAAAATAGCGGAACTTGCTCCATCTAATAAAGATGATTTAATAATAGAGGTTGGTCCAGGTGCTGGAGCTTTAACTGAAGAAATATTAAAAAAATCGAAAGTTCTAGCTTATGAAATAGATAAAGATTTAGAGGAAAGATTAAGAGAAAAATTTCAAGATAATGATTTTAATCTAATTATAGATGATTTTTTAAATAGAAATTTAACACAAGACTTAAAAGAATATAAATACAATAAATTATATGTAGTAGCAAATCTTCCTTACTATATAACAACACCAATAATAAATAAACTAATAGAAGAAGAATTAGACATAGATAAAATGGTATTTATGGTTCAAAAAGAAGTAGGAGAGCGTTTTAGTGCTAAAGTAGGTACTAGGGATTATTCTTCTATCACAGTATTTTTAAATTACTATTATGACATAAAAAAAGAATTTGTAGTCTCAAGACATTGTTTCTTTCCAACACCAAATGTCGATAGCATAATAATATCTCTTACAAAGAAAAAAAATCAAATACCAGTAAAAAACAAAGAGTTATTTTTTAAATTAATAAGAGAATCTTTTACTCAAAAAAGGAAAACATTAAAAAATAACCTAAGAAATTATGATTTTACAAAAATAGAAAAAGTTTTGGAAAAACACAATTTACCTAGTGATGTAAGAGCAGAAAACATACCAATTGAGGTATTTGTAGATATAAGTAATGAATTATAAAATTGTAATAATTATTTAAAGTAAATGCATATAATCTTAAAGGAGATGATTATATGCTTTTTTCAATTGGAGATTACGTAAGTAGAAATTCTCATAACAATGATATTGTATTTAAGATTAAAAGAATAGATGGAAAAACTGCGATACTAGAAGGTGTAGAAGAAAGACTAATTGCAGATAGTGATTTAACTGATTTAAAAAAAGAAATAGAACTTCTTAACGATGATGATGAACGGCTAGAAGAAATATTTCAAAATACCAGGCTAGATAGAGGAGAGTATTTTTATCTTCCTGGTAAAATACTACACATTGATGCAGATAAAGAGTATTTAGAAAGATGTATGAAACTTTATAAAAAAATGCATATAATGTCTTATGGAATTGTAATAGATGAAAAAGAAATAGAAAATGTTATAACAGATTATTTAAATAAAATTAATCCAGACATCTTAGTAATAACAGGTCATGATGCATTAATAGGAAATAGAGAATATAAAAATAGCAAAAATTTCATAAATAGTATTTATAAAGCGAGACAATATGAAAAAAGTCACGATAAATTAATAATAATCGCAGGTGCTTGCCAATCAAACTACGAGGAACTTATAAAAGCAGGTGCAAATTTTGCAAGTAGTCCTAAAAGAATAAACATACATGCACTAGATCCTGGTATTATTGCAAGTAAAATAGCATTATCAGATAAAAATAAACCTCTAGATTTAATTGAAATAATTAATAGTACTAAATATAAAGAGGAAGGGTTTGGTGGAATCATAACTAATGGAACTATGTATCAGGGGTACCCAAGATGAATAAACAGAGGATGATTGAGGAAATAGAGAAGTATCGTGGTAAGTTAGTTAGATTTAAATATAATGGTTCTAGAAATCAGACAGAAGAGTTTTATGGAACCATAGAAAATACTTATAACTCAATATTTACAATAAAAATAAAAGACTCGAATTCAATTAAATCATTTTCATATAATGATGTTATTAATAAAACACTACAAATTTTTATATAAATTGTTTGCATTTTCTTGCATTTTATATTACGATTATATTATAAGGTTATAGAAACTTTATGGATGGGGAGGATTCTAATGGAGATTACATCAGTAAGAGTTAAAAGAGAAGAACGCGAAGGTTCTCATATGAAGGGTAGAGCTTCTGTTGTTATTGACAACGGTCTTGCAATTCACAACATTCGTATCATTGAAGGAAAGAACGGATTGTTTATAGCTATGCCTAGCACTTCTAGAGAAGTTGAGAATGAAGAAGGAGAAACAGTAACAGTTCATCGTGATATTGTACACCCAATCAATCCTGAAATCAGAGCTATGTTCGAAGAAAAGATTCTTAAAGCTTACGAAGAAGCAGAAGAAACTGAATAAGAATAATAAAAGGCCAAATGGTCTTTTTATTTTGTAGGAAAGTAATATTATTCATGTTTAAAATTTATAAAAAACAATTGAATTTTAAGTCTATAAATGATAGATGATACTTATCAATAAAGTAAATTATTTGAGTGGTGACGCCCAAAGTGGTTAAAAATATTTATTTTAATCTTTTGCATAATAACTTGTACTAGTCATATATTTTAATAGGAGGACTAGTATGGAAAAAATAGATAGTGTAATTACAAACTATAATCATGGAATATCACTAGCAGAACGAAAGAATCTTCTAGTATCAGGTGTAAAAAAAATTGAAAATTTTGACGAAGAAGAATTTTTGATGGAAACAACAATGGGCTTTCTTGTAGTAAAAGGGGAAGACTTAGAACTTATTAAACTAGATACAATGCAAGGTAATGTTTCAATTAAAGGAAAAATAAACTCTATGGATTATATAGAAGAGACAAAATCAAAAGATAGTCAAGGAATATTCAACAGGTTATTTAAATAATGAATTTAGAAACACAAATACAATCATTGATTGTATCATTAGTCTACGGGCTATTTTACTCATTACTATATAATCTTTTTTATGCATTTTTGTATTGCCGTAACAAAGTATTTAGAATAATAACCAATATTGTATTTAATATTAGCCTAACAATTCTATTTTTCTATATAATGTATTTAATAAACTACGGAAGCATTCACATCTATTTTACATTGTTTTTTCTTTTGGGATTTTTCATTGGAAATAGAAAGACAATATTAGTAAGAACACATTTTAAGACAAAGAAAAGAGTGTAATCTTTTCTTTTATTTTATCGTCTATCATTGTATAATATAGGAAATGGAGGGTCTATGAAATTATTAGATTACACAACAAAAATAAATGAGATGATAGATAATGCATCTAATATATTCATAACTGCACATAGGTATTTAGACCTAGATGCTTTAGGTAGTGCTATCGGAGTATACGAATATGTTAAAGCAAGAGGAAAAAGAGCCACAGTAATTATTAACGATATTAGAAAAGAAAAAGGTGTTAATAAAGTTTTAAATGAAATAAAAGATAAATATGTTATCAAAAGAAGCTCTAAAATAAAAAATAAAATAAATGATAATAGTCTTTTAATTGTAGTTGATACTAGTAAAGATTATTTATTACAAGATAGTCATTTACTAGATTTAATTGACAATGTTATTGTAATAGATCATCATGATGTTAACAAAAATACGATAAAAAAGGGATTAGTAATAATAGATGAAGATACATCGAGTACATGTGAAATGATGACAGAGTTTCTTTATCAAGAAAAAATTACACTAAATAAGCAAATTGCAACCCTATTACTAGCAGGTATAGTATTAGATACAAACAACTTTGTTATAAAGACAACAAAAGATACATACAAAGCAAGTTATCTTTTAGCAGAGCAAGGTGCAAATCCACAATACGTTCAGTATTTGTTAAAGCAAGATATAAAAAGCTATGTCGAAAGACAAAAAGTAATAACAAATGTTAAACAGATAAAAAATATAGCAATATCAATAGGAAAATCAACTGTTAAATATAGAAGAGAAGACCTTGCTAAAATATCTGATGCACTTTTGCAATTTGATAAAATAGAAGCATCTTTTGTAGTAGGAAAGCTAGAAAACAATGCAACAGGGGTAAGTGCTAGATCTCTTGGAAAGATAAATGTTGGAAAAATACTAGAACATTTTAATGGTGGAGGAGATGAAAATGAAGCAGGAGCCTACATTGAAAATAAAAATCTTAGAGAAGTAGAAAAAGAATTATATAATATTATTAAATCTCTAAATTAGAAAGGAGAACATATGAAAGTAATTTTTATTAAAGACCTTAGAGGACAAGGTAAAAGAGGAGAAATTAAAGAAGTTAAGGATGGTTATGCTGAAAACTTCTTGATTAAAAAGGGCTATGCTCAAAAATTAACTGAACAAACATATAGCAATTATCAAGCTGAAAAAAAAGAAGAAGAAGCCCAAGATGCTAAACTAAGAAAAGAAGCAGAGGAAACAAAGAAAAAGTTAACAGAAATTGAATTAGTGTTTAAGGTTAAAACAGGAGCACAAGATAGAGTCTTTGGAAGTATAAGTACAAAACAAATAAAAGAAGAACTTGAAAAGAAGAAAATAATAATTGATAAAAAGCAAATTAACCTTGATGAAGGATTATCTTCAATTGGATACCACAATGTTGAGATAGTTCTTTATAAGGATGTAGTAGGAATAGTAAAAGTAAAATTGGAAAAGTAGGTGATTAATTTGGCAGTAAAAGAAATACCTAGTAATATGGAGGCAGAACAATCAGTCTTAGGATCTATGTTCCTATCTAGTTTTGCTCTTCAAAAAGCATGTGATGAATTACAACCACAGTCCTTTTACTTTGACAATAACTCCAAAATATTTTCTACAATGCAAGAAATGCATAATAAGGGAATTCCTTTAGATGCAACAACTGTAACAACAGAACTAAAAAACAAAGAATTGTTAGATCAAGTTGGAGGAATTGAATATTTAACAGAAATATTTAATATCGTTCCAACTGCAGCTAATGTAGAGCAATATATAAAAATAGTTGAAGAAACAGCCCTACAAAGAAGACTAATAGATGTTTCAACTGATATTGCAACAAATGCCTATGATAAGTCAGTTGATATCAATACAATTCTTGATGAAGCAGAAAGAAAAATATTAAGTGTAGTAAATGGAAGAAGGACTACTGAGTTTAGAGATATTAAAGAAGTTATAGCTTCTACAAAAGCAAACCTAGAAAAACTTTCTACACAAGATGGTGATGTCACTGGACTTTCAACTGGTTGGGAAAGAATAGACAAGCTTACAACAGGTCTTCACGAAGGAGAGCTAATAATAATAGCTGCTCGTCCAGCAGTAGGAAAAAGTGCTTGGGCCTTAAATTTGGCGACAAATGCAGCAATTAACTCAAATGCAACAGTAGCAGTATTTAACCTAGAAATGAGCGCAGAAAGTCTTGCTTCAAGAATGATCGCGTGTATCGGACATGTTGAAGGTTATAAGCTTGCAACAGGACAACTTCAAAATGATTGGGATAAAGTAAACGAAGCTTATGCAAAACTTGAAAAGACTAATCTTTTTATAGATGATACACCAGGGATTACAATAGGAGAAATAAGAAGTAAATGTAGAAGGTTGGCAAATTCAGAAAAAGGTCTTGATTTAGTAATCATAGACTACTTACAGCTAATAACATCAGCAGCAAATTATGGTGGAAATAGACAACAAGAAGTATCAGATATATCAAGAGCACTAAAACTAATGTCACTAGAATTAAAAGTTCCAGTAGTAGCACTTGCCCAGTTATCTCGTTCAGCTGAACAAAGAAAAGAAAATCCAAGACCTATCTTAAGTGACTTAAGAGAATCAGGAGCAATAGAGCAGGATGCCGATATTGTTGTATTCTTATATAGAGAAGACTATTATAAAAAAGAGTTAGATACAAAAGATCAAGTAAGTGATCTAGAATTCATAATTGCAAAACATCGTAACGGAGCAACAGGAACAGTACCACTAAGGTTTAAGAAAGATATATCTAAATTCTTCTCAGTCTTTGAAGACCAAAAAGGAGAAGCTAATGAATAAGAAGGATATTTTTTATGCTCTTCTAGCACTAGTAATTAGTTCATGTGTATTTTTTGTAGGTTATACTAAATCAGACACTCCAGTGGAGCTATATCATGTATATTTACAAGGAGAAACAATTGGATACATAGAAAATAAAGACTTGCTAGAAGAATATATCGATAAAGAACAAACAGAAATAAAAGAAAAATATAAAGTAGATAAAGTATATTTACCAAATGACCTAGATATTATAAAAGAGATGACTTATAACCAAAAAGCCTCATCTGAAAAGGAAATATATGAAAGAATTAAGGATAAGGCACAGTTTACTATAAATGGATATAAAATAACGATTAAAGGTCTTAAATATCAAGATGAAGAATCAGGTGAAGAAAAAGTAACCTCTGATGTTAAAATATATGTATTAGATAAAGAAATATTCACAAAAGCCTTAAAATCTACAGTTCTAGCATTTGTTCCAGAAGAACAATATGAAAACTTTATTAATAAAACTCAACCGAAATTAGATAAAGTTGGAACTTTAATAGAAGATATTTATATAAAAAATCAAATATTGATAGAAGAAGGAAGAATATCAGCGGAAGAAAATATTTTTACAAATGAAACAAAACTTAGTATGTATATGCTTTTTGGAACAACAAAAGAGCAAAAAAAATATACAGTTAAAACCGGTGAAAACATTAAAACAGTAGCTTTTAATAATAAACTTTCAACGGAAGAGTTTCTAATTGCAAATCCATCATTTACAAGTGAAAATAACTTGTTATACGCCGGGCAAGAAGTAAACGTTGGTATAATTAATCCTAAAATAAATTTAATAGAAGAAGATCACGTTGTACAATATCAAACCCAATATTACGAAACAAAAATAGAGTATGATGATACTATGTTAGCAGGTTATCAAAAGGTTAAACAAGAAGGTAAAAATGGTAAGTTGTTAGTAACTAAAAAGGTCCAAAAAGAAAATGGTGCTATTTCATCTGCAGTAATAACAAATACAGAAACAATAGAGCCTGCTATTCCTAAAATAATATCTAAAGGAAGTAGAACTCAACCAGGAATAGGTAATGTTGGTGAATGGGCCTGGCCAACAACACCAAATTATTGTATTACAAGTCACTACGGATGGAGAAGTAATAAAGTTCATGAAGCAATTGATATCTCATGTAGTGGATATGGTTCACCAATTTATTCAGCCAACGACGGAACAGTTGAAGAAGCAACTTCAAAATGGCCAAATGGAAATTATGTTATTATAAATCACAATAATGGATACTACTCAATTTATGCCCATATGGCATCATTATCAGTATCAGAAGGACAAGTAGTTAAAATGGGACAAGTAATAGGAACAATGGGTGAAACAGGATATGCAACAGGTGTTCACTTACACTTTGGAATATCAGCTGGATATCCATTTAGAAGAAACTCTCAATTCTATGACCCATTACTATTCTATAAGTAAGATATGAGAATACAAGTATTAGCAAGTGGTTCTAAAGGAAACTCAACATTTATAGAATCAGGAAATACAAGAATACTAGTTGATGTAGGAATTAACTACACAAGAATAAAAAATTCTCTTGATAAAATAGATGTAGATATTAATTCCATTGATGGAATAATAATAAGCCATACACATTCAGATCATATAGGTGGACTTTCATCACTTATAAAAAAAACAGATATTCCTGTATTTGTAAAAGAAGAATTATATAGTGAGATAAAGAAAATAGTAAGAGAGGAAAATATTGTTCTTATTGAAGAGAAAAACGTTTCAATTGGTTCAATCGATATTGAAATAATAAATGCGTCTCACGATGTACCAGCATTTGGGTTTATAATATGTGGTGATGGAAAAAAAGTATTATACTTAACAGATACAGGTTACATTAATAGAAGATACTATAAGCAATTAGAAAATATGGATGCCTATATAATTGAATCTAATCATGATGAGAAAATGCTTATGGAAGGACCTTATCCATACATATTAAAGCAAAGAGTAATAAGTGATAAAGGACATTTATCAAATAAATATACTGGAAGTTTTCTAAATAAAGAAATAGGAGACAAAACAAAGTATATAGTTCTTGCTCACTTAAGTGAAAATAATAACACAGAAGAACTAGCCTTAGAACAAGTAAATGGTGAATTAGCAAATAATCCGTATAAAAATAACATCATAATAGCAAAACAACATACTGAAACACAATTAATAGAAATATAAGAAAGTTGCATAAGCAACTTTTTCTTTTTATATAATTTAATGGTGATTAAATGTTAAACTTTATAAGTTCCATTTTGTGGATTGTGACAACAATTGTCTTGATATTAAGTAGTATATCATTATCTCTTTACTTAAAGTTTCCACAGCGAAAACTATCAAAAAAAGTAAAATTGTTTGACAAAAAAAGACATACCAATAGCATTAAACTGTTAAATTTAACACTTGCAGCTAAAATAGGAGTAGGTTCTATTTCTGGAATTGCTATCTCAATAATAATCGGTGGTAAGGGAACAATACTATGGATATGGCTATCTGCGATAATCTTATCAATAATTACTTATCTAGAAACAAAGACTGGTATTCAATATAGAGAAAAGATAGGAAAAGATGTAATAGGTGGTCCGATAGTATATATAAAAAAAGAAATAAGTAATAAATTATCTTTGCTTTATTGTTTCTTAATTATTTTTACTTATTTCTTTGCTTTTATCCTAATACAATCAAATACTATTATAGTTTCATTAAAAGATACTTTCTTAATTAGTGAAAACGCAATATTATTTATTCTTATTCCAATTGTTTACTTATCTATCTCAAAAGGCATAAACACGATTTCTAAAACAGTATCTCTTATCGTTCCTGTAATGGGATTTTTGTACATCATTATTGGGTCTATTGTTATATATAATAACTTTGATATGATACCAACACTACTTTTAGATATTTTAAAAGAAAGTATAAGTTTAAGATCTATTTCCACAATACCTTTAATTGTTGGATTTCAAAGATCAATATTTTCAAATGAAACAGGTATGGGTTCAACTAGTATGGTAGTGTCTTTATCATCATCAAATGATTATAAATTAGAAGCTTATATTCAGTTAATAGGAATGTATTTTATAACTCTTGTTATTACAACAATATCAGCTTTATTGATATTAACAACTAATTATGAAACATTAGGAATAACTAATTTAAATGGTATAGAAATAATAAATTATGCTATTACTTATCATTTTGGAAGTAGTGGTAGTTATCTATCAATATTAATAATAACATTGTTTGCATATTCAACCATTATAACTTGTTATTATTATGGAGATATATGTCTTAAATATTTATTTAGAAATAAAAAGATTAACATTTCTAAAATAATTGTTATAATAGTAATAATATTAAGTGCATATATAAGTACAACAAACATTTGGGCAATTGTAGATATAGCAACATCTTTATCAACATTAATTAATGTTTATGCTTTATATAAAATAAAAGACAAACTGAAGGAGTAGTTATGATTGGAAATGATTGGGATTTATTACTTAAAGATGAGTATAGAAAAGACTATTTTATAAAATTAAAAAATTATATAATAAATGAGTACAAAAATAAAACAGTGTATCCAAAAATGTCAGAAATATTTAATGCGTTTACTAAAACATCTTATGATAATGTTAAAGTAGTTATAATAGGGCAAGATCCATATCATGGAGAAAATGAAGCAGAAGGCTTATCTTTTTCAGTAAAAATTGGAATTCAAAAACCGCCATCACTTATAAATATTTTCACTGAATTAAAAAGTGATTTAGGAATTGATCCACCCAATCATGGAAGTTTAGTATCCTGGGCAAAAGAAGGAGTATTGCTTTTAAATGCCACTCTTACAGTTATTAAAGACACACCCAGATCACATGCAAACAAAGGATGGGAAATATTTACTGACGAAGTAATAAAATTAATAAATCAAAAAGATACTCCAGTTGTGTTTATTTTATGGGGAAGTGACGCAAGAAGTAAAAAGAAATTAATAACAAATCCAAAGCACTTTATAATTGAATCAGCACATCCATCACCACTTTCAGCTTATAGAGGATTTTTTGGAAGTAAACCATTTTCTAAGACAAATGAGTTTTTAGAAAAAAACGGAGTAAAACAAATTAATTGGAAAATAGATAATATATAAAAAGAGATTTTTGATTATTCTTTCATAATTTCAAAAATCTCTTCTTTTTCATTTACATATGAATCTTTGTGTTTACATTTTTTAAATTTTGCAATAATACTTGATGGAAATTGACTAACTAGTTTGTTATATATTTCTACATTATCATTATAGTATTTTTCATCAGCAGCACACTCAATATTAACATCTTCTAAATCACTAAATAATTTCAATGCGTCTTCATCAAACTTAATATCTTTATTATAATCAGTAAGTTCCACTATTTTTGCATCATATTTAGAAAGTTCCTTATTAAGTTCAATTTTACTTATATCTTCAATAACTATATCTTTTAGATTATCAAAGAATGTGTCACTGGATTCATCTTTAACAATTTTACCAATCTTATACAATAAATCATATTTTTCATTTAATAATAAACCAATGTTTTCTTCAGCTTCATTAATTTTAATATTTAATGCTTGAAATTTATTAATATTTACTACTATTACAACAAATATTACAGTAATAATAACTATAAGTACTGATAATAATATATAAACCCACATAATTAACACCTCTTATCATATAGATTATAACAAATTATTAAGGATTATTCTAGCACTTACCATCTTTTGAATAATATTATTTTGACTTACCACTGCTAGGTGCAAATTGAAAATACATATTTTCAAATTCTCTTATCTTTTGAACATAATACGCAGCACCTTCTTCAAGTTGCGATTTTACTTTTTCATCAAATTTAATTTGATCACTATGTTTTTTTATAAGATCTTGATATTTCCTGTCAATTTTTCTTCTTAATTGATCTTTATACACTTCTGGATTATTAGAAACCTTTTTAAAGTTTTTATCAGCTTTTTCAAATCTTTTCTTAGCACTAAGATACTTATCATATAATTCATTATAATTGTAATCATCACGAATTACCTCATCAGATATAGCTCGTTTTAATCCGGTTCTAAGAAATTTAGCTTTTTCATTTATTTCTTTTTCTATATCATCAATTTTCTTTTCTAAGAATTTCATTTGTTTTCTATCGTTCATTGAATATGCACTATTATAGTCACTAATTAACTGTTCATGTTCTTTTATCAAGGTAGAATACATTGCATTAAATTCAGCTTCTTTAGAAAACATAAGAGGAGTAAGTTCATTATATCTATTTTTTACTAAAATGCTTCTTTTATTTAGAATGCCATATAACTTATTAGCTGCATTATATAATCTCATACATAACTTATCATATTCTTCGTTAATATTCCTTGGATGTGTTTTACTCTGTCTTTCCATTTCAGTTGCTTTTATTAATTTTCTTAAAGAACTAATTTCCTCATTAACGGTATCTAATCTATCTCTATAAGAGTCTAACTTTCTTTGAAATTTTGCAAGTATATTAGCATAATCTTCTTCATTAGAAGGAATGTTTCTAAAAAGAGCATTAAATCTACTAGAAATGTATGTAAAAACAGTATTTTGTTTATCTTGATATACTTGATCATTATGAGTATATCTAAAATCACGATCATAATCACTTTGATTTCTTCTTCTACGTGTTTCCTCATTTTTTTCTTGAAATAAATCGCTTCTAACCTCAGTTCCATTTTTTATACAAACGTCAATTCTATTTAATGATCCAAAGAAAACAGCTAAAACGTCATCAGGATTATCGATTATCCCAGGAACTCCATGAAAGTGATCTGAGTGAAAAACAGTAGCCACATCTCTTTTTAAAGTTACAAAGTCAAACTCATTTAGTACTTTATTAGAATTGATCATTTCTTCTAAAGTATCAATTTCACTAATTATTTTGTCACATTTACTCTTGTAGCTATCTGAAATATACCCACCATTAATAACATTTCTATAAATTCTTAAACATGTCATTAAATCTTCTATCATTCTAGTCATCCCCCTCATTATTGCGGTAATTTTAACATATTTTATTAAAAATGTCAATTTAAACTAAATCTAATCGAAAATATAAAATGTATTTCTCTATATATGATATAATACCATTGAAGGTGATTTTATGAAAGTATTATTAGGAATTTCTAACAAACATGTACACTTAAGTACAGAAGATTATAAAATATTATTTGGTGATGAACCACTAAATAAGGTAAAAGATTTAGTACAACCTGGACAATATGCATCAGATAAAAAAGTAACTGTTAAAACAGAAAAAAGAGCTTTTGAAGGATTAAGAGTTTTAGGTCCACTTAGATCTTACACTCAAGTAGAAGTATCTAAAACAGATAGTTTTGCTTTAGGAATAAATCCTCCAATTAGAAATAGTGGTGATTTAGAAGGATCTGCAACTGTTACAATTGTAGGGCCATGTGGAGAAGTAACAAAGCCATGCTGCATAATAGCAAATAGACATATTCACATCAATCCAAAAGAAAGAGAAGAATTAGGTCTTGTTGGAGTTGATAAGGTATCTGTTAAAGTAGAAGGAGAAAAAACTACTATATTTGATAATGTATGGCTAAAAGAAGATGAAAGCTATGTTTTAGAACTTCATTTAGATACAGATGATGGAAATGGAGCACTAGCAAAAACAGGAGATTATTTAGAGATAATAAAATAACACAAAGAAAAAAGTAAAAGTTTTTAAAAAGAGTAGCTTTTACTTTTTTATTTCATCAAACACAACTTGAGTATTTGTAGGTTCAGTACCTTTTAAATAGTACAGAACCTTTTTTTTAGGACTTTTATCATTAGCAGGTAACCCACTTATAGGATCAACTATAACACCAACAACATTACTAGGCATTTCATACCAAGATTCTTCAGTGTCTTTTAAATAGCTTTCCATAGCTTCAGAAAAAATATTTTTAGTATACATATAATCTTTATTAGTTATTTCTCTACTATCATCATATCCAACCCAAACTGAAGTAACAACGTCTGGGGTATATCCAATAGTCCAACTATCTGTAGCAGTTGTACCAGACTTTATTGCATACTTTCTAGTTAGCTTTCCTGCAATACCAATTACTGTTGGATAATTATAATCTATAAATGTGGAGTCATATGTATTGGTAAGTAAATTATTAAGTATAAAAACAAGACTAGAATTTAATATCGATTCTTTATTTTCTTGAGCTTCATATAATACATTTCCATCTTTATCTTCTATTTTAGTAATTAAGTGTGGTGTAACTTTATACCCTAGATTTGCAAAAGAAGCATAGGCACCAGTAAGCTCCATTATATTCATTTCACTTGTACCTAAAGCAAGAGAAGGAACTTCTTTCATCTCTGAAGTAATTCCTAGTCTACTTGCCATTGATGACAAAGAGTCTTCTCCCAAGAATAAAAGTGTTTTAACAGCATAAATATTATCTGAATAAGAAATAGCTGCAGCAAGTGATATAGGTTTATTTCCATATACTTCATTAGCATTTTTTGGACTGTATTGTTGATTATTAGCAAAAGCAAAGGTCGTTTTTTCACTTGTGAAACATGTTGATGAAGTAAACCCATTTTCTAAAGCAGCATAATATAGAATTGGTTTCATAACAGAACCAACTTGTCTATAAGATGAAGTTGCTCTATTGTACTCTGATGTACTATAATCTCTTCCTCCAACAAGAGCAAAAATTTCACCATTATTTGGATTCATCATTATAGCATTTGCTTGTAACTCACTATTGCTTGCTAAATTACTATTTATTTTTTCTTCTAGAATTTGTTGAGCATTAAAATCAAAGGCAGTGTATATTTTTAAACCACCTGTATCTAAAAACGATTTTGGAACATCAAGTCTTTCAAGCTCGTTAAACACTGCATCTTGATAATACATAACTGTCGATAAATTTATACTATTTTTTTTACCAATAATAGTTAACTCTTCTTGATATGCTTCGTTCATCTCTTCTTCTGTAATATAGTCATTTTTAACCATTAAAGATAAGACCATTTTTTGTCTTTTTTTTGCAAGTTCAAAATTAACAATAGGAGAGTAATTTGAAGGGGATTTAGGAATACCTACTAACATACTAGCTTCTGCTAAATCAAGTTCACTTGCACTTTTACCAAAATAAAACTCTGAAGCATTTTCAATTCCATACATACCATGTCCATAATTAATTGTATTTAAATATCCTTCGAGTATCTCATCTTTGCTATAGTGAAGCTCAATATTCAAAGTTAGCCAAAGTTCTTCCCATTTTCTTTCCCACGTCTTATCAAAATCTAGAAACAAATTTTTAACATACTGCTGTGAAATAGTAGAAGCACCCTGTAAAGTCTTTCCACTTGTAATATTTTTCCATCCAGCCTTAATTATTCTAGGAATGTCAAAACCAAAATGACTATAGAAATTCTTATCCTCAGTAGATATAGTAGCATTTATTAAATCTTTAGAAATATCTTCAAGTTCAATCCAGGCATTTGTACCATTACCCACAAAAAAAACATTTCCATTTTTGTCATATAATGATATATTATTAGCATTCCTTATTTCAAGTTTTGTGGATAACTTAGAATATCCATAAAATGAAAGCCCAAAAATAAAGAACAACACACCAATTAAACTACCTAACTTCAATATCTTTTTAAATATTTTCATTTAATCATTTCCAATCTAGTAATATTGTGAATAATAAACAAAAAAATATGTATAAAAAGAAATAAATATGCTATAATTCGAATAGAAATTTAGGAGGTATTATGAAAGAAGTAAATATATGCTTTCAAGTTGTAAATAGTGAAAACCCCTATAAATATATTGGTAAAGCAGAAATAAATAAAGGCATAATTAAGTTTACCGACAATAATATTAACTATATTTATGATAGAGAAATAAAAAGATTAACAAAAGAAAGTAAAGATAGTACCTTAGTTATAGATTTTAATAAAGAGAATATTTTAATGCGGAATGATGGTAATGAATTTAATATAAAAATACATTTATTAGAAGATAAATCTAATGATAAAAAAATAGATATTCTTTATAAAGTAGATGAAGATTTAATTAATTTTATTATTGAAATGAGTGAGGTATAAATATGAGTTATTTAAAAGAATTAGAAAACAAAATAAATGAACATGTTTTAAAAGCAGGATATAATGACACAGTTACACTTTCTACATCAAATAGAAAAGATTTAGGAGAGTTTCAAGTAAATGACGCTATGAGATTTGCTAAAATTTATCATAAAAATCCAATTGAAATAGCAAATGGTATAAAAAAAGAACTAGATAATGATGACTTGTTAACAAATATAAATATAGCAGGAGCAGGATTCATAAACATTTCCTTAAGTGATAAAGCCTTAATCACATACATGAATGAAATAAAAGATGATGTTTGCAAAAACATTGATAAAATGGAACCAAAAACAATAATACTAGATTATGGTGGAGCAAATGTTGCTAAATCTTTACATGTTGGACATTTAAGAAGCGCAAATATTGGTGAAGCTTTAAAAAGATTAGCAAATACACTAGGTCATAAAACAATAAGCGACGTTCACTTAGGAGACTCCGGGCTTCAAGCAGGACTTGTTGTTTTAGAAATGAAAGAAAGATATAAAGACTTAATATGTTTTAAAGAAGACTATAATGGAGAAGACTTCGAATTACCAATAACTAAAGAAGATTTAAAAGATATTTATCCAACAGCATCAAGAAAAAGTAAAGAAGATGAGGATTTCTTAAATGAAGCAAGAAAAATAACTTGTGAAATTCAAAAGAACAATATAAGATATAGCAAATTATGGGATAAGATATCAGAACTATCCATTGAAGATATTAAAGAAACATATGAAAGATTAAACGATACCTTTGACTTATGGTTAGGGGAAAGAGACAGTTTAAAATACATTCCTGAGCTTTTTGAATTATTAAATAAAGAAAACTTAGTATACGAAAGTGAAGGCGCTCTTGTTATGGATGTTAAAGAAGAAACTGATGATAAAGAAATGCCACCTGTTTTACTAAGAAAAAGTGATGGAGCATACCTTTATGCCACAACAGATTTAGCAACTATATATCAAAGAGTCAAAGACTATAAACCAGATGAAATATGGTACATAACAGATTTAAGACAGGAACTTCATTTCACACAAATATTTAGGGCAGCACGCCTTTCTAAGTTAGTTGATGAAAACACAAGTCTTGGATTCTTTGGTTTTGGAACAATGAATGGAACAGACGGAAAACCTTTTAAAACAAGAAATGGTGGAGTAATGCCACTTGATGAATTAATAAATTTAATAAAAGAAGAATGTTTAAAAAGATTAAATACTAATATAGTAGAAGAGGATAAAAGAGAACAAGTATCAGAAGAACTTGCAATTGGAGCCTTAAAGTATGCTGATCTTTTACCATATAGATCAACTGATTACATATTTGATCCAGCTAAGTTTAGCGATCTAGATGGGAAAACTGGGCCATATCTATTGTATTCAACAATAAGAATGAAATCATTACTAAAAAAGGCAGAACAAGAAAATATCGAGTATAAAAATTATACAACTATAAAGAATAGTAGTGATAGAGAAGTAATACTAACTTTATTAATGCTACCTAATGTATTAAAAAGAGCGTATGAAAGTAAATCATTAAGTGAAGTAGCAGAATATATATATAAATTAACAAGTGCCTACAACAAATTTTATTCTGAGAATAAAGTAATTAGTGAAGAAGATAAAAATTTAAGAGAATCATGGTTAGTGTTATCTAATGTTGTTTATAATACTAATTCATTGCTACTTGATATGATGGGAATAAACTGCCCAGAAAAAATGTAGAAATTTTTATTGATTTTAAATATAAATAGTGATATAAGTTTTATTGAGTATTTTTTAAAGAAATTACATAACTCAATTTGGAGGTATTTTAATGAAAATAGATAAAATGAAAAAAGAGGATTTAGAATTATTATCATATAAAGATATAACAGCATTGATTTTAGAAGAAAAAGGTGCAATGAACACTCTTGATTTATTCAATAAAATTGCATCATTACTAGGTCTTTCACAATCAGTAATTGAAAAGAAAATTGGAGATTATTATACAACTCTTTCAACTGATAAAAACTTTTTACTATTAGAAGGTGGTAAATGGGATTTACGTAAGAGACATACTTCTGATAAAGTTGTTAAAGCTCAAGAAACTGATGAAGACGACGAAGAGGAAGAAGAAATAGAAGAAGAAAAAATCGAGATACCTGATGGAGAAGATGATTACGATAGTCAAATATCTGATGATGATTTTGATGATAGCGATGATGATCTTAAAGACTTAGTTGTATTAGATGAAGAAGAACTAGATTTAGAACAATAAATTTAGTTTCTTTTTTTAAAAATAATTTGATATAATACGATTAGAAAAGAAGAGATGAGATATGATAGAAAGATTAAATATTATAAAAGAAAGATATGAAACTATTAATCAAGAACTTTTAAACCCTGAAGTTTTAAAAGATTTGAAGAAAACTAGAGAATTATCAAAAGAATCTAAAGACTTAGAAGAAACAGTAAATGTTTATGAAGAGTACAAAAAAGTTCTTGAAGATATTGATACAGCTAAAGAAATGTCAAAAGATCCTGAAATGGGAGCATTTGCGCAAGAAGAACTAGAAGGTCTTGAAGCAAGAAAAGTAGAATTAGAAAACAGAATAGAAGTTTTACTTATTCCAAAAGACCCTAACGATGGTAAAAACGTTATTGTGGAAATTCGTGGGGCTGCTGGTGGAGATGAAGCCAATATCTTTGCAGGTGACCTTTACAGAATGTACCTAAAATACGCAGAAAAACAAGGATGGAAAGTAGAAGTAATAACAGAAGAATATTCTGAAGGTGGAGGATTTCCTCTTGTTAGCTTTATGATTAAAGGAAATAACGTATATTCTAAAATGAAGTATGAAAGTGGTGCTCATAGAGTTCAAAGAGTGCCAATTACAGAAACTCAAGGAAGAGTACACACATCAACTGCCACAGTATTAGTAATGCCAGAAGCAGAAGAATTTGATTTTGAACTTGATATGAGCGAAGTAAGAATAGACATAACAAGATCTAGTGGAAGTGGAGGACAAGGAGTAAATACAACTGACTCTGCAGTTCGTGTAACACATATTCCAACAGGAACTATCGTTTATTGCCAAGTAGGTAGAAGTCAAATTCAAAATAAAGAAATGGCTCTTAATACTTTAAAAACAAGACTTTATAACATGAAACTTCAAGAAAAAGAAGAAGAAGAAGGAATAGAAAGAAGAAGCAAGATTGGAACTGGAGATAGATCTGAAAAGATAAGAACATATAACTATCCACAAAATAGAGTAACAGACCATCGAATTGGATTTACTTTAATGCAACTTGATAGAGTAATGGAAGGAGATCTAGAACCAATCGTTGAGGCTCTTATAACAGAAGACCAAAGAAGAATCTTATCAGGAGAATAATATGACTATTGAAGAAGCAGTAATATATGGAAAAAAATATATATCCTCAATAGATACAAAAATGTTAATATCATGGGTAACAACTTATGATGCTCTTGATATAATTAATCATTTAAATGAACATTTAACACAAAGTGAAGAAGAAATGTTTAAAAAACTAGTAGATGCAAGAAAAAATGATAAGCCAATACAATACATAACAAATAGTGCTAATTTTTATGGAATTGAATTATTTGTGAATGAAGACGTTTTAATTCCAAGATTTGAAACAGAAGAACTTGTAGAAAACACAATGAAAATATTAAAAAAGAACTTTGCTAATCCTAAAATACTCGATTTATGTTGTGGAAGTGGAGCAATTGGAATAGCACTTAAAACAAAACTTGATTCATGTGATATTACAATGTCAGATATAAGCTCCAAAGCTTTAAACGTAGCAAAAGCAAATAGAGATAAATATAATTTGGACATAAATGCTATTGAAAGTGATCTTTTCGAAAATATTAATGAAAAATTTGATTGTATAATTAGTAATCCTCCATATATTAAAGAAGATGAAGAAATTGAAGACATTGTTAAAAATAACGAGCCTCAACTAGCACTTTATGGTGGAAAAGATGGGTTAGATTATTATGATAGAATTTTAAAAGATGTAAAGAATCATTTAAACGATAAATTTTTAATTGCCTTCGAAATAGGGGCTACTGAAAAAGATGATGTTATTGCATTAGCAAATAAGTATCTAACTGATATAAAAATAGTAGCTAAAAAAGATTTACAAGATAGAGATAGAATGATATTTATAAGTAGTACTAATTTAATTGATTAGTACTTTTTTATTAAATAAATTTTTTAATTTATGAATAGAAAAAGTAAAGAGTCACCATTATATTATTGGTGATAATTTGAAAAAAATAATTATAATTTTAGGGATAATAATGAGTATATATTTAATAGAAAATAATCAAGAAGAATTAGTACTTATTCCAAATGAAGCAATTAGAGTAAGAGTAATTGCCAATAGCAATAGCGATTATGATATAAATATTAAAGAACAATTAAAAGATAAATTGAAAGTAAAATATGATTCTCTATTAAAAAATTCCACATCAATTGTGGAAACAAGAAAAATTTTAAATGAAAATATGAAAGAACTCACAACTTTTGTGGATAAAAGTTTAAATAATTTAAACTATGATAAAGATTTCAACATAAACTATGGATTAAATTATTTTCCTGAAAAAAATTTTAAAGGAGTAAAATATCCATCTGGTTATTATGAATCATTAGTGGTAACATTAGGAGATGGCAAAGGGGATAATTATTGGTGTGTTTTATATCCACCATTGTGTTTGATTGATGACTCTACAAAAACAGAATATGAATATAGAAGTTATATAAAAGATATATTAAATAAGTATTTATAAACATAGTATTAATATGGAGGTACTATGTTTATTTTTTTGACTGTTTTTTTAGTTGCATTAGGTCTTAGTATGGACACGTTTTCTTTATCACTTGGTTATGGAATGTTAAATATTGATAAGAAAACTATCTTAAAAATTAGTATATCAGTAGGAATATTTCACTTTTTTATGCCATTATTAGGTAATTTACTAGGTGAACTTATTTTAGGAATTATTAGAACAAATGAAGATTTAATAATAGGAATTATCTTTTTTATATTATCAATTGAACTCATATATTCACTCTTTAAAAAAGAAGAGATATCCCCAATAAAAAATAATCTAGAAATACTTATTTTTTCCTTTCTTGTGAGTATTGATAGTTTTTCAACAGGAATAGGACTTGATGCTTTACATCTTCCACATCTAGCAATATCAACTATATTTATGATTACAAGCTTTACTTTTACATTCATTGGATTATCACTAGGTAGAAAACTACATAACAAGATTGGTAAAAAAGCAGAAATACTAGGAATATTAATTCTTTTGTTATTATCAATTTACTATATCCACAAAAGCTGTTAATAAAAAAATATTTGAAGTGTTCTATTGACTGATTCTTGTAATATGCTAGAATTGAATTAGGAAATATAGTGATAATGGATATATTCACTAACTTATTGTGACCAATTTTTTCAAAAAAAATAATATATTATAGGCGGTGATCTTATGAAAGTAATCAAAATAGAAGGAAATCAAAAATTATCAGGTACAATAAAAATAAGCGGTGCTAAGAATAGCTCTGTAGCACTTTTACCAGCATCAATACTAGCAGACTCTGATGTCACAATTTGTAATGTTCCAGAAATAACTGATACAGATGTATTATGTGATATTTTAAAATACTTAGGAGCAGATGTAAGAAGAGCATCTGAAAGCGTAGTAATTACTCCAAGTATTGAAAATAAAGTTATCCCAGCAGAGTTTACAAAAAAGTTAAGAGCATCTTATTATTTTATGGGAGCTTTGTTAGGAAAAAAGAAACATGTAGAAATGTATCTACCAGGTGGATGCTCTATAGGAGCAAGACCAATTGATCTTCATCTTAAAGGATTTGAAGCATTAGGTGCAACAATAACAAATGAAGGTGAAAAGTATATTGTAGATGCTAAGGAATTAAAAGGAGCAAATATCTATCTTGATATAGCATCAGTTGGAGCAACAATTAATATTATGTTAGCAGCAGTTCTAGCAGATGGGTTAACTATAATAGATAACGCTGCAAAAGAGCCTGAAATAGTAAATATAGCAACCTATTTAAACAATATGGGAGCTAAAATAACAGGAGCAGGAACATCAGAAATTAGAGTAATGGGTGTTACTAAATTACATGGATGTTTTCATGAAGTAATTCCAGATAGAATTGAAACAGGTACATATTTAATTATAGGTGCTTTAGTAGGAGAAAATTTTAAAGTATACAACGTTATTCCAGAACATGTTGAAGCATTAACTTCTAAATTAATAGAAATGGGTGCAGATCTTGAAATAGGAAGCGACTATATCATAATAAATAGTAAAAAAGAATATAAACCTGTTAACGTAACAACAAGAGTGTATCCAGGGTTCCCAACAGATTTGCAACAACCATTCTCAGTACTTCTTTCAAGATGTAATGGTAAGTCAACAGTAGAAGAAACAATTTGGGAAAACAGATTTATGCATTTACCAGAACTTGAAAAGATGGGAATGAATGTATCTAAAGAAGGAATTGAAGCTACATTTATTGGACCAAATGAACTAAAAGGATGTGAAGTAAAAGCAACTGACTTAAGAGCAGGAGCGGCAATGGTAGCAGCAGCCCTAGCAGCACAGGGGGAAACAACAATAACTAACATTGAACATATTTTAAGAGGTTATGAAGGAATAGTAGAAAAACTAACAGATGTAGGTGCTAAAATCAAAATAGAAGAAATATAATTGTAATGCAAGGTGATTTATGAAAAAACACATAAAGTTAATAGTATTTTTACTTGCTTTATTGCTTGTATTTATAACTTATAATTCATTTTCAAAAGAAAGCAAGAAAATTAACTACATAGCACTAGGAGATTCAATTGCAGAAGGAATGAATTCTTATTCTATAGTAGATTATGGTTACACTGACTACATTAAAGATTATTTAAAAGATAAAGACTTATTGTCATTTTACACTAAAAAGTATGCTGTATCAGGTTATAAAATAAGAGATTTAGTAAATGATATCGAAGATAATAAAGTAGTAGAACAAGATGATAAGAAAATCTACTTAAAAGAAGCCTTAAGAGAATCTGATTTGGTAACACTAACAATTGGAGCTAATGATTTTCTAGAAATGTTATCACTTGATAACATAGATGAAACAATATCAAATGCTAAAAATACTAAAAAAGAAATAGATAAAATTTTAGAAAAGGAAAAAGATACAATTATACTAATAAAAAAATTTGCCAAAAGACAAATAATAGTAACTGGATATTTTAATCCTTTTCCAAGATTAGCAAAATATAAAAAAAATATAGATGAATTGGTAAAATACTATAACAATAATTTAAATGAACTATGTGATGAATTAGAAGTAGACTTTGTAGATATTTTTGAAATATTAGATAGTAATGAGAAGGCTTTTCCTAATCCTTTAAATATTCATCCTAATAAATATGGTTATGAATTGATTTATAAAGAAGTTGCAAAAAAAATAAAATTGCCATAAGAATCTATCTATGAGAAAAGATTTGTTTGACAAATTTAAATATTCATTGTATATTATCAATGTTCGAGGAGTGATTAGATGCGTAGAAAAGGGTTGTTGATAGCAGGAATTTTGGCACTATTATTTGTACCAGGTACTATACCAGCAGCACTAGCAGTTAAATCATCTAAGTTAAAAAGAAAATATTCACTCCAAAATAAATAGAAGGTCAAATCCTGTCAATTATCTATGATTTAGTTCATGGCGAAAGGAGAAATTTAAATGAAAAAGGGAATACATCCAGATTACAAAACTTGTAAAGTAATATGTGCTTGTGGAGAAACTTTTGAAGTTGAATCAACAAAAGATGAAATCCGTGTAGAAGTATGTTCTAAATGTCATCCATTCTATACAGATCAACAATCTAAAAAATCACATGCTGGTAGAGTTGAGAAGTTTAATAAAAAATACGGATTTACAAAATAATTGTTTAAGAATACCTTTAAAGGTATTTTTTCTTTTGAAAAAAAGTTATAATAATATTGAGGTGATTTAATTGAAAATTTATATAGCAACAGATCACAGAGGTTTAGAAGCTGAAAACAAAATAATTGACTATTTAAAAAGTAATGGTATAGAGATAGAAAAAAGTGTAATACCACATAACGATACAGATGATTACGTTGATTTTGCAGAAGATATTTCAAAAAAAGTAGCAAATGATAAAGATTCCTTTGGAATACTAATTTGCGGAACAGGAATAGGAATGAGTATTGCAGCAAATAAAATAAAAGGAATAAGGGCATCTCGTTGTGTATCTAAAGATGATGCATACCTAACAAGAAACGATAACAATGCGAATGTTTTATGTATCAGCTACAAACTAGATTTAGAAACGATTTATGAAATAGTAAAAACATTTATAGAAACCCCTTTTTCTACTGAAGAAAGACATATTAGAAGAGTAAACAAAATTATAAAATTGGAAAATGGTGATTAGAATGCATGTTAAGTTTATTCTTTACATTATAGTAGGTTTTTTTGTAATATGGTCAATGGACTCAATAAATATAAATCAGATATTTAAAAAAAATAAAGTACAGCAAGCAAGACTATTTTATTTCTTCTTAACAATATCTTTCATTTATTTAGTAACAAATTTTTTCTATGATTTTTATATTTCTTTAATTTAAATGTATAATATTTTCCCTCTTGATAAAAATATATTTAGAGGTGAAAGAATAATGAAAAAGAAATTAGTTTTAAAACCATTTGTACTACCAACTATTTATGGACTCCTAATAATTTCTATTATAGTTTTAACAGCAGGTACAATATTAAAAGGGAAACCAGAAAAAGGAAATGAAATTGACTTAGTAACTGATAAAACACTGGAAGATGTAATTCCTGTTATGGATCAAGATGAAGTATATGTTCTAAATCCTTATGTTGGAGATAACATCAAAGAAAAAGTTGGATACTACGATTATAAAGGAGAAAAAACTTCTCAAGAAAAATCAATCATCCAATATGGAGCTACATACTTACAAAATAGTGGAATCTCTTACTCATCTGACAAACAATTTGATGTAGTGTCAATTATGGATGGTACAGTAACTAAAGTGTACCAAAATGACATTTTAGGAAACATAATAGAGGTAACTCATGAAAATAATTTAATAAGTGTTTATCAAATGGTTGGGGAAATCAAGGTAAAAGAAAAAGATGTTGTCCAAGCTGGAACAGTAATTGCTAAATCTGGAACATCAAAAATTTTCCCTGAAGACAATAACTTACATTTCGAAATAATCCAAAATGGAAATGTAAAAGACCCTAAAACAATAATTGGAAAAAATACTAAAGATTTAAAATAATCCTTAGTATTTTTTTGGTTTTTATTCATATTTTAAAAAATTAAAAATAGTATTTACTAAGGAAAGATAATATGAATAAAGATATAATAAAAAGAGTAATTGATGAAAGTGATTTCATAATTAATAATAAAAAAACAATAAGGCAAACTGCACATGAATTTAATGTTAGTAAAAGTACAGTTCATAAAGATATGCAAGAGAAATTAAAAGAACTTGATTTAACTAAATATGAAAGTATTGCCAAGATATTTCAAGAGCATATAGAAACAAGACACATTAATGGTGGTAATGCTACAAAAGAAAAATATTTAAAGAAAAGGCTAATTAAAAGATAATTAATAGCTTTTTTATTTGTTTTTATGTATAATAATTTCTGTGGTGATGTAGATGTTTAATGATTACTTAGATCAAATATTCCTACTTGTCCTTACAACATTTGTTTTCACAGCACTTATTATGCCATTTACAATCAAGATAGCTAACCATATAGGTGCTATTGATGTACCTAAAGATGATAGACGTGTTCATAGTAAACCAATACCTAAACTAGGTGGACTAGGAATATTTATAGGCTTTCTTTTTGGGTATATGTTATTTGGAATACAAAGTGTTAAAATGAACTCAATATTAATAAGCAGTTTTGTTATTATCTTATATGGAATAATAGATGATATAAAAACTCTTGATGCCAAATACGAGCTTTTAGGACAAATAGTTGCAGCAAGTATAGTGGTATTTTATGGACAAATTCTTTTAACAGAAATAACGATATTTAATAATACAATCGATTTTGGAATATTTTCATATCCAATAACAATGTTTTTTATTTTAGGATGTACTAATGTAATAAGATTGATAGATGGAATAGATGGATTGAGTTCTGGAATATCCTCAATATTTTATTTAACAATTGGAATTATTGCCTTCTTTCAAGGAAGGGTAGAAACTCTTGAAATAACATTATCATTTATTATGTTGGGGGCAACAGCAGGTTTTTTAGTTCACAATTTTTATCCCGCTTCATTATTTGCAGGAGAAGCTGGTTCAGCTTTTATGGGATTTACTATAGCAATAATTTCCCTTCTTGGATATAAAGGGACATTATTAACATCTTTTATAGTACCTTTATTAATCCTTGCAGTACCTATTTTAGATACATTATTTGCAATAATAAGAAGAAAACTTAAAGGACAACCAATATTCAAAGCAGATAAAGAACACTTACACCATCAGTTTTTAAAAATGAATTTTTCACAAAGAAGAACAGTACTAACAATTTATGCAATTGACATATTATTTTCTATAACATCAATTTTATATGTATTAAATGATCCATATCCAATAATGGTTTTATATATAATATTACTTGTATTAGTGATATGGTTTGTATTGCACACTAGCATAATATCAGAAAAAATGGAAAACAAAGTTAAGCAGTTTGAAGAAAATCATAAAATAATAAAAAGGGGAAAAGAATGATAAACTTTATTATAAAAGATGATTATAACTGTGAAAATAAAATAATCAAAATAATAGACAGTTATATGATGAACTACGATCTAGAAGTAAAATATCATTTAATTAAAAATATAGAAGAATTAAAAGAACAAGCAAACACAATAAGGGGATATAAAGTATTTATTTTAAATCCTGATACAGAAAAAGAATTAGATTTATCTTATGCCAAGTATATAAGAGAAGAACAAAATGATTGGAATTCAATTATATTACTTGTTACTAAGCATAATGAAATGAAGTATGAAGTCGTAAATAATAGACTTTTTCTTTTTGACTTTATTTGTAAAAATAATAATTTTGAGAAAATATTAAGAGAAGACTTAGAGCATATCAAAAGAAATTATGACAATAGAGAAAAATGTCTTGTATTTGAAACCAATAGAGTAATAAAAAGAATTGATTTTAAATGTATTGATGTAATCGAAAAAGAAAA
The DNA here is from genome assembly GCA_902493795.1 of uncultured Clostridium sp. Classification (GTDB taxonomy): domain Bacteria; phylum Bacillota_I; class Bacilli_A; order RF39; family UBA660; genus RUG13868. The sequence continues at coordinate 126,718 of CABUQZ010000001.1, forward strand.
GAATAGTAAAAGATGTATGTTAAAATCATCAGAAGGAAAATACTTTATTCCAGAAACATTAAACAAAATAGAAGAAAGACTAGACGAAAGATTTATAAAAATAAATAGAAGTTGTATTGTTAATTGTGACGTAATTAATGAAATAGACTTAAATGAAAATAAAATATATTTAAAGTGTTGTGAAGATACTTACGATATTTCAAGAGACAATAAGAAGAAAGTATCATCTTTCTTTGCTAACTACAAGTAAAACAAAGTGTTAACAAAAATACAGAAAAAGTAATAAAAATTACGTTTTAAGGAAATTTTTATAAAATTAATCCAATAAATGATATTATGTTTACGTGCTTTTTTAAGTACAAAAAGAATTAAAAAGAAGAGAGGAGCTAGTAGAAGTGAGAGGTAGAGTAAAATGGTTTAATAATGAGAAAGGATACGGATTTATTGATTATAAAGAAAATGAAGATATATTTGTTCATTATTCAGCAATAAATCAGGATGGTTATAAATCTTTAAGTGAAGGCCAATATGTAGAATTTAGATTATTAGAAACTGGTAAAGGTTACCAAGCTCAAGATGTAAGTGTTGTAAAAGAAGCAACTACCATTAAATAGGTAGTTTTTTTTTTATTTTATTTGTGTTAAAATGAATATATAGGAGGATATGATATGGAAATAGTAATACGCGGAGAAAACATTGAAGTAACTAAAGCAATTCAAGAGTACGTTAATGAAAAATTAAGTAGAATTACAAAGTACATAGGGGAAGATGAAAACCCAAGAGCAGTAGTTGTAGTAAATGTTAAAGGACATCGTCAAAAAGTAGAAGTAACTATACCTTTAAAAAATGTTATTTTAAGAGCCGAAGAAACAAGAGAGGACTTATATGCTGCAATTGATGTAGTTGTTGATAAATTAGAAAGACAAATAAGAAAGAATAAAACAAAACTACAATCTAAAAAAGTAAAAGAAAAAATGTCTAAATCATTTATGTTAGATGCTATTGAACCAGAAGAAGATAACAACGAAGGAAAAATAGTAAAAAGAAAGAAAGTTGAAGTAAAACCAATGAGTGAAGAAGAAGCAATTCTTCAAATGGAATTACTTGAACATCAATTTTATATTTTTAAAGATTCAGATACTGACAAAATAGCAGTAGTATATCAAAGAAAAGAAGGTAATTACGGAATTATAGAATCTGAATAGTTCTGTATCGTGGGGTTATTATGAGAAAAGAGAAAAAATATTTTGCATCATTAAGAAAAGATGTTATTAAGTACAATAAGGCCTTAATTTGTGTTTTAGTATTATTTATAGCATTTTCATTAATTTGTTCTGTATCAATATTAGACTGTAATGGAATAGATTATTATTCGTTTACAGGATCAGTAAGTAGTGAGATGTTAACATGTACTAATATGTCTAATGGGCTATTAGCCTTCTTTATAAATAATAAAATAATAATATCAGTAATTTTGCTATTAGCAGCATTAGTTTTCTTAGTACTTCAAAAAATAGCATTGTATAAAATAAATAAGTTAGATATAAATGAATTAGAAGAAGAAAAAGTTAATAAAACAAATCATATTTTATTGACACTATTGCTAGGATATACAGGAATTCATAAATATAAAACACAAAATAGAGTAATAGGACATATTTATTTAGTAAACTTTGTAATATTTGTTATATCTTTCTTAGTAAAAACATTTGCAGAAGAAACATTTTTAAGTTATCTAATGTTCTATTGTATGTTTGAATTCGGAAGATTATTCTTAATTGGTATAATTATATTAAATATAGTTGAATCAATATTCTCATTAATAAGTCTAAAAGACGATGATGAAAAAATATTCGCATAAGAAAGCATTGTAAAATGCTTTTTTTCTTTTAAATCAAGCGATTATTTGGTACAATACTTATTATGGAGATGATAGAATGAATATTTTTAAAAAATTATTCGACCATGAATATAAAGAATTAAAAAAGTTTGAAGCTTTAGCAGATAAAGTAGAAGCATTAGATAATGATTATCAAAAGTTATCTGATGAAGAATTAAAAGCAAAGACTGAAGAATTTAAAAAAAGATTAAATAACGGAGAAACACTAGATGACATCTTGCCAGAAGCTTTTGCAACTGCAAGAGAAGCAGCATTTCGTGTCATAGGGCTTAAACCATTTAGAGTACAAATTATAGGTGGTATTGCATTACACTATGGTAATATTGCTGAGATGAAAACAGGTGAAGGAAAGACACTTGTAGCAACAATGCCTGCTTACTTAAACGCATTAAGTGGAGAAGGTGTTCATATTATCACAGTAAACGAATATCTAGCAAGCCGTGATAGTGATTGGATGGGAGCTATTCATAAGTTTTTAGGATTAACAGTTGGAACAAACTTAAGAAGTCTTTCACCAAGCGAGAAAAAAGAACAGTATAATTGCGATATATTATATTCAACAAATAATGAATTAGGTTTCGACTACTTAAGAGATAATATGGTAGTAAAGAAAGAAAATAGAGTTCAAAGAAAATTAAACTTTGTTATTATCGATGAAGCTGACTCTGTATTAATCGATGAAGCAAGAACACCTCTAATTATTTCTGGTGGAGAAATGAAAAGTGCATCTTTATATACAGATGCTGATAGCTTTGTAAAAAGACTAACAGAAGAAGAAGACTTCTTATACGATGAAAAAACAAAAGGAGTTACTTTAACTGAAGAAGGAATTAAAAAAGCAGAAAAGCACTTTAAAGTTGATAACTTATACGATCTAGAACAAACAACTTTAGTACACTATATTAATCAAGCTCTAAAAGCAAATTACAGTATGAGAAAAGATGTTGATTATGTAGTACAAGATGGAGAAATTATAATCGTTGACCAATTCACTGGACGTCTTATGAAAGGACGTGCTTATAGTGATGGACTTCATCAAGCAATTCAAGCTAAAGAAGGAGTAAGAATTGAACAGGAAACTAAAACACTTGCAACTATAACTTTCCAAAACTTATTCAGAATGTATAAAAAGATTTCAGGAATGACTGGAACAGCTAAAACAGAAGAAGAAGAATTTAGAAATATTTATAATATGTATGTTATATCTATTCCTACAAATAAAGAAGTTATAAGAGATGATGAACCAGATTTAATCTATTCAACTCAAGCAGGAAAATATAAAGCACTTATGGATGCAATTGAAGAAAGACATAAAGCTGGACAACCAGTTCTTGTTGGTACAATTGCAATCGAAACAAACGAATTAATAGATAACTTATTAAATAAAAGAAAAATACCTCATGAAGTATTAAATGCTAAAAACCATGCTCGTGAAGCAGAAATAATTGCTAAAGCAGGAGAAAAAGGATCAGTTACAATTGCAACTAATATGGCAGGACGTGGAACTGACATTAAACTTGGTGAAGGCGTAAAAGAACTAGGTGGACTTTGTGTATTTGGTACAGAACGTCACGAATCTCGTCGTATCGATAACCAGTTACGTGGTCGTTCAGGACGTCAAGGAGATCCTGGATATACTCAATTCTTCGTATCAATGGAAGACGAATTAATGGTAAGATTTGGTAGTGAAAGAATTAAAAGAACTATGCAAACTCTAGGATTAAAAGAAGATCAACCAATTCAAAGTAAGATGTTTTCTAAAGCATTAACAACAGCTCAAGCAAGAGTTGAAGGAAATAACTTTGATATAAGAAAATCTTTACTTCAATATGACGATGTAATGAATAATCAAAGAGAAATAATGTATAGAAGAAGAAATGAAATTCTTGATAATGAATCTATTCATGATACTGTTCTAAATATAATGGAAAATTATATTTCAACATTAGTAAATAGTCATTTAGAAACAGAAACAAAATTAACTGAAGATGATATTAAAGAAATCGTTTCATTCGTAAATGAAAGATTATTAAAAAATGATATAGATGCTAAAATATTAAAAGATAAGAGTACAGACGATATAATTGATTTAATTTATAATCATTTAGTAGAAGAATATGAAGAAAAGATAAAAGATGTTCCAAGAGAAATAACAGATGAATTTGAAAAAGTTATTACTTTAAATGTTATTGATAAGTATTGGACAGAACATATTAATACAATGTCTCATTTAAGAGAAGGTATCCATCTTAGAAGTTATGGACAAACTGATCCATTAACAGCATATTCAGTTGAAGGATTTAGAATGTTTGATGAAATGAATGATAAAATTGATAAAGAAGTATCAACATTCTTAATGAGAGCAGAGGTTAAACAAAATCTTGAAAGAAAAGAAGTTAGCAAAAATAAAATAGCAAATGATGGAAAAGATCCAGTAGTAAATCGCGCTAAAAAGACAAAAGTTGGAAGAAATGACCCATGTCCATGTGGCAGTGGCAAGAAGTATAAGCAATGTTGTGGTAAATAACTCGTAAAGTCCCATGAATAAAGGGAAAACACGAGTTTTTCTTTTTATCAAAAAATAGCCCAAAATAGGAGTTGGAGCCACTTTGGAGCCATTTTGATTTAGATATTTGACTATATTACCATTTAAGATCGTAAAATAGTAATATTGCGATGTAATTTTAAATCTAAAATTATGGTATAATACTATATAAGAAAGTCTGGTGAAAATATGAATTGGAGTGAGTCTATAAAGGCTGCAATAGATTATATTGAGGATAATTTAACTAATGATATTACAATAAATGATATTTCAAAAAAATGTTATATATCACCATATTATTTTCAAAAAGGATTTGCTATGTTATGTGGATATTCAGTGAGTGAATATATAAGAAATAGAAGATTATCTTTAGCTGGGTTAGAGTTATTAAATACAGATAATAAAATAATCGATATAGCTTTAAAATATGGCTATGATTCACCAGATAGTTTTACGAAAGCATTTAAGAGATTTCATGGTACAACTCCAATTGATATTAGAAATAAAAAAGGAACTATTAAAGATTTTTCACCACTAAAAATAAATATTTCATTAGATGGTGGTTATATCTTAGATTATAGAATAGAAGATAAAGAAACGTTTAGCATTATAGGTCTTAAGAATAGTATTGATTATAAAAAAGCTAAAACAGAAGTTGAAAAAAGTTGGAAAACATTTTTTATAAAAAATATGTTAGGTAAATTAAAACCTAAATATGAAGTGAATGTTGATAAAAACATGCGTGGAGATTATTTTGATTATATTATTGGCGATGATTATAATCCAAATAATAAGTATTCAAAAAATTATGAAGTAATAAATATTCCTAAATTTACTTGGGCAATATTTCCATGTATTGGTAAAGCTAGTGAAAGTATTAAAGATATTAATGAAAAAATATTTAAGGAATGGTTAGCAAATAATAATAATTATTCTATAGCTGATGGATATAATATTGTAATGTATTCTAATCCAAAAGAATATAAAAATGGCATTAATGATGAAAAATATTATTGTGAAATATGGATACCTGTAATAAAGAAATAGACAAAAGAGTGCTAAAAAAGACGGGTATTCTTTTTTTGTTATTGTTATAATTTATTGACAGTGGAGGTGTTTATGGAAGAAAAAATAAGATTAGTAGTTGCAGAAGAATATAGCAATATACTTGGAATAGTCGCTTATAAAGATAATGAAAAAGTATATGAAGAATATTTTAGAGGAGCAACAAAAGATGAATCGGTTCATGCTTTTTCAATGTGTAAAAGTTTAGTATCAATTCTTATTGGAATAGCAATAGATAAAGGATATATTGAAAGTGTTCATCAAAAGGTGTTAGATTTTTTTCCTGATTATAAGCTTAAAAGAAATCAAGAACAATTAAAGAATGTAACAATAGAAGATTTTTTAACTATGAGAGTTCCTTATAAATTTAAGTATGAACCTTATACTAAAGTATGGGGGAAATGTCTTGATTGGGGAAAACCAATTCTTGAGCTTGTAGGTGGTAAAGAAAAAATAGGAGAACATTTTCATTATTCAACTGTGGGTATTCAAATACTTTCTAATATACTTGCAAAAGCAACAGGTAAGAATATGAAAGAATTTGCTACAGAATATTTATTTAAACCATTAGGTATAAAGGAAGTAGCTGATGCACCAATTCATGATAAAGAATCACAAGATCATTTTTATAAGACAAGAGATATAAGAGGTTGGGCTAAAGATCCAAGTGGAAATTATACAACTGGCTGGGGATTATCTATTACAACTGAAGAATGGGCTAAGATAGGTTTATTAGTACTAAATAAAGGCATGTATAATAATCAAAGAATAGTATCTGAAGAATATATTAATGAAATGGTTATTGAAAGAGAAAAAAATTATGGCTATTTATGGTGGATATATCCTAAAAATCAAGTAATGAAAATAATAAGAAAAGAATATAAGACTGGAAAATATGATTCATATTGTGCCAATGGAGTTGGTGGCTCACTTATATCAGTAATACCAGAAAAAAATATAGTTATATGCATAACATCTTCTTTAGTATTTAATCCAAAAATTAGAAGTGAGTTAATTAATAACTATTTATTACCATATATTGAAACAAAAGAAACTACCAAAGTTTTAAAGAAATAACACATCGTAAGATTAAGATATTCCCGTTCCAACTGATGAGAGAAATCTCATCTTTTTTTAGTAATCTTGCGATGCTTTACTTTTGTATAAAATAGGTATATAATTAAGTATGAAAAGTATAACTTGTTATACTTTAAAGGAGGCATATATGAAAGATAAATTTGTGGGTATTGCTAAAGTTGGAGAAAAAGGACAAATAGTAATTCCTAAAGAAGCAAGAGATATGTTTGATATTAAACCTGGAGATACTGTTGTAGTTTTATGTGATAAAAAGAAAGGAATGGCTATTGTTAAATCTGAAGTATTAGAAGATACTATGGATAAAATTATGCCAGATGGTAAATAATATGTATTCAATTGAAACAAAGAAATTAACTAAAAAGTTTAAAGATAAAATTGCAGTAAATGGAATAGATTTAAATATTAAACAAGGTGAATTATTTGCACTTTTAGGAACTAATGGTGCTGGAAAAACTACAACAATTAAAATGTTATCAGGATTAATATTACCAACTTCTGGAAGTATTAAAATCCTTGATATGGATATGAAAAAAGATATATTTAAAATAAAAGAAATATTAAATGTTTCACCACAAGAAACTGCTATTGCTCCAAATTTAACCGTAAAAGAAAACTTAGAATTTATGGCTGGAGTTTATCAGATAAAAGATAAAGATAAAAAGATTAATGAATTAATTAAAATGTTTAAATTAGATGAAGTATTAAACAAAAGATCAAAAACTTTATCTGGTGGATGGCAAAGAAAAGTATCTATTGCAATAAGCTTAATTAATGATCCTAAAATATTATTTTTAGATGAACCTACACTTGGTTTAGATGTTATTGCAAGAAAAGAATTATGGAAAGTTATTTATGAATTAAAAGGTAAAATAACAATAATTTTAACAACTCATTATATGGAAGAAGCAGAAAGTTTATCAGATAGAATCGGTATAATGGCAAATGGTAATATTGTTGAAGTTGGAACCTCTAAAGAATTAATCAATAAAACTAAAGCTAAAAATTTTGAAGATGCCTTTGTATCAATTGCAACTGGAGGTGAGTTATAATGAGAATGATTAATTTTGCTAGAAGAAATTTTAAAGAATTAATTAGAGATCCTTTAAGTTTAGTATTTGAAATAGCATTGCCAATATTTTTATTATTTATATTTCAGCAAATAAAAATACCTGGAGATACATATAAGCTTGAAAATTTTACTCCTGGAATCATTATATTTGGATTTTCTTTTATTACTTTATTTACATCAACATTAGTAGCAAAAGACAGAGGATCATCATTATTGATAAGACTTGGAACTTCACCAATGAAATCAAGTGATTATATTTTAGGATATATATTATCTTTAATACCAATCATCATTATACAAGATTCATTATTTTTTATAGTTGCTTGTTTATTAGGGTTAAATATTAGTATAAATATAATATTAACTATTATAGCATCAATATTTGTTTCAATATTATTTATAGCATTTGGGATATTAATTGGTAGCCTGGTAAGTGAAAAAGCATCAGGTGGAGTTGGAAGTATTATTGTACAGCTAGTTTGTTTTACTAGTGGAATGTATTTCTCAAAAGATTTAATTGGAAATGGATTTGCAAAATTATGTGAATTATTACCTTTTGAAAGTGCTTTGAATATAATTAAGGGTGTATTAAATAACAATTATGATATTTTATCAACAAGAAATATAATTTTATTTGTTGCCTATACAATAATCATATTGATACTATCTATTATAGTATTTAAAAGGAAAATGATTGGTGATAATAAGTAATCGTAAGATTAAGATATACAGAGCGGATGAAAATCCGTTTTTGTAAGGTATAATATAAAGTGTAAGACAAATAGTAATTTGTAAGTATGTAAATATATTTTGACATTCTATTTAAGAAATGTCAAAAGACTTTGATAGACGAAAAAGAATATAAATATTATACTTGTTTCAAAAGGAGGAATATATTTATATGGAAATTAACCAAAAATTAAAGAATGCTAGAATCAATATGAATTTAACTCAAGAAGATGTTGCTGAGAAAATTATGATTTCAAGACAAACTATATCCAACTGGGAAAATGGAAAATCATTACCAGACATAATGAGTATTATAAATCTAAGTGAACTTTATCAAATAAGTTTAGATGAACTATTAAAAGGTGATTTAAAGCTGAGAGAAAAAATTAATAAGGATGTAAATAATGCGAAAAATAATGAAAAACTAATATTAACAACAGCAATTATAATTTTTGTGGTTATGTTGATTTATACAATTAGTAAGGTTATTGGTGGTCCATTTTCTGATTTTTGCAAAGAAGCGATAACTTGGGTATTAGGTGGAATTGCTCTTGCATTTGCTATGGCATATTTAAATTCTAAAAATAAATAACAAATTACAAGTATACTTTAAGATGTAAATAATTTAATATTTATATCTTATTTTTTTATGTTAAATTATTTACCAAGAGTTTAAGTGAGAACGGCAAATTACAGAGGTCATAGAATCTAACAAATTGACAGTTCAGCTTTTATTTCTATTATTAATTTAGTTTAAGATAGTGAGGTCGTAGAATCTATATAACAAGCTTGATGAAATAATGGTGGAAACAAGAGACTTAAATTCAGAAAGGAGTAAATAATGAAATCAGTATTAAGTGTTGATGTAGCTAAAGGAAAAAGTATGATAATGTTATCTACTGAATATGGAGAAGTATTGATTGAACCTAAAGAGATAAAACATAATTTTCGTGATTTTAATGAATTAAAAGATAAAATTGAAAGTTTTAATTTAGAAGATTTAACTATTTTCATGGAATCAACAGGAATATATCATTTGCCAGTAGAAAGATATTTTAAAGAAAATAATTTTAATACATTAGTAATTAATAGTTTAACGACCAAAAATAATTATGATACATTAAGGAAAACAAAAACTGATACAAAAGATTGTATGAGATTAGCTAAATTATTTTTCGTAAATGAAGTAGAATATCATGATTTGTCTAAAAAAGATTTATATGCTAATTTGAAAGCAATGACAAGACAATATTTTTATCTAACTCAATTAAATGTGAGTTGTAAAAATAGATATAAAAGACTTATAAATATATGTTTTCCAGAATTTGAAGAAATATTTAAAGGCAGCAGAATATATGAAGAAACAGCATTAAACTTTATTAAAACCTTTCCTCATGCTTATATAGTAAAAGAAAAAAGAATAGATGCATTATACAATAATTTGTATAAAACTAATTCTAGACATGATTATTATTATAAGAGGTTAGCAAACAAAATCAAAGATATAGCAGTTAATTCATATCCAGGTGTCGATAAAGATCATTCGGATGTAAAGAACTTATCTGATATGGCTGCTATTTTACAAGAGAATATTAAGACAATAAATGAATTAAAAGAAAAGATGATAAAAACTGCAAAAGAGTCACCTTACTTCGATATAATTAATTCTTTTTACGGGATAGGAGAAGTATTAACAACCGAATTATTAGGTGAATTAGGTGATATAACAAGATTTGATAATCATAGACAATTAATTGCTTTCTGTGGTTTAGATCCAACAATAATTCAATCTGGGAAAAGTATAAACGTGCATGGAACTATTTCTAAACGTGGAAATAAATATGCAAGATGGATATTATTTAATATTAGTCAAATAGTAGTTAAGTTAGGGCATCAATGTCCTGGACACCCCGTATATGATTATTATTTAACAAAAAAAGCAGAAGGTAAACATTATTATGAAAACCTAACTGCTTGCTCTACAAAAATATTAAGAATGTTATATACAATGTGCAAAAATAATACAACATTCAAAATAAATTAACAAATTAATTTTAACATATATATAATTACATTACACGAAAAAAATTAAAAAAACGCATATTTTCGTGTTTTTAGTCGTGGTATAATATTAATATAAATTTAGTGTTGACAAAACTTAGATAGTCAAATTTCTAATATATTTTCTTTATTTCTTGCTCTACCTGCTATAAAAAACTCATATTTCATTTCCATAATTTAATTCTCCTTACAAATAAAAAAAATAACATATAAAATATTGTAACAAATTTAGAAAAATAATAATATAAAAATAAGTCAAATTTATTTTTATAAAAAAATCAAAAATATATCAATTTGGAAGAGCACTTGAATTAATTCAATATAAAAATATTCTTTATATTTAAAAAGAAATAAATATTAGAATTGTTTGGGACCAAAAAAAGAGACCAATGTCTCTCTATTACATAAAATGGTCGGGAAGACAGGATTTGAACCTGCAACCCCTTGGTCCCAAACCAAGTGCTCTACCAAATTGAGCCACTTCCCGATAAATGATTGATTCAAATAAATTTAAAAATGGTGCGCCCGAAGGGATTCGAACCCCTGACCTTTTGGTTCGTAGCCAAACACTCTATCCAGCTGAGCTACGAGCGCGTGGATACAAATTTAATAAAAATGGTGGCTCCGAATGGAATCGAACCATCGACACAAGGATTTTCAGTCCTCTGCTCTACCGACTGAGCTACAGAGCCATAAATGGCGGTTTCGACGGGGATTGAACCCGCGATCTTCTGCGTGACAGGCAGACGTGTTAACCACTGCACTACGAAACCATGGTTGCGGAGGAAGGACTCGAACCTACGACCTTCGGGTTATGAGCCCGACGAGCTACCAACTGCTCCACCCCGCGATAAATAAAAATTAAAATTGGCGGAGGAAAAGGGATTCGAACCCCTGCGCCGATTGCTCGACCTCCCGGTTTTCAAGACCGGTCCCTTCAACCAGACTTGGGTATTCCTCCATTAGTGGTGCCTAAGGCCGGACTTGAACCGGCACGAGCTTTAACACTCGCAGGATTTTAAGTCCTGTGCGTCTACCTATTCCGCCACTCAGGCAACAGTCTTTTTTGTTAAGACTATTAAATTATATAACATATATTTCTTTAAATCAAGTATTTTTTTACAAATGTTAGATTTTACTATTCAAAAAAGTACTTTTGATACAATTATATATATATTATACAAAATTGTAAAAATAAAAGGCACGCCGTGCCTAATATACAAAATGGTGTCCCGTTGGAGATTCGAACTCCAGACCCTTTGATTAAAAGTCAAATGCTCTACCGACTGAGCTAACGGAACATAATGGCTGCCTCGGCTAGATTCGGACTAGCGCATGCGAGAGTCAAAGTCTCGTGCCTTACCGCTTGGCTACGAGGCAAACACATGGTGGAGAGAGATGGAATCGAACCATCGAACCCGAAGGAACAGATTTACAGTCTGCCGCGTTTAGCCTCTTCGCTACCTCTCCAAAAAATGGTGCCGAAACCAGGACTTGAACCCGGAACCTACTGATTACAAGTCAGTTGCTCTACCAATTGAGCTATTTCGGCACTAAATATGGTGGAGGATATAGGACTCGAACCTATGACCCCCTGCTTGTAAGGCAGGTGCTCTAACCAACTGAGCTAATCCTCCAAAATTCATTTTCTGTGTCATCGATTTGACAATATAAAATATAACATTTATAAATCAATTTGTCAACAAAAAAAGTTATAAATTGTTATTTTTGTTTATTTTATTATATTTTTCATTAATCCATTCAGGTAACTTGCTTTGTAAGGTATCAAATCCATGCCTTGTCTCCCTTATTTTACCACTACAACCACACTTATAATTTATATTCTTAATAGATAATTTAACCTGATGATTATCGTCATTAACATCTATAACTTTAACTTTTATCTCTTCTCCTATTGTTGCGTAATCGGCAACATTTCTTACAAAATCAGGAGAAATTTCAGAAATATGTATGAGCCCAGTATAATAATCATCTAAATTAATAAAAATTCCATAAGGCTCTATACCAGTAACATAACCAGTTACTATATCATCCTTAACATACTTATTCATTAATACACCCTCGAAAAGAATTATATCAGCAAAAATGGAAATAATCAAATATTCTTTACTTAAGAATAAATGAATATTATAATTAAACTGGTGATTAAAATGGATATTGAAAAAAAAATTATAGACGAAATTGAAAGATTAAAGCCATATTTACAAAGTGATGGTGGAAATATTGAATATGTAAAATATGAAGATGGCAAAGTTTATGTTAAACTTACTGGAGCATGTGCAGGATGTTCCTTAATAGATGTCACTCTAAAAGAAGGAATAGAAGAAATTTTAACAAGTGAAATACCAGAAGTCAAAGAAGTTATCAAAGTAGATTAATTATATAATCCATTAAAGACATATCTATTATATGTCTTTTTTTTATTTCAGCAAAAATAGACTTTAATAGCAAAATATATTTATCAACTTTTGAGTCTATACTTAATGTTTTTAATCTAAGATCATTATCATTATTAATAAAAAGATCAAAGTAAAAATTAGGATATAACAACCTACATCCCAAAAACATATAATCATTAGCATTTAATTTTAAATTAAAAATTGAATTAAAATCTACATACGAATTTCCATTCACAAAAAAATCATATTTTATAAATTCAGATATATTATAAACAATTGGACCATTTTTTACATTAGATGGATCATATAAAGTTTCAAAACAGGCAAAACAATTGTTTTTTTTGACACAATAACCATAAGTTAAATTATCAAAATTTACATTTTTTGAAAAAATCAAAGACATTTCAGCCATACCTAAATAATAATCATAGTTTAAATCACTAAATCTATATTTACTATCAAAATAATTTTCCAAATATTGATTCTTTCTTAACCATAATTGTGAATAATTTATTTTATCAGCATTATAAGTGAAAATAGGAATAGACATATTTATTACATTATAAAGCGAAACAGTATTACTCCTAAAATCATGAACCTGAAAAAGTATATATAAATTATTGTTATAAATTGTATAAATTGAATTAAATTTATTACTAATTATTTTATGAAAAAAAGTAGGATAATTATAAGAAAATAAACTTTCATTAATCATTGCATTTTTTCTAAGTACATATTTTTTATCATTATAAATAAAAGTCATATTATTTTCACTGCAATAGACAATATCGTCTAAATCAAATATATTATAAAGCATTAGAACTTCTTTAATAATTATCACCTATTATTAAATATGCAAACAAAAAAAAAGCATACATAAGAATTATGCAGCTTTTGATTTTTGTAATAAATCTTCATTATATCTTAAGAAATCAAAATCAGATGACTCCAATTGACTCTTCAAAGAATTTAAAGCATCACGTCTTTCAAGAATGTTTGAAGACATACCTCTTAAACGAATAGACATATTACTAATTTGAGCTTGTCTTAATTTAATTGGTTTAGATGCTGAAACAATATTTCCATATCTATCATTATAATCAATAACTTCGAAACTAGGTTTAGAATCGTTACTTAAAGTTGTACTTGAAGGTGCAGAAACAACTTGAGGTTCTACTACAGCAGATGTTTCTGATACAACTTGAGGTTCAGTAGTAACTTGAGTTTCAGCAACAACTTGTACTTCAGTGGCATTTTGAACTTCAGCATTAGAATTGTTAAATAAAATTCTAGCTTGTTCACTTGCCCCCTCAATTAACTGACTTTGTTCTTCCTTAGCTACAATCTCTCTTGCTTGACTATCAGCATCTTCAAGTAATTGTGCACGTTCTTCCTTAGCAATAATAGACTTAGCTTGTTCAAAAGCACCATTTAATAAATCAGCTCTCTCATTATTAGCTTGAATTTGTCTAGCTTGTTCTTGTGCCCCTACAACTAAATCATCATCATCAGTTGTACTTTGATATACAATCTGAGCAGCCAATGCTTCCATTACACCAGCTTCTTTAGGTATATCGCTTAACATTTGCGCTTGCTCATTTGCACCATTTTTTAATTCAAGTCTTTCATTTTCATCTAATAACATTCTTGCTTGTTGATTAGCAGATCCCATTATTTCTAAATAATCATTAGTAGCTTGTAATCTATAAGCCTCTTTCTTTGCACTATCTAATATTTCATCATGTTCTTCTTTAGCAACAATTTCTTTTGCTTGCTCTAAAGCTCCATCTATCAATTCAGCTCTTTCATTTTCTTTTTGTAACATTTGAGCTTGCTCTAACGCACCAGCTAATATTTTTTCTCTCTCATCTTCTTGAGCTTTATTTAGTGCATCTTGCATCTCCATATAATCATATAGAGTTTTTAGCATACGCGCTTGTTCTTCTGCACCTTTTTTTATTTCTTCAAGTTCTTGTCCTTGCTGAATCATATGAGCTTGTTCATTTGCCCCATCAAGAATCTCTCTATGTTCTTCTTCCTGTTGAATCATTCTAGCTTGAGCCCTAGCTCCTTCAACAAGTTCAACTCTTTCGTTTTTTTTCTGTAATAATACTGCCTGCTCGTCTGCATCTTTAACTAATTTATCATGTTCTTCATTTGCCTTTTGAAGCATTTCAGCCTGTTTTAATGCACCAACTGACATTAAAGTATCATCTACTTCTGCTTTGACTGGTTCCACATCATCAGAATCCAATAAATCAACAGCAGTTGATTGTGCTGCTACTCTTTCATTGTCTTTTCTTTCAGCTTCCATAACTTTTTTATATGAATCTGGTTGGTTAAATGAGTAAAGTACATCTTTATGTCTTAACTCATCAATAGTGCTAGAAACATCTGGATCAGAATAATATTCTTGCATATCTTCTTCCATTGCCCTATGTTCTTCTTCACTAACAGGTTCTTTATATCCAACTAAATGTTCGATCAAATCTTGAAATTCAGTATTATTCTTTGGTGCTACAGGAGCAGTCTTTTTCTTAGCAATTTCGTCAACTCCTGACAAACTTGAAAGCATACTTAATAAGCTTTCTTCCCTTTCAAACAATCCAGCACTAAAAGGAGAACCAATACCGCTAGAACTTTCTTGTAATCTTCTAACTTCTTGAAGTTCATCACCTAGTTGTCCCATCATTTTTCTATGAGATAATTCTTCTTGAGATAATCCTTTAGTTTCAATCAAAACAGGTTCAAGTTCTTCTTCATCCTGATTTGCCTTACCATCCATTGCAACAACAACATCATCTTTCTTACTAGTTTCTACACCATCAAAAAGACTTCTCCAATTTGCAACAGGACTTTCTTCTAAAGTCTCATCAGCTGAAGGATCAACAGCAACTACTTTATCTGCCAACTTATATAAATCTGAATTATTTAAAATTACCTTATAAATCTTTGAATAAATACGAGGTACACTCAAAGCTTTAGGGATAAATCTTTCCCTTACATTAACACCATAGTTTTTTCCAAGAGTACCAAATCTACCTTGTAACTTATTTACTTCAATAGAAAGATCTGATAAACGTGGTTTGGTAACATCACTAGCTGTAATAGCAGCTACAGTATTATCCTCAAGAATTCTAGCATTTCTTTGTTCTTCTTCTTGAGACTTTGAACCATTAAGAACACTATCCCTAGCCTCTTGTTCTGCTGCTGCAGTCTCCACACTTACAATAGCATTGCGTAACTCTGTATAAACACTATTATATTTTGCAATGCATGTATCAATCTTATTTTCATCAATGTTTTTCTTTAAAGAAAGAGCAGTTGCTGGTGTTAATCTAACTTTACTTGCAACTCTACCTATGATACGTTCAATTCTTTTTCCTTTTAAAGTCGCAAATAAATTTGTTTGCTCCAAAACATTGTTCATAAGGCCACCTCCATTTATTTAAGTAAATAAAATTATTGTTGTTGTTCAACAGGTTTTGATAATTCTTTCAAAACATTCTTAATTCTTGTCCACTCTTCTTCACTATCTACGCTTCCTAATCTTGGATCTCCTCCATCAGCTCTATCTACTGATGCAACATAAATAGTTACATTTCCCTTATCATCTGTTTCATTTTTTGTATAGACCATATATTCTGTATTAGTATCCGTAAATTTAAAAGATAACAAAACTTCTACTTCGTCGATTGATCCATCTTCAAGCACAATTGACATTATCTTTTTCTCATCATCCATAAATAGCCTCCTTATTCTTCATATTACCATTTTACCACATTTGCATTTCTTTTCAATATCATTTATTTATTTTTTTACTTTTTCAATTAAAAAATATTTGCAGCCATACGAACAGTAATTTTTTATATATTCTTCTAAATAATTTAAAGAATTAATTTTTGTTGCCTTCTTATTATTTTTATTATAAAAACCTTTTAATCTTAATTTTCCATAAGAATAATCGCCAAAAATATAATCATAAGGTTGAAAATAATCTGTAGCAAGTGAAGATACCTCTTCTATATTAAAAACATTATTTTCATCTTTTACAACATTATACGCTTCATCAAATAATTTTACTTGTTTCATATTATCACCTGTAATAATTATAACATACCACTTTCTATATAAGCATACTTTTTTGAGATATTATTAATCAGTATATATTAGAGTTTTTATTAAAGCCACCAAAATAATAATTAGGA
This sequence comes from uncultured Clostridium sp., assembly GCA_902493795.1. GTDB lineage: Bacteria > Bacillota_I > Bacilli_A > RF39 > UBA660 > RUG13868. The sequence continues at coordinate 143,813 of CABUQZ010000001.1, forward strand.
ATAGTACCATTTACAAGACTCATAAATATAGGAATTTTATTTTCCACAACAACTCTATCGGTTATGAAAGGCAAAGTTATCTGTTCACTAACTCTAATATTTATATAAATTGTAACCATTGCATTATTAATACCATATTCTTTTACTTCACTTGAAATAAAAGACTCAAAATCACCATTTAAAGAAATTTTAACAGGCATTTTAGGTCCTAGATTAGAAAATAAATAATTATTAAATAAAAGTCCACTAGGTACTTCCAAAATAATCCCATCGTTATCATTTCTTTTATTAGTTAATATATTTGCATTTACTTTTATTTTCCTCATATCACCAGATTCAATCATAGAAAACATATTGTATACCCTATCACCTATGGAATTAATTAAATCATTAATAACACCAGAGTCATAAATAATATTTTTTATTTCATTAGCATCATCCTTTACTATGTCATAAATATCACTAGCATAATAATTAACTTTTTCTCTAACATATGCATTATTTACTATATATTTTGTTATTTTATTGGCAATCATATAAGAATATTCATATACATAATCTCTTGTTCTATGATTTATATACATTATATTTAAAATAGTAAAAAACAAAATTAACAAATTTATGATTAAAAAACTTTTCTTCAAACTATCACCACTAAAGTATATGAAAAAAAGCTATCTTTCGATAACTTAATTAAACTTAATTCCTAAAGCTTGTAAAACAAAGTATGCCACGATAAGTACAACAATAAGTAACACAAGTACCAAAAATATTATTTTAGCAGGTTTACTTTTTATTTCATCGTAATCAACTATATTATCGTCAACTTCTTCCTCTTCATGAGTTTCATTTCCTTCTACTAAATCATTTTTTGATAATTCTAATGACTTAGAGTAAAAAGAATCTGTATTGACTAAATCATCATTTGTCTTTTCATCGGCAATAGCATTTATCTGAGTCTGTGAAAGCTCGTTTTCAAGTTTTATATCAATAGTTGTTGCAAGTAGCTCACTTAAAAGTTCTTTTTCTTCTTCATCTTTAACGTCATCAATCATTGTCTTAGATGTTATAGTATCGATAAGCTCTTTTAACTCTTCATTATCATCTTCAGTAAATCCTTTTTGATGAAGATATTTTTTATTAAGATTATTTAATACATCGTATTCTTCATCTTTAATGCTTCTTTTTTCTTCTAGTTCATCTGCTTGTCTATTTTTTTTAGCCTCTGCTAATACTTTATTGATATCATAATTTTTCTTTTTTTCTTCTTCCTGTGGTTTTTCTTCTTCTTTTTTTTCTTCAGGATCGATAAAATCTTTATAGTCTTTTACTCTTTGATACTCACTTCGTTTTAAATTACCCATATCAAGAGAAGACAAATTAATTTCATCATTTGTATCTATAGCAGTTATTTCTTCATAACCAATTTTGCTATTTACTTCTTCATATAATAGTTTATTTTTCTTAACACGAGAGCTAACTGATTCATTTGATTCTTGAGAACTATTATATCTATCACTACGTCTTTCCATTTAGCATCAGCTCCTACACCATCATTCTATCATAGACATATTATAAAACACAAATTAAATTGACACACCAAATGTAAAAAGATGTAAAAACATTTGTCAACTTCATAATTATATTATATAATTTCTTTGAAAGGAAGTTTATTATGAAAGTAAAAGTTAATAAAGATGCTTGCATGGGTTGTGGTGCTTGTACTGCTACTTGTCCAGAAGTATTTGAATTTAATGATGAAGGATATGCAGTTGCTAAAGTTACTGAAGTACCTGAAGAACTAAAAGCTCAAGTAAATGATGCTAAAGATGGATGCCCAGTAGAAGCAATCGAAGTAGAAGAATAATTAAAATAGTATTCAAACGAATACTATTTATTTTTTTTATATTTATCTAATTCTCGACCATCTTTTAATAAAACTAGAAAATCATCTTTAAATTCTACAACCATTCCCATTTTTATATTCTCAAAAGCTTTTCCATTAAATTCGAAATCATAAGATTCATTATTAATTGAAAGAAATAAAACATTTTTGGATTTGTTAGATACCACTATCGTATTATCACTAGATTTATAAACTCCTGTATATAATTGATTTTTTGAAGAAGATAAAGATATATTATAATTTTCAAAAACGATATATGATCCTACTCCTATCAAAAAAAATCCAACCATAAAATACAAAGAACTAAGCATTTTATTCATAACTATTTATTATGTGCAAGAGAATAAAGTGTTGTTACTTCTTTATGATTAAGTTTTCTATATTCTCCAGACTTTAATCCTTTCAAATCTAAAAATCCAATTCTTTCTCTTTTTAATTTTAGAACATCGTGTCCAACAGCATTAAACATTTTCTTTACTTGATGATTTTTTCCTTCGTGTATTACTATCTCAACAATAGAAGTATCTGATTCTTTATCTATTTTTTTAACTTTTACATGAGCTCTTCTTGTTTTAACACCATCGATTATCACACCTGTTTTTAAACTCATCATTTCTTTAGGAGTTAATACTCCTTTTATTTTTGCTACATAACATTTATCAATTTCGTTTTTAGGATGCATAAGTAAATTTGCAAATTCCCCATCATTAGTAAGAATAATAGCACCAGTTGTATCATAATCTAGTCTTCCAACTGGATAAATTCTTTTTTCTTCATTTATTAAATCTACAACTGTTTTTCTTCCTTTATCATCACTAACTGAAGCAATAACCTCACGTGGTTTATTAAGTAAATAATAAACTTTTTCTTCTTTTGAAATAATCATTCCATCTACTTCAATTTCATCACTAGGACTTACTTGTTTACCCATAGTAAGTATAACTTCACCATTTACTTTAACTTTTCCATTTAAAATAAGTTCTTCTGCTTTTCTTCTTGAAGTAACTCCACTATTAGCAATTACTTTTTGCAAACGTTCCATAAAAATCACCTACAAGAATTATAACAAATATTACTAAAAAAGAGAAACAAAAAAGTCGATTATATTGTCAAATAAGCTATTATTTTTTACTTTATCTTTTTTTGCATAAATATTTTCACTATAAACCTTTTCTCCATCAAAAGTAACATATATCTCGCCAACTTTTTGATTATTTTCATAATTTTCTAATTGATATAAATCAATATGTCTTTCTATTTTATTAAACTCACCATCTTTTAATGGATAAGAAAAATTGTAATTAATATAAAGTTCATCATATATTTTGTTATCAAAATCAATATTATCTTTATCTATTATCAATGTACTTTTATACTTTGAAAATGCATAATCAAAAAGTCGTTTTTGAGTATCATAGTGATTTCCATCATTTAAAGTAACTGCAATTAAATTTAAATTATCTTTGCTAGCAGTTGACACAAGTGTCTTACCAGCTCTAGGGGTATACCCTGTTTTTCCACCAGTTACATAAGAATTACTTAACATCTTATTTCTGTTATACCAGATATACGATTTTTTATTAGATGTTGTTTTCCATTTCTTTGTTCCAGATATTTCTACATACTCCATTAGAGTATTAGCATATTTTGTAAGTTTTGCCATATCGTATGCCGTTGAATAGTTTTCTGTTTCATCATCTAATCCATGAGGATTAGAAAACTTAGTGTTTGTCATTCCTAACATTTTAGCTTTTTTATTCATAAGCTCTACAAACTTATCAATACTTCCACCAACATGCTTAGCAATTACAACAGCAGCATCATTTCCACTTCTTAAAATAAGACCATATAGTAAATCTCTTAATGTCATCTCTTCTCCAACTTCAAGATAGATATTTGTCCCATACATAGAAAGGACTTCATCACCTACAACAACAACGTCATCTAAAAATCCATTTTCTACTGCAACGACAAATGTCATAATTTTTGTAGTCGATGCAATAAGTAATTTTTCATTAATGTTTTTTTCGTATAATATTCTTCCACTATCCATATCCATAACAATACTAGATCTACTAGTATCTACAAGTGAAAAAGTTTTACATGGATACAAAAGACAAACAATCATAATTAAAGATAAGACTTTTTTCATAATATCACCTATAAAAATAGTATGATTAAATATTTAAATTATTTATATATTTATTTTAAAATAAAGTTTTATAGAATTTAAAAAAGTATTAGTAACAATTAAATACGTTAACTAATACCTAATAATATAATTACAGATTAATTTTTATTCTACATACTCGCATTCATACGTTTTTAGTGAACACTTTAATGAACGATCAATATGTTCTAAAAAAACTTCCCCTGATATATATATATATACCCATCGCGTACGTCATCTATTAATTCAAAAATAAATTGACTATTTGGAAGTAATAATTTCAATTCTCTTTTATCTATTTTTTCCTTATCAAACTTATATTCATTAATTACTCCATGTTCCAAAACATATAATTTATTTTCATAAAATTTTACTATTTTTTCTTTTGAGCTTAGATTGTATATTTCATCTAATAATATATAATCATCTTTTGCTATTTGATAAAACAAGCCATCCACATGATTTTTATTTTCATTAGGAGCAAAATCAGCGATTGCATAAATATCTTCTACATTATTTTTTTCATCATATATTTTATAAATTACAAGATCTCGATCATTTAGATTATAATGTTCATAATTATCAAATGATTTTTTTATATTTTCTACACCCAACGAACATCCACAAAGAATTAAAGTAGTAAAAAGTAAAAGCATTATTGAATTCATCAATTTTCTTTTATCTGTTTTAATAATCAAACACCTCCTAAAACATAACACATACATTATGTCGCAATTAAATTAACAAGTTAAATGACAACATCATTTCAATTACTAAAATAAATTTTTAGAATAATAATAAATATAATAATAATTTCACATCAAAATAGTAGAATATCATTTTTTTAGTTTTCGATATAGTTAAATTTTAAATTTTCAGTCTTGCAAGTTTCATCAGAATAACAATATGTTATTTCAAACTTAATAGCATCTTTAAAATTATCTTTGGTTGTTAGATCAAAAGCATCAAATTCTCCATAACCATCTTCTGGATATATTCCACTTTCTTCTACATGAAAACTTTTTATTCTCTCCTCAAAACTATTTCTTTTCAAAGTATCCATTTCAGGAGAAAACATTGAATCATCATTAAATTTTAAATCAATTTTATACTTAATTATGTCATCTTCATTATCTATTTTTTTAATCATTTTTAAGTTACTAAATAACATATATCTTTCGTTATTATCTCCATAATAAACTTTCCCTGTTTGAAGTGCAAAATGTTCAGAAACACCTGTAAATTTATATGTAATTTCATCTGGCGTAAGTAGTGATATCTCATCGATAAATCGAATATCTACATCTTGGTCATCTTGTTCATTTTCCTCATTGCTACACCCTGTAATTGTAAAGAAGCTTACAAACAAAAGTAATATTAACAGCGTTTTTCTCATATAAATTCCTCTTTTCAATCTTTTAACCATTATAAACAATTTATTTCAACAAAATAATTATAATTTTTTTATAATATATCATAAAATAAATTAATATTCATTTATTATAATATTATCTCATACAAAATTAAAACTTAACTATAATAATTTATAAAAGATAATAAAGTATTGATAAGTTTTTAGTATTTTAAAAATTATAATCTAAAAGAAATCTCTCTCTTTAATAAAATTAGTAAATAAATTTAGATGGAACTTCTTCTTTATTAATCAAATAGACATTTGTAAATTCTAAATCAACTTTTTTAAAAGTGATTTTATTATCAAGAATATGTTTATAATAAACAAATCCATCTTCTGCTCCTAAATATTCAATTTTTGCTTTCCTATCATCTAAAAGAATATTTGAATTAAGACGCTTATTATTGCCAGTCTTTAAGTCAAAAGATTCTGAACATAATCCAAAAAGATATAATGTAGAATCTGTCCAAACAATCTTTTTTCCTTCTACACATTGTGTAAAGACACCATCTAAAGAAAAAACTTTTTCATAATCTTCGTGATTTGTATTTTTGAACACAGCATAGGTAGTTAATTCACCATTCTCATCAACAGCTAGAGCATATTCATTATAAACAGATACTTTTTCAAGGTTTCTATAAAGTCTTATATCCCTATAATCATTTTCACCAGCTAAATTAGATATTATTTTAACTCCAAATATCATACAAACTAATATTAAAATTATAAGTGCAACTAATAAACCATAAATAATTAAATATTTTATTTTAATCTTTTTCATAAAAACCTTCCAATTTTTTCAAAAATTCAAATCCATACACTTTTTTGCTCAAATCAAGCCAATATAGAATATGAAAAACTTTGTTAATATTAAATGCTTCATTTTTTCCATAATAAGATATAAGTTACATTAAATATCCTATCTAATGCTTTAATATATCGTATTATCTTATATCAATTTATTATTGTTTAATTTTTTCTCTGCATACTCACATTTATACGTCTTCCTAGAACACTTTAATATATAGGAATTATGTTCTCCAAACACTTCATGAGCTAATAAATACATATACTCATCATTAATACTATTTATAGAAGAATAGTATAAATCTTCATCTGGAAATGAGAATTTAAATTCTTTTTTATCTATTTTTTCTTTGTTAAATTTATATTCGCAAACTCCTGATACGTTATTTTCACAAGTATGTGTATAAAATTTTCCTTCGAAAAATATTCCTACTTCATCGGAAAGCGGAGATGAACCACCTAGTATCTCCAATAAAATATAATCATCTTTTGCAATTTGATAAAACAATCCATTAGTAGAATACTTATCAGACTTTGGAGTAAAATAGGCAATAACATAAATATCTTCTACACTATTTTTTTCATCATATACTTTATTAATAATAAGAGCTCGATCATTTAAATTATAATGTTCATAATTATCAAATGATTTTTTTGTATTTTCTACACCTAACGAGCATCCACAAAGAATAAGAGAAATAAAAATTAAAAATATTTTTTTCATAAAAGCCTCCTAAAAAATACTTGTATTAATATTAGATAATACAAAATAAATATATTTGTTATATGTCAAAAACTTAACAACCTAAATAGTCCCATAAGGTGACCAAAAAAGTCACATCAAAAGAATGTATCATTTGAGTATGTTTTATCTACAACAAGAGGTACCACAATTTCACCATATCTACCATCATTTTCTTTATAAGAAATTATTAAATATAAATTTTCTAAATCTATTTTTTGAAACGCATCACTAAACTCTTCGTTATATTCTTCAACAGCAAGTATTGTTTTGCTGGACAACACATAATCAAAAGGAAGACATTTATTATCACTATTCCCATTAGAATTGGAATTATCAAATCCTACACTATACAAAATTGTTTTTCCATTATATATAGTAACATCAAGAGCAGTAACACATAGCTCCTTATCAGTACCAATGAATTCATCAAAATAAGCAATATTAGTGATAGCGACAAAAGTATTATTTCTATTATAAACTACATACCCATCCAAACCAACATTATCTAAAGTACTCTTAATAGAATACACTTTAAATTTATTATAATTATTTACTAAAAACAAAGAAGAGAAAATTAAATAAAATAGCAAAAGTATAATTCCAAAAATAAAAATTATTTTTCTTTTTGACTTTTTATTATAATATTGCAATCCTTCAATTGCTTTTTTATTATTTTCAAGCAATTCATCATTGCTTTGTTTTGTGTGATCTATTTTTTCACCTGTTAATAATTCTTGTATATCTAATTCTAATATTTCACTCAACTCTAAAAGTAAAGAAATATCAGGTGCATTTACTCCACGTTCCCACTTTGAAACAGTTTTTTCATTGACTCCCAACAATTCTGAAAGTTTATTTTGAGTTAATCCTTTATCTTTTCTAGATGAAGCAATAATCCTACCAACTTTTTTTAAATCCATACTCTACCTCTTAATTCTAAATATATTATATATTACATTTATAATATAAATATTAATTTTTATAGTTAATTACAAAATTCATTATCAAAATTAACATCATTTGGCTCAAGATAAATATCACCTTTATTTTTTGAATTACATCTTATCAAAGAAAAATCTTTTGTTTTATAAAGAGTATAATCTGATTTATCATTTTCAACTCTTAAAATTTCTCCTTTTTCTACTTGATAATCAAGAAGAGAAATAACATCATCAACTGTTATCCATTTATGTTTTAATATAGAATGAAAATCTATCATTTTTCCTTTTCCATTTTTAAATAGCAGTCTTCCATTAGTTAAATCATAGTATATGGTATGAGTAACATTATTGTTATCATTATAATATAATTCATATGGTTTTGTAGAACCTGATGAATATCTTAAAAAAGAATAATTTGTTTTTAAAGGATCAGTAACTTTATTACAATAATTATTATTGTATTTTCCAGAATAGTATTTTATATAAATATTATTAAATAAAAATCCCTTTTTAATATCATAACTTACAATAGTGACATCATTTTCTGTGTCATAATAATATTCATCATTTCTACATAAATATCTTTCGTAATCTGCTTTAATTATAGAAACATCTATCTTTGTAGAAAAGATACTTTTTAACGTCTTAAACATTAACATACTATCATATTCTTTATAAAAGAAAGAAAAAGAAGGAATCTTAATTTTTATATTATCATTATAGCTGTACATCACACTACCATAAAAGAAAAATTTAATTAAAATAACAAACAATAAAACGATAATAACAAAAGTCACAATTATATATTTTCTTTTCATTTAGACCTCCAAAATTTTTTTACAAAAATAAGATAGTACAAAATAAATTTATAACTAATTTATAAAAAAGTTAACAACCTAAATAGTCCCTTCAGGTGACCAAAAAAGTCACAAAAAAATAATCAAAAAAAAGAGGACTAAATCCCCTTATCTTACTCTTTTCTTACCGTTTGCTATTGTTGCATTATTTACACAAGCTTTTACTAGACGATATCCACCATATAGTACTGCACCACACGCTGCCCCTATTCCTAGTACAGTAGGTCCAGATATAACATCTACTGGTTTAGATGCAAAACCTAATATTCCAGCAATAGACTCAAAAGCATTTTGTGATTTTGCACCTGTAATATAACCACCAACTGTAGGTATCAAATTAGGAAAAGCTGTATTAACCATTCCAGCAACTCCAGCACCAATTGAAGCACCCTTTGTAATAATACCAACAGGCTTTCTGATAAGTTTTGCATTTGCAATGTCTCTATTCTTAGCTGAATTAGAAATTTTTAAAGATTTTACAACTTCATTATTCATAAATTTTTCCCCCTTTATATTCTTTTTGAAAGTACTTCTGATTCAAAATCATCACTGTCATCATAAATAATTTCACGTATAGAATCCATTTCGTAATCTATTGAATCTTTTTCTTTTCTTGGACTAAATACCTTTTTCAAAGCTTTCTTAAATGAATTTTCATATATAGTAAAATTAATTAAATTAGATAAAGTTTGAGAAGAACAAAAGCAATTAAAATCACGAATCATAATCTTTAAAGAACGTTTATTAGCTAAATATATTGGAATATTTTTAAATAAAGAACCTAAGTCTTTTACTAAACCGTTTCCATAAGGATTAACTCTTGATAAATTATATCTAGAAAAATCAACACGTAGTAATTCTTCAGGAGATTTAAATTCTCTTTTTTCAACTGGTTGTCTTTCAATATCAAAAGTAAATTTACCAGTAACAGGTGCAGGATAAGGATTTTTTACTAAAACCATTCCATTTTCATCAACTTCAACAATAGATTCTAATTCTTTTTGTTTTCTTTCTGATGATGCTTTCTTTGATTCCTCTATCATTCCTTTTAGTTTGTTTTCGCCTTGTTCAACTGAACTAGGTACAAGATTAGCATCTCTTGTTAAATCCTTCTTTAATATAACTTTACTATTAGGATTCAATAAGGAAGTAGCGTTTTCAGTTACATCTATATTTTTAGGCTTAATAAGAGAAGTAGTTGAAGAAGAATCCAAAGCTGGATCTAAACCTGAAACTGAAATAGTTTCAGATACCTCTTCTTCCTTAGGAGTTTTATTTCTAACTACTTTTTTATAGTTAGGATCATATTTTTTCAATAATCTAGTATTAAATCTTCTCTCTCTTTCATAAGAATTTTCTAATAGTTTTTCTTCTTCCTGAGATAAATTTTCTTTAGTTGATAACTCTTTTATTGATAACATATAATCGTTTCTTTTAATTAAACGTAAATACTCACCTATATTGTTTCTTAATTCTTTAACTATATTAGAGTATAAAGTAATATTTTCTTCACTAACATCTTTTTGTTTCATTATAGATTTTACTTTATTTAAATAGTAATTTAATTTATTACGAACATTTACTAATTCTTCATTAGTCTTAGCATTTCGTATTTCATTAATTAATGATTTTATAAGTTCTCTAGCATTACAAAGAGCCTCATTTGCTTTTTTATCATTAGCATCATCTTTTAATAAAGTCGAGATGATAACTTCATCAATATCTAAACAAATATTAGTATTGTTTGAATCAATAGACTTTGTAATAAGTTCTAAGGCTAATTTTCTATTCTCTTCTAATTTCTTAATATACTTTTCAATTTTATTCATTATTATCACCAGATTCCTTATTATTCAAAATTTCTTCAAAATCTTCTAATAATGCTAAAACTTTAACTAAATTTTCATCACTTAGATTCTCTAAGTCTTTTTCACTAACCATATATTTACCCCCATTAATTGCGCATATTATACCATATTTTATAAAAAAAGTCAAAAAAACCCATTATTTTCAAGGCTTAGAAGAAATTATCTAAAAAACCTTTTTCTTTCATTAGAAGGAACTAACTTCTTTATGGCTATTATTTCATCCTCTAATCTTTTTTCTTTATCTGTCTGATAATTAGTTAAAAACGAAGATTCTTTTTCATAAATTCCTGTTTTAGAATTAAAAGTATATCTCTCTAATCTATGCACTTTCCAGTCCATCAACAAATAATTAAAATATCTTTCATTTACATTTAAATGTGTTGTAGTAATTATTCTAGGTTCTATTTCACTATCTTTTTTACAAGGATTAACTACACTACCATTTGGTTTAAATCTCTCAATAGAATCATATCCTAACATAGTTACACAAATATCTTTGAAGTATTGCATCAAAACAAATTTGACATATCTTTCATAATTTTCATTAGTTGGATCTTCTTTTCCTGTTAATTTCTCGAAAAGAGCTTTATTAACTACTTCTACTTTTCTATTAATTGCTTTAAAGAAATCTTTATTTTGGTATGCATTTTTAAAAAATATAATTAAATCTTTTTTAAAAACATCATATTCATTTGAACGATTCATTTTAGAAAGAATATCATGATAAAAACCATCTAGATATTTTAAAAAAGCTGTATAACCCAAATCATTAAGCCCAGAACCATCAAACTTAAACCTTATCCCTCTTTGTATAATCTCTCCAGTATCTTCTAGTACATTACCCTCAAATATATATGGATACTCTTCCAAGAAAGATTGTAAATTTTTTATGTTAGTATTTTTAACAACAAAACTAAAAAATCCAATAAAAAATGCCGCTAAAGGATTTCCCCAAGAAACATGTCCTCCTAATGATTCTTTAATAGAATTATCATAATCAATAAGTGTACCATTAGGTGAGATATATCCTATAAAAGGTTTATTAGTAGTAGTCTCTCTATTTTTAATTTCATCTCCAAAGTACGTAACTGCCATAATATCACCTATCTTTTCTTAGTGTAAGTGTATACCTTATCGATATCATTTACTTTTTTTGCATAAAGCCCCATTTTATCATACTTATCAGTGTCACCTTCAAATCCACCAAAAGAATAGAAAAGCATTTTTCCATCATCTTCAAGAAAAGGACTCATTCTTCTAATAAGTTTAGGCATCTCTTTTTTAGATATTAAAGAATATATAGAAGAAAAATTTATTTCAGAGAATTTTCCATCTACTGATTTATTTAAATTAATTGCTTCAATTCTATGAAAAGGAATATCTATTCCACTTTTTAAAATTGACTGAAGTTTATCATAATTTTTTCCTTCAAAATAATTATTAAAATGTCTTACACCATAAGGGACCTTATAAAGAAAAGAACAATAATTTTCAGGAAATTTGCTTTCTTTATAATAATACCAAAAATTATAAGACTCTCTAGATAAAGGAAGTTCATCTAAATGTTCTAAAGCATATGTTAATAAAGAATCAGCATTTTCTAAAAATTCGTTATATTGAAACTTCTCAATACAAGCTCGTTTTAATTCAAAATAATATCTTGTAAATGCGTTAATATCAAAAGACTCGATATTTTCAGCTCCATTTACTATATAGTTAAAGACATGATCACCAGAAGATAAAACAGTTAATATTCTATCATTTCCATCATAAGAACCAATTGAATCTTTAATATTTTCAGTAGCATACTCATAAACTCTATCATACATAGAAAAAGATGATGTAGAAGTATGATCAACATTTACAAACTTTAAAGCATCTCTTTCTCTAATATACTTATCAACTTCTTTAACTATTAAAAGAACCTCTTCATCACTAAACTTATTTCCAACAATTCTTCTAACTGTCAAAATAGGATTACTTTGAAAAGCTAATAATTTTTTCTTATTATTTATAATCGTTTTTATCACAGAATCCATAATTACCCCCAAAATTAAACGATATTATACCACAAAACACATAAAAAATCACTATTTTTTTTTAAAATAAAAAGTATTCTAGAAATAATCTAAAATACTTATTAAAGACCTAATAACAAATTATTTTCCAAATATTCCAGTAACTTTTCCTAATAAATCTTTTCCTTGATCTGCAGCAAGTTTTGCTTTAACTCCATCAATTACTCCATTTATCTGATCATCTGGAAGATCTACTCCTATAACTCCTTCAACAGCACTTACAGGATTTTTAGTAAAGCTTTCCATAAATTTTGGATCATCTTTTACTTTTTTTACTATTTCTTCAATTTTCTCTTTCATCTTTAATTCCTTTCATTTTATAAATTACATATATTATTTTAAAATATCAATAAACAATTGTCTATCATTAAAATAACTAAATTTATATCTACTATGTTTATATACACAATTAAAGTTTATATAATTAAACAAAGAGAAAAAAATTTACTTTTCTTTAGAAATTATATAGGCTATTTTTTTAAAGTATATACTTTTTGTTTGTTACTTAATGTTATCTCTTCAAAATTAGATTCTATTGCATAAGTTGGTCTTCCATAACCATAAAGAATTATTCTTCCGTCATTAGTTAAATGTTCTTGAATTTTTGGTACTAATTTATCTATAACTTCTTTAGGCTTAGGTACATAATCAAAAACATTTGACAAATTAATTTCACTATATTTACCATTCATGTTATTAGGTAAATCAACAACATTACATAAATGAAAAGGAACACTAAAACCATTTAATAGTATAGATTTAAGCTTATCATAGTTTTCTTTTTCAAAATAAATATTATAGGCTTTTCTTTTTTGTCTAATCATACCTCCAGATCTAGATAAAATATACATTTGGTCATCAGCATTTAATATACAATACTTCCAAAATAAATATGTGTCTCTATCTAAATAATTACGATATAAATCAAGATCTTTTAAAGTTAAATCAAATGATACTCTGTTAGATAAATTATTATATTCTTCACATGAAAGTGTCATTATTTCAGCACACTTTAATTTAAAAAAGTAATTAGTTACTTTATTAATATCAAAAGTTTCAATATTAGATGCTCCCTTTAGTAAATAATTAAACACATGATCACCTGATGATAAAATAGTTAATATTCTATCATTATCTGTGTAATTTCCCAAAGCTTCTCTTAAATTTTCGGTAGTAAACTCATAAAATGATGAATATTTATGAAATTTCATTTTTCTATTATATACACCATCAAGAAATTTTTTTGCATCAACTATACCAATATCTTCTTCTTTTTTCCACCTGAAAAACATTTTAACCCCCTATTTGTTTTATTTTGCTTTTAAATAACTTTCTTACTCTTGGATAATCATAAGTATCTATATTATCCTTTTCAACTATTTCGTCAACATCAAACGCATTTTCACCAAGCATCTTAACAAATTTTTTAAGCTCTTCAGAACTCATATTTTCTATATAAAATAATGCTGCATCAAATGAAGAAAAATCTCTAACGTTTACACATAGATTCTCTTTAATTTCGTCATCAGTATAAAATTCACGATTTGAGTAGTAATCATTTAAAAAAATTAAATGTCTTTTTGCAGTAATAAGCATTTCTTTTAGGTTATTAGCTTCAAATAATTCATTATAATTTCTATAATTATCTTTAAAAAATAAATACTGATATAAAAAGCCTAACAACCCTCCATTTATAGGATCCTCTTCTCTAGTAAGCGCAATAGAATCTCCTAGGATTCTAACAAGTTCTGCTCTATACACATCTCTTGCTAAAAAAGTTGGATAAACTACTTTTATTCTATCTTCTCCAAAATCACAGATTGTACTTTGACGAAAAGGATTATTCTTTACGATTAACTTTCTATTTTTTAGTTTTTCTTTAGCTTTTTCTGTCATAAAATCAAAGTTTAAATCTAATAATTCAAAAACTTTTTTCCATGAAACTTTATTTGTTAAAACAAGGTCTGTTTTAAGTCCATTAAAAATATCATCGAATTTACTATCTAGTTCACGTGCAAGTTTAAGTGTGTCAATTTGTCTTTCATATAATTTATCCATAATATCACCTGAGTAACTATTATAATCTATTTAAAAAAAAAATAAAGCTTATATTTCTATAAGCTTCATATATTATTTATCTCTTAAAACTGCATTATGTTTCTTTGTAACTTCTTCAATAATTTTATTAAATACTTGCATTACTTCTTCATCACTAAGAGTTCTAGTCATATCTCCAAATGTTAATGAGTAAGCGATTGATTTTTCAGTTGGTTTTAAATTGTTTCCTTTATATAAATCGAATACTTCTATATTAGTAAGAAGCTTTCCTGCTTTACGTCTTATAGTATCAACTATTTCGTATGATGTTACCTTATCATCAACAATAAATGCTAAGTCTTTAGTAATTGTTGGATACTTAGAAATCTCTTTAAATTTAATAGGACGAGTTTTCTTAGCTATTATTTTATTCATACTAAGTTCCATAACATAAATATCATCTTTTGAAACGCTAGGATGAACTCTTCCCATATATCCAACTGGTTCTTTATCAAGAGTAACTACACATGATATACCAGGATGCATTCCATCAATTGTTTCAACTTGTAATTGATATCTATTATTAAATCCTAGATAATCAAATAAGTTTTCCATAATTCCTTTTAACAAATAAAAGTCTACTTTTGTACCTTCTTTATTCCATGTATTAGAAATATAAGATCCTTTCATTAAAACAGATATCTTAGTTTCTTCAACATCTTTATCGTAGTATGTATTAGCAATTTCATAGATTAATACATCTTTAACACCACGAGCTTTGTTATATTCATAAGTTTTTAATAATGATGGTATAAGTGTTTGTCTTATTACCTTCTTATCATTACTCATAGGTCTTAAAAGTTCAATACTATTATGTCTATCATACTTAAATAAGTTATTTTCTTCATCACTTATTAAAGTATATGTTCTACATTCATTAAGTCCTAAACTTCTAAGTCTATTAGAAATTAATTTTCTATATTTAACATTTCCAATATAGCTTCCATTTTTTGTTTCAGATTTAGGTAAAATAGATGGAATCTTATCAAATCCATAAAGTCTTCCTATTTCCTCGATTAAATCTTGTTTGTGTGGCTCAACATCAAGTCTTCTATTTGGTATAGTAACAGTATAAGTTGTACCATCTTTTTTATAATCAAATCCTAAGTTATTAAGACTTCTTTCTACATCTTCACAAGTAATATCAATTCCTAAAACAGTGTTAACCTCATCTAAAGTAACTGAAGCAACTTTTTCTTTTTTATCGATATTATCGTAAACAACGGTATCGCTTAATACTTTACCATCAGCGTACTTTTCAAGTAAATGACAAGCTCTTTCAATTGCATAATTACAATTTTCCCAGTTTAGTCCACGCTCGTATCTTAATGATGCTTCACTTCTTAAATCAAGTCTTAATGAAGTATAACGAACATTGTATGGATTAAATATTGCACTTTCTATTAATACATCTTTAGTAGTTTCATCAACATCAGTGTTTTCTCCACCCATAACACCAGCAATACAAACAGGTTTATTTCCATCTGTAATTACAATATCTTCACTAGTTAAAGTTCTTTCTTTCTTATCAAGAGTCTTAATAAGTTCATTATCTCCTGCCATACGAACCTTTATTTTGTCACCTAATTTATCTTTATCGAAGAAGTGTAAAGGTTGTCCAAACTCTAACATAACATAGTTTGAAATATCAACTACATTGTTAATAGGTCTCATTCCTGCAGCAATAAGTCTATGCTTAATGAAATCTGGAGACTCTTTAATTTTAACTCCTGTAACCATTTTAGCATTGTACATCATGCAATTTGGAGTATCAATTTCTAAAGAAAAATGTTTTTTAACAGAATCTTTAATAGGACTTGTAGACATATCAGGTAAAGTAACTTTCTTACCTAACACACTAGCAACTTCATAAGCAAAACCAATATGATTAGTACAATCAATATTACGATTTGGATTTAAGTCAAGTTCATAAATTGTATCATCAAGTCCCATTTCTTTAATAGGATCACTTCCAACTTCATAACTATCTGGAAGAATATGAATTCCTTTAGAGTAGTTCTCTTCATTTTTTTCTTCAAGACCTAATTCAAATAAAGCACAAATCATTCCATTTGATTCAACTCCACGAATTTTACTTGCTTTAATTTCGAAATCACCAGGTAAAACAGCACCAGGAAGAGCTACTATTACTTTAATTCCTTTTTGAACGTTAGAAGCTCCACATACTATTTGAATAGTATTGCTACCAATATCTACCTTACAAACGTGTAAGTGATCAGAATCAGGATGCATATCGCATTCTAAAACTTTTCCAACTACTAAATTATTTAATTCGTTACATGTAACTTTTTCAACATTAACACCAGCATCAGTAACTTTTCTAGCTAAATCTTTTAAATCAACTCCATCAAGATTAACGTACTCTTTTACCCAATTCATACTAATAGCCATTTTAGTCACTCTCCTTTCTGTCAAATGTTTCTTTATGTCTTAAATCATTTGTATAAAATGTTCTAACATCAGTAATTCCATATTTTAACATAGCAAGACGTTCAGCCCCAAATCCAAAGGCAAATCCACTCCATTTTGTCGAATCATATCCACAGTTATCAAGTACATTATGATGAACAATTCCAGCACCACCTACTGTAATCCAACCAGTACCCTTACAAATACTACATCCTTTACCACCACAGTTAAAGCAAGATATATCCATTTCAACAGATGGTTCAGTAAATGGATAGAAACTAGGACGGAATCTTGTTTCACGATCATTTCCAAACAAATGTTTAGCTAAAACATCAAAAGTAGCCTTTAAATTAGCAAGTGAAACATCTTTATCAACTAGTAATCCTTCTATTTGAGTAAACTGATGAGAATGTGTTGCATCATCATCATCTCTCCTATAAGTCTTACCAGGACAAATAATTCTAATTGGAGTCTTCTCTTTATTTTCTAACATTGTTCTAATTTGAACAGGAGAAGTTTGACTTCTTAAAAGAGTTGTATCTCCTTCTGTGTAGAATGTGTCTTGCGCATCTCTTGCAGGATGTCCCTTAGGTAAATTCAAAAGTTCAAAGTTATATAAATCCTTCTCAACTTCAGGCCCTTCAACAACATCATATCCCATAGAAATCATTAGTTCTTCAACATCTTCAATTAACTTCTCAAGAATATTTGCTCCACCAACACTTACTTTTGTACTAGGAAGAGTTATATCAATCTTTTCACTTTCAAGTTTTTTATTTAATTCATCTTCTTTTAACTTTTCAAGAAGAGCATCAATTTTTTCAGTTACTTCCTTTTTTAACTCATTAGAAAGTCTTCCAACTTCTTTTTTTTCTTCAATTGATAAGCTTGCCATATCTTTAGTAAGTTCAGTAACTAGCCCCTTCTTACCTAAATATTTAACTTTTAATTCACTTAAACTTTGAATATCTTCAATAGATTCTAAGTCTTTATTAAGGTTTTCTTTAATCTCATTAACTTTTTCTAAAGTACTCATAATATCTCTCCTTTCAAAATAAAAAGAGCACTTCATCCAAAGGACGAAATGCTCGTGGTACCACCTTATTTTAGTAAATAACTTACTCTTTAAATTCTTTAACGTGAATTACTCGTTTACTATTAATAAAAGCCTATAGGACGAATTCATAAAGTATTTATTTGTTGTCTTCCACCTAACACAACTCTCTAGAAATAAATTATCTTTATTACTACTTCCTAATCACAGCCATCAATATGACTATAATTATAGCACAAGTTTTTTCTTTTGCAATAACGAAATTAAAAACTATTTTTTCTTGCTCTAATTACCTTTTTTAACTCATTTCCCTCTTCTAATTTAGAAGTATTTTGAGTTATATATACTTCAGTTCTTTTAGGATAAAATGATTCTTGTTCAACTTCTCTTACCACTTCAACTGGATCTATTCTATTATCATTTATTTTATCAATAAGTTGAAGTGAAGTCTCTAAAGATATTAAAGTTCTACGTATTTTTTCAACTGCCTTTTCATATTCTTCAATTGAAATTTTACCTTGAAGAAATAACTGTCTCGCATTCAAAAATTCATTGATATCATCAATTTTTCCTTTAAAGTTAATATCAATAAAGACATCTTTAGCCTTCTTTTTATCAAAGCTAGTTCTATAAAAGTATAAATACTGATATATTAAACCCAAAACATCACTATAATCACTACTAGAATTACTTGAAATTAGGTTTCCACATACTTTTACAAACTCTGGTTTATAAATAGCTCTTGCTGAAAACGTTGGAAAACCAACTTCTATTTTTTTATTACTATCACCACTACTTACCCATTTACCATATATTTTCTGGTTAAATGGATTCTTTTTTAAAACGATATCATGACTTCCTAAAATATAAGGCGTGATACCTCCAACATATTCTTTTATAATATTATATGAAGAAAAAACTGTTGGCCATGTTGTTCTTTCTATAGTTCTTTTTTTATAATCTTCTAGAAATGTTCTAAAAGTGTTTTCATCTTCTTTTAAATCTTTAGCTACTTTAAAAATAGCATCCCCTTTTTCTTTTATTTCATGTTCTTTATAATAATCATATCCAATACTTGTCATTTTTTTACCCCCTATTATTTTTTCTTTTATCTATTGTTTTCCTAAAACTATGATAGTTATATGTGTTAATTCCAATATCTCTAACCATATCCTCAATGCATTCTGGATTTTCTCCCATTTCTTTAATGAATTGTAGAACGCCTTCTTTATCTAGAGACATTTTATCGATCAATTGAAGTGCTGCATCAAATGATGAATATGACTGTACTGCAGTAAAAAGTGAACTACAATAATAACCTTCAGAGTCCTTTTTTTCTCCAAACAATTCTTTATCTTTAAGAAAATCACGAGCTTGTTTTAGTTTTCCAGCCATATTAAGATCTTCAAAAGTTTTTCTTGCATCTTTATCTGTTTCCAACAAATATAAGTATTGATACATTAATCCTAAAAGTTCATTATATTCATTTCCATATCCTTGATCACCTGAAACAGTACAACCACATAATTTTGCTACTTCTGGTTTATACTCTTCTCTTGCACTATAAGTTGGAAATAACATTTCAGATTTTGAACGTAATACATAATAACTAATATTTCTTAAAAGTACATTTCTATCAAATTGTATATTAGCATTTTTTAGTGTATCTTTAGCTTTATCTCCCATATACTTATCTATTACATCGCTAGCTTTATATATTGATTCCCATGTTGTTTTTTCTTTTCTTCTTTTTGCTAAATCACGATCGAATTGTTTAAATAAATCCTTGTTTCTTTCGATTTCTTCTGACATCATAGTAGTATCATACTCTCTATGATATGATCTTGTATATCCTGTAGTATTCATAATATCTCCCCCTTTTTATTACATACTAACCTCAATGGTGACACATATTATACCACAAAAACGTTATAAAATCAAGGAAAACAAAAATACGTGTGACTAGACAAAATGATATTTAATAATGATTATTATAAAAACTATATATATTTATTTAATTTATCATTATTTCTTAATTTTCTTAAAGCTCTTCTTTTAGCATTTTCTATATCGTTTTCTTTTAACCCAAGACATTTTGAAATTTCAGTATAGGTTAATCCTCGAAAACCATCCATATCATATGATAATTGCATCACTTTGCGTTCTAGACTGCTTAATTTATCAAGTGCGTCGTTATAGTCACACATGAATTGTTTAGATGATATGTTTTTTATAAAATCCCCATCATATAAATCATTTCTTTTCATGTACAAAATAGCAGCAGGTGATTCTGGTATCTCTTTATCGTCATAGTTAAAACTTAATTCTTTAACTTTATTTCCATATCTATCATATTTAGAGTTCATATTATGAACATAAATGTAAACATCACGATAGGATAAGTGTTCCCATCTTGCAACATTCTTAATAATATTTCTTTCTATACATTTAGATACATATAATTCAAAAACTGGTTCTTCAGAGTGAAGTGCATATTTTACACAACTTATAAGAGCTTCTAAGCATAAATAATATAGTCTTTCCTGTGATATTTTCCCATTAAACAAATGATACCATTTTCTAGTTGACTTAAAAACCATATACATAGAACCCTCAATAATAATTTTTTGTGCAGTTCTACTTAAATGTTTTTTCTTTGGAAAGCTATATTTTTTTCTTAATTCCTCTTCTTTTTTTAAAAGCTCATTATCTTCGAAAATTGTAGCTAATATTCTTTCTTCAGGCGTCATTATACAAGTATTTTTTCTATACTCATCAATTTCTTCTTTATAATTAATCCAAGTAGCACCTTCATTACGAAATATTTCGATAATTTCTTCTTCACTTAACGAAAATGAATGCTCTTTCCAATCGCTTTCAATTGTATCCAAATCAAACATATATCCACCTCATTAATTGTAGATTATAATAACATAAAGTAATTAAAAAGAAAAAAAGTATTTCAAAACACTTTAAAATACTCTGAAATAAATTTATAAATTTTGTAATTTAATTATCAGGATTACTTTTCTTAATTCTTTTAATTCTTTCTAATACTTCTTTAATATCTTTTTCTTTACCTATTCCACAAGGTTCGTAGTAGACGTGTCCTCTAAGTTTTTTAGGAAGGCACTCCATATTTGTTATTTTATCTTCAAAGTCATGAGCATACTTGTATCCTTTACCATTTCCTAAAGAAGCATCAAGCTTAGTAACTGCATTTCTAAGGTGAAGTGGAACTCCTTCATTCATTGTTGAAACCGCGTCTTCTCTTGCTTTACTATAAGCAGTATATAAAGAGTTAGATTTAGGAGATACACTTAAGTACACAACTGCTTGCGCAAGATTAACGTTACACTCAGGTACTCCAATATAATGTGATGCTTCATAAGAAGATACTGCAATAGAAAGTGCAGAAGGATTAGCGAGTCCAACGTCTTCAGATGCAAATCTAATTAAACGTCTTGCAATATATAATGGGTCTTCCCCACCTTCTAACATACGAGCAAGATAGTATAACGCTGCATCAGGATCACTATTTCTCATTGACTTATGTAAAGCAGATATAAGGTTATAATGGTTTTCTCCATTCTTATCATATAATGTCATCTTTTCATCTAATGATTTAGTAATTAACTCTTTAGTAATTGTTCTTTTACTATTTTTCTGTTTAGCAAGACTAATAACATTTTCTAAAGTATTTAAAGCTCCTCTTGCATCCCCTGAAGCAATAGAAGAAATATATTCTATACAAGGATCACTAATAACAACATTTTTATAACTTTCTATTTTATCTAAAGCATTTTTTAATACTTTATTTAAATCTTCAACTGATAAACTTTCTAAAACATACACTTTTGTTCTTGATAAAAGGGCACTATTTACTTCAAACGATGGGTTTTCAGTTGTTGCTCCAATAAGAATAATTACCCCTTTTTCAACATAAGGCAAAAAAGCATCTTGTTGCGCTTTATTAAATCTATGAATTTCATCTACAAATAAAATTGTTTTTCTATTATTAGAATTATTAAACTTAGCAAGTTCTATTATCTCTTTTATTTCTTTAACTCCACTAGTTACTGCACTTAACTCATAAAATGCTGAATTAGTCTCGTTAGCAATAATATGAGCAAGTGTTGTTTTACCAACACCTGGAGGTCCCCAAAATATCATAGAAGTAACTTTATCTTCTTCAATCATCGTTCTAATTGGAGAATTCTTCCCAACAAGTTTAACTTGTCCATAAAACTCATCTAATGTTTTAGGTCTCATTTTATCAGCAAGAGGTTGATATGCTAAATTTTCGTTAATATCAAATAAACTATTCATAATTACCCCCAAACTATCCATCGTGTTTAATAGTATCCCATTTTAAATTAGGACTAAATAAAGCCTTCAAAGCACAAATTATATAAGAAAGTAAAAAGAGCGGATTATAAAACAAAGAAAGTATCTTAATCTTTCTAGATAATTTAAAATAGGACTTTTCTTTCTTTATCATAATAAATGTAGCAATTACTAAAACTAAATAAACAAAAATAAATGTAAATAATACTTTTAATAATTGTAACTTTATTATATTTAAAACTAAAAAGATAACAATACCTATAATTAAAATAATATAAGGAACTACCCCAATTCTTTCTAACTTAAGAGATTTATTATGTGATGATTTCTTTATTTCTTTACGATATTTCCTTCTAACATCAAAATAACCTTTTACCCATCTAGTTCTTTGTTTAATAGATACACTCATACCAAGAGGTTGTTCATCATAAAAAATTGCTTTGTCATTATAGTAACTAGGTATATTGTTAATAATTGAATAAATTGATAATTCATAGTCTTCAGTTAATGTGTTAAATGGATATCCTCCTGTTTTCTTTATAACTTCTTTTGTCATATAAAATCCAGTACCAGATATTATTACATTTAAATTATTCTTAACTCTTCTTTCATTATCTAAAGTGTTAATTATCGAAAATGTAAGTGATGAAGAAGCTGCTACTAAAGACTTGTCCCCATTAATGGTATTTCTATATCCTACACCAATATCATATCCATTTTGATAAGTTTCTATCATATTTTTAAAATAATCTTTATCTATGTAATTATCAGCATCAAAAACAAAATACATATCGTATTCTCTATTATTCTTTTTCATAAAGTTAAACGCATCATTAAGTGCATAACCCTTTCTATTCTTAGTTAAGTCTTCTCTAAAAACAATAGTCATATTATAGTTATCTACAATTTTAACTGTCTTATCAGTTTTATCTTCCACCACAACATAAACATCTTTACTATTTATTTTAACTGAACTATTAATAATACTTTTAAGAAGTTTTTCAATTACTTTTGATTCATTTCTTGCAGGTATAATAACAGCAATAGAAGGTGTATTATTTCTTTTTTTGAGTTTTCTTTTATCTTTAATTGAAAAAATATAAATATAAGAAAGTATAAATATTAATAAAAATACTACGAGTATAATATAATCCATTAATCAAACCTCATATTAGGAAAATGTTTTTGTAAATATGTATCAGTATAATACTTATCATACAACTCTCCAATAACAGTTCTTGGAGGAATTCCCCTCTTTCTATAGTTTTGTCTAAATAATGCAGTCCAAGAAACAAACATATCTAAACTTAGAAATATTGCTAGGAAAACAGTTATATTTTTCATAAAGTTATATGGCATAGATTCGATAAAACTACTTATCTTAGGATATATTTTTTTAACAAGTAATAAACTTAAAGCACCCCATACCATCATAAAAGGTATCGTTGTTCTTCCACCAATATTTAAAAAGTATCCTTGATAATTCCATGAAGTTGTACCAACAAATATTTCCTGTAAATAACATATTATATACTCAATTAACCCACCAATTATAGAACCTAATAAAAATATTTTCGTATTGCTATAATTTTTCTCAGCAAGAAAATAGACAAATATTATTGCACCAAACCCATACAAAGGATTAAATGGCCCATATAACACTCCTCTTCTTATCTCCCAAAATATTATTCCCTCATCAAGATAATACTCTACAAGATTTAATATCTGCTCGTAATAAACACCAAAAACAGAAAAAATAACAAAGATAAGAAAAAGCTTATAACCACACATACCTTTAGCAAATCCTTTTTTCGTATTTTCAAACTTTTTATTTAAATATTTTTTTACTTTCTTTATCAACTGAAATTCACCACTCAATATATTATATTACAAAAATTAAAAAAGCACCAAAAGTGCTTATTTAACAGAAGTAAAATTCATCATTTTTGTAACAACAGTTCTAACATCACTTTCAGTAAATGGCTTATTAAGAACATCAACTATTGGATAATCAAAAGCTTTCATAACTGTATCTTTTGAATCATCTCCTGTAATAACTGTTACAGGTACAGTTGAAAACAAATTATTATTCTTAAAATAATCAAGAACTTGGAATCCATCAACCTTAGGCATATTTAAATCAAGTAATACTCCTTTTAGACTTGTTGCTTCTTCATTAATTATTTTAATTGCTTCTTCTCCATCATTTGCTACAACAATTTGAAATCCTTCAGGTATCATTTTTTGAACAAAATTTCTTATTATTACTGAATCATCTACTACCAAAACTTTCTTTGCATTGTTATTGTTTACAACTACAACTGATGGTGCACTAGTTCCTGAAACATATTTTTTAAGAACTTCTAAAACTCTATTCACTTCAGTAATCAAAGCATCGTAACTTCCAATTACAAAACGCACATCCCCTGCTTTACTAGCCATTTCATGGTTATATGCAAGATCTGCTAAACTAGTAAATCCTAAATACTTAGAATCACTTTTTAAACTATGAACTTGTATTGCATAATTAGGCATATCTTGAGCTTCTTTATATTGTTTAATTAAACTTAACTTGTTATCAATCTCACCTAAAAAATCTTGTAAAGTATCATTATATGTTTCCATATCTCCAAGAAACTCTAATGCACCATTAAGATTAACACCACCCTGAATTAAAATATTAACATCCATAAACTCCTCCTATTTTAATAGTTTAACGTCTTCTTTATTTTTATTATCAATTTTTTCATTTACTACAACTGCTTCACTTACTCCATCATCAGACTTATCTTTTCTTCCAATAACATAACCAACAATTTCAAACACTGCATACAAAGTAACTAATATTCCAACTACCATTAAAGGAAGTCCAGGAATTACTGCTAATAAAACAGCAATAAGAATAATAGCAGCAGCATTAAGAAAATATGGCTGTTTTTTTGTCTTAACTTTAAATGCATAAACAAGTCTATTAATACCTACATACAATAAGTAAATAGATAATATTAATCTAAACACAGTTTCTAAATGTTCATAGAATGCAATAGTACAAATTATAGTACCCATTCCAAGTAATATAAAAAATCCTCCACTAATAATATCTCTTTTGTTACCATTGGATTCTTTGTAATACAAAAGTAGTTTAAAAATACCAACTAAAGCTATAAATGATCCAAAGACATATAAACATACTTTAATTAAATTAACTGGCTCTGTTATTAAAAATATTCCAAATATTAAAAATATAATTGATGAAAATAATGCCTCTCCCATTTCATGAGTTTTTATTCCAAATTTTTTCATAAAATCCTCCATAACTAATAAATATTATATATTAAATGTCGAAAAAAGTATACAATTCTCTCTAATTAATTTTATTAAATTCCAGCTTTTCAGTAAGTCCTACAACGTTATCAACTGGAACTGAAAAAAGTATTCCGCGTCCTTCATGGGAAAGCCCTACAGCTTTAGTAACTTCTTCCATAACTTTTCTTTTTTCTTCTTTTTCTGTAAGTACAAGTACAACGTCTTTTTCAGGTTCAATAGTAATTCCTAATAGTTTAGTAGCTTCTTTTGTTCCTAAACCAATTCCATTAATAAGTGTTCCCCCACTTGCTCCAACTCTTTTAGCAGCGTCCATTGCAAGACTAGCATATCCTTGTGAAACAATTAATACAATAAGTTCATACTCTTTTTCATTCATAATCTCGTATTCCTCCTTAGACATAGATAAATCTTTATACATAGTTGATAAATACCTACTAGCACTAGTAATAGGAAGTGAAAAACATATACCATTTCCAGGCTTATATAACTTCAAAACATTATGTAAGTCATACATAATCTTTGTTTCTAAAACACAAGGAACGACAGTAACAACAACGCATTTTTTTACTTCCTCTAGTCCAAAATAAGAAAGAAGTGAGCCAGATGCTGTTCCTTCACCACTTATAGAACAAGAATAATTAACATCGAATTTTTTAAAATGCTTTATAACTCTTCCTACCTTATCTTTATCTGCAATGGTAACTAAAATTTTAGTCTTAACAATATTTTCCATACATCCTCCTAGTAATCAATAATTTCCTCGTTGTAAACTGGATCATTATATGAAACTTTTCGACTAGTTTTAATTTTATATATTAATCCAACTACTTGAATAGTAATTAAAGGAACTGTTGCAATCATTGCAATAAGACCAAAAGCTTCTGTTAAAATATTCTTTCCAAGAGCAACTGCTATTCCTTCTGCAAAAGGAAGTAAAAATGAAGCTGCCATTGTCCCACTTGCAACACCACCAGAGTCAAAAGCAATTGCAGTAAATACTTCTGGAACATATGGTGTCATTATTAGAGCAAACAAGTATCCTGGAAGCAAAAACCACATAATTTCAACATCAAACACAATTCTTAGAATTGAAAGTCCAGTTGCAATAGCAACAGACAAAGAAAGTGCTGACTTTAAAAGTTCCTTTTTAATATTTCCATTTGTAATATTTTCAATTTGTACAGTTAAAACTCCAACAGCAGGTTCACTTAAAACGATGAAATATCCTAAAACCATTGAAATTGGAACTAAAAAGAAATGATGTTCTGATAAGAAATTACCAACCATATATCCCATAGGCATAAATCCAACATTAACACCAACAAAGAAAATTGATAAACCACAATATAAAAGTAAAATTCCAATACATATTTTTAACAATTCATTTTTCTTTAATCTTAAAAATAAAATATTATAAGCAAGAAAAAACAATGTAATTGGGCAAACTGATAAGAAAACCTCATATAAATATTGAGGAAATGCCCCTATAAACGAAGTAATTATATCAAAAAAATTACTGTAACTTGGAATATCAAATGTACTAAAACTTCCACTAGCATTAAAAAGTATTCCTAAAAGTAAAACAACTATAACTGGACCAATTGAACAAAAAGAAATAATTCCAAATGTATCTTCAGTTTTCTTTTTATCATGTCTTGTAAAAGAAAGCCCTGCTCCAAGCGCAATAATAAATGGAACACTAATGGGTCCTGTTGTAACTCCACCAGAATCAAATGCTAAAGGGATAAAACTCTGTGGAGTAAAAAATGCAAGAACAAAAGTTATAAAACATAATACTGTTAAAATAATAGAAAACTTAATTTGAAAAAGCATTCTAAGAATAGCAACCAAAAGAAAAATTGCAACTCCAAGACTCACTGCATTTACTAAAATATCGCTTGATATTGATGGTACTAAAGATGCTAAAACTCTTAAATCAGGTTCTGCAACTGTAATAATATAACCAATAATAAAACTTAAAACTAATAAAAAAGGAATACTTTTCTTTCTAGTTAAATGACTACCAATCTTAGAACCAATATCGATCATGGATATATCAGCACCTATATTAAAGATAGAACTACCAACGATAAGTAAAAAAGAACCAATAATAAAAGATGGCAATAGATTAATTAAAATACTATTCTGTGAAACAAGACATATAGCTAATACAATTACTATTATAGGCATAACAGATTTTAAAGATTCAATAAGTTGTTTCATAAATACATTCTTCATATAATCACTATCCTAAAATAATTATAACACGGAACAAAAGATTAAAAAAAACTTTTTTTTAATCTCTTTGGGCGTCACCACCCAAAATTCCTACTTCACAGATAGAGTACCCTCTATTCTTGATAGGCTTAAACTCCGATAGTCGCTATCGTACTTGTTTTATTTATTTTTACTAATTTATTTTTATCTTTAATAACATAGTTTTAGCCCTTCAAACATAATATTAATACTTGCATTTAAATCTCGATTATTTTCACATCCACATACATCACATACAAGAGTCTCTTACAATTAAATCATTTGTCTTTTCTGTTTTGCTCTCATAATGACTACACATCTTACTACTTGGAAAATAAGTATCTACTTGATAATAGTATTTTCCAAGTAACTTACATTTCCATTCTAATAATAAGCATATCTTATTAAAACTGGCATCTAGTATA
>CABUQZ010000002.1 GCA_902493795.1 uncultured Clostridium sp.
ACAAAAAAGACCTACTAAGGTAGATTTTTAAAATTTTTTATGTTATATTATTTTTGCACATATAGGGAATTATTTTTGCACATAGCGAAAATAATTCTTAATAATTTAGTAGAACAAGCGATAATACATTCTTTGAAGTGTTTATTCTCTGCTTGTTTTTTTCTGTAATAAATTAAAATGTCAGTATCAATATTATGTAATACGGAAGATCTAATAATACTACAGCAAGTAATAAATAAAATCTTTCTTACATTTCTATTTCCACGTTTTGAAATTGGACCATTATAATTAATAGATTTACCAGATCGGACAATAGTTGGATCTAATCCACAGAACGCATTTAGTTGCTTAATATTTTCAAATCTATTAATATCACCAAGTTCAGCAATAATTTGAGCAGTAGAGGTTTCACCAATTCCATAAATTGAATTAATAATATTAAAATATGGAGTTTGCTTTGCTAAACTAATAATATTTTGTTTAACCTCATTAAGTTTATTGGAATTATAAATAATAATATCAATAATATTAATTAAGTTTTTTACTTCGCAAGAATTAATCTCAATGCCAGGATACGAATTCTTAGCTAAGTTTTTAATTTTTTTAGCCTTTATTAAACATCTTGAATATGGTAAATATCCTTTTGTACTTTTATAGATATTATTAGCTAAGACATCAATTCTTTTTGATTTTATGATGTCGGCATGTGGAAATTCTCTAATAAAGTTTAATGAAGTTTCACCATATATATCATTTGAAGTAAAACATTTTGTATATTCAGGGAAAGCATTAGCAATGATTTGTTTAAATCTATTTTTAGATCTAACAATATTTTCAGTTAAATGTTTTTCTTGTCGAGATAATTCAATCATATTTGAATAAATTGTATTCATTTCTTTAGTATGTATTTTAACTGTATTTTTAAAGAATAAATCAGCAAGGTTATAACAATCTTCAATATCTGTTTTAGTTTTTCTTAAATTTCTAGTATTATTTTTACCAAGTATAGGATTAATTACTTGAACCTTAAAATAATTATTAGTAAAAAATCTTTGAATAGGTAAATGATACGTAGATGTTGATTCCATAAATATGGTTAAATCATCTAAATTAAATGTATTAATTTTTTCTTTTAATTGATTAAATTCATTTAAGCAATGTTTTACTTCATATGGTTCGATTAGTATTTCACCATGTTCAGTAATTAATAATACTTCACTTTTTCCGTTGGCAACATCAATACTTAGTACGCTTTTCATATGTTCTCCTTTCTAATTTTAAGTTCTCTTTTATTTCCTATTATTTCATCACGCACATATAAGTTATTATCTTCACAATCTAAAACTAAATTAATAAAAAATAAGAGAATAGTCTGTCACAAAAATGGATTCAAAGACCCTCGCTATAATCTGACTTGACTCTTAAAATAAATTACCTAAAAATAGGTAAAAATATTATATAGTAAATTGGAAATAAAGTCAGTTCAATTTACTAAACTCATTATACGTGTTAATATAAACAACATTTAAAAGGGGTGTTTTAAGTGTCTACAAAAATACAGAATATGAAATGGAATTTACATAATTATAAATTAAAATTATTACTAATATGGGGATTAAAAAAAGGTTATATTGCTCCATATGATGATAACTTAATAAAAAAATTAAGGAATATTTACGATGGTGGAATTCCAGCATCTATAATATTATTATCTAACGGTTTGTGTAATGGGCATTGTTATGATAGAGCATTATTAATGTCTAGGGCATTTTTAGATGATGAAGATGATGTTCAACTTGTATATGCTACAATAGATAGTTTAAGGTTAAATCCTTATTCTATTGATTGTGATGATTCGCTATCTGCGGAGCATTGTATTGTAGAAAGAATTACAAAAAATGGACAACATATTATTTATGATACTTCAGCTGGCTTTGCTTATGATAAAGAATTATATTGGTTAATGGAACATCCAAAAATTAGACATATAAATGATAAAAAATCTATTATTGAATTTGTCAATTCAGATGAGTACTATAATCCAGAAGATATTGAAAAAGATAAATATGCTGCCCCTTTGATACTTCCATTGATTGAAATGTCTTATGGAAAACCAACAGAATTGTATTCTCTTCCAGGTATTGAACTATTACAAAGGGAAGTAGAATATTTTAAAAAAGTGATTAATTATGATGGTGTGTGCCAAGAAATAGATGAAGATATGAAAAGGTTGGGGTTAAAGTAATAAGATATAGAAAATTTTTGTAAAAATAGTCTAATATATATTTCACACATAATATCTATATTTAGAAAGTTGCTTTGAAAAAGCAATTTTTCTTTGAGTTTTAAAGTAATCTTGCTATAATAAATAGCTAATAAGAAAGGTGACACTATATGGAAGATTTTAAAAGAGAAGATTATATATATTTAAGAATGATTGAAGATTATGAAGATAAAAATGGTGTTAAATTTAAAGAAGGTACAATACTACGTTATAATAAAGAATGGTTGATAGAAAATATTAAGGGAAGACAGCTAGGATATGTTTTTGACCATAATAACGAATTAATATTTGAGAAAAATGATGAATGTGACGAGAATGATATTTTCTTTGATAAAATTTATAAGTCTATAACTGTTTCAAAAAATAGAAACTATAAATTGTGTTTATGGCCTGGAGATTACTTATATCTTAATGAATGGCTAAATAATCATATAGATAGTAGAGGAATAGATACTATTATAAATTCTCAGAAAAAAGTTATTGCTGATAAAACAAATAGTAATAATCTTATTGAATTGGGTGAAGGGTATCCTTATAAAGAGACTTATGCACGTATTTCGTTTAAAAAAGGAGAAACTTTAGATTTCTGTAATCCTTCAGTTTTCTTTCTATTTTATAATTTGAATTGGATAAAACTTTTTGCAAGAACTGAAGTAATCAAAGGTAAGGAAAAGCAAGAATTATTTGACGAAGATTTTAGTAATGCTATACGAGCACAAGAACCTCATACTGCTTCACAAGGTGAAGATGATAGAGACTATAATTTGCGTGAATATCATTATTTTAAAATGAAGGAAGATATAAAGGTAAAAACTAAGGATGAATTAAAAAAGAAACTTGGAATCGAGATACCAATTGATGTTAGTTTTATTTGTGATGATGACGGATTTATAAAATGGGTTTATACAGAAACTTGGTGTGGTGATACTTCTTATCGAGATACGGAACAAGTAATTTTGAAGTTTGCTGATAGAATATCAGTTGATGAAGCTCATGAATGTCATAAAAGATTAGTTGTTAGCTATAGAAAGCAACAGGAAGAGTTACAGACAGAGTGGAAAAACAAGCGTGAAAAAGAAAACGAAAAATTACAAAAATTATATGATGATAAAAAAAATGATCCTTCATATTTCCCAGGGACTAATGGTTATTTTGTACATAATGATAGTAAAAATATAGAAAAAGAAAAATATACTTTATCTCAAGTGAAGGAGTTTTATCAAAAATTAAAAACATTAAGCCCTGATATAGTTAAAGAGATGTGTTTTTATGGAGGAACTATACCATATGTTTTAAATAATGCAAGTGAAAGTAGGGATTTTGGAGATATAGATATTTTTTACCCAGTATCGCAGATGGAAGAATTAAGAGAAGAATTAGAAAAACAGGATAGTTTTGAAATGATATGTGATTCTAAACCTCTTGCAGAGTTTTGTAATTTAACTTCTAGAATAAAAAAAGATTCAACAGAATTGGTTGATGAAACAGAAAATGCATTTCAATTTTTACATTTGATGGCTAATGCTATCGATGAATCTCAACGTGGTATAACAGATGTAAATTGTAAAGGAAGCGCTCATAATTCATTGGAAGAATTTTTTGACAAAAGTAAACCTTATTATAATAAAATACAAGATTTTGGATTTAAAGCTAAGTTATTTGGAATAAATATATCTGTATTTCCAATCTACCAATATAAAGATGATATTATGGCTAAAAGCTTTAATATAAATGAAATGAATAAATTTTTACTTGGTGTACGCGTATTAAATAACAAGAGTATTGATAACTTTGTTAAAAATGTTAAATTATATGATTCCTCTTTTAAAGTCCTTCCGCTTGAGTATACGTTAGTTAGTAAGAAAAGCGCAGTCGATGAACAATATTCTTCTAGATTAGAAAAAGATAGAGCAGATATCGAATATATATTATCTCATAAAAAAGAATTAGGACTATCTGATAAAAAAATTCAAGAAATTTTGAGCAAATACCCGGATTTTTCAATATCAATTGCATATAGAGTTAACGATAATGGAACAACATCTACTATGGATGGTGACACTTATAAAAAACTGGTTTTGACGAATAGAAATATCAGTTAAATTTTTAACAATAATTTTTTGTGAAAAAGTAAATATTGATAAAAATATGTTAGTAAAATCAATCTATAATAATGATTTTTAGATTGATTTTTTTCTTTTTAATCTTTTCTTTTTTCCTTTTTTGTGTATAATATACTGACAAGAAATTGAGGTTAAGTGTGATGGCAGAATTAAAAAATGCATTGTCTAGTGCAATAAAGCAATGTTATCGAGGAAGTGAAGATAATTTTTCTTACATATACCCTTTTACGACAGAAAATATTTCTGGTTATATTGATTTATTTGATTTAGAAGGTAAATCATTATTAACAGTTGGGTCAAGTTGTGATCAAGCGTTGAATGCTATATTAAAAGGGTGTAAGGATGTTACTATTTTAGACGTTAATAAATATGTTCAGTATTATTATTACTTAAAAGTTGCTGGTATTATGTGTCTTAGTTATGATAAGTTTTTAGCCTTTTTTAGATACAACAATTATTATGACGGACATGGATATAACAATTATTCTTTCGATAAGGTGATATTTGATAAAATTAAGAAAACTCTTAAAGATATAGATTCTGATTCTTATGAATTTTGGAATACGTTATTTGAAATGTTTGATGGAATAGATATTAGGACAGGTTTATTTAGTGGTGATGAGTTTCCTGATTATAGATTAAAAAAAATGAATTATTATCTATCAAGTGAGGCTTCGTTTCATAATACATTATATAAGCTACAAAGCGTTAAGCCTAACTTTGTAACATCGTGTGTTGAAGATGTTAGTATTCTTAAAAAGTTTGATAGTATTTGGCTTTCTAATGTAAGTCAATATTTAAGCATAGAACAAGTTAAAAATGTTGTATCAAATCTTGCAAATAATCTTTATGATGATGGAAAAATGATGTTTGGGTATCTTTTTGCATATAACAAGTTAAAATGTTTTTCTAATAATAATGATTTGTATGATATTAAGTTTATTGAAAATCTTTTTCCTAAGGGAGTGGTGGATGTTGAACAATTTGAGGCAGCCACTCGTGGAAATGAAGATGCTATTTTGACGTATAAAAAGAAAAAAATAAAATCATAATAAGTAGTGTGAAATCCTTTATTTGTATGGGGTTTGTCGCACTTTACAAATTTTGATTTGATTTTTTTTAAAAATTATATTACAATAAAACACGTGCACAAAAAAATTAAGGTGATTAAGATGAAAGAAAAAATACCGTCCTCGAATAGAGGTCAAAGATATAAAAAAATAAATTTAGTTGCTAACTTAATATTTATTTCAGTTGCTTTTGCATCTGTAGGATATGTACAATATGATGATTTTAGAAAAGAAGAGTTATATAATTCTTTGTATATGTCTTTTATTGATACAAAAGAAATTGAATATGGT
Organism: uncultured Clostridium sp.; assembly: GCA_902493795.1. Classification (GTDB taxonomy): domain Bacteria; phylum Bacillota_I; class Bacilli_A; order RF39; family UBA660; genus RUG13868. Next base: position 5,769 of record CABUQZ010000002.1, read on the forward strand.
ACAGCAAATTATAATACTTTGGGACTTATTGATAATTATGAGAATGGTGAAATATCTAGTTATACAAAAGAATTAGATACATCATCTATTGGATTAAAAGAGTTGAAGTATGAGATTGCTAAAGAAGGTGTTAGCAAGGAATACGTTATTAAAGTTGAAGTTAAAGATACTAAAGCTCCGAAAATAACATTTAAAAAAGATATAGTTACTGTTTATACTGGAACTAATTACGATTTAAATAGTAATATAAAGTCTGTTGTAGATGAAGTTGATGGTGCTTTAAAGTATGTTAAAGAGGCTCCGTCAGTAAATGAAAATGGTTATTATGCAGTAGCAAGTGACTACAATAAAAATAAAGTTGGTTCATATAAAGTTAAAGCTGCAGCTATTGATAAGAATGGAAATTATGTAGAGTCTTCTTATACAATTAAAGTTATTGCAAGACCTACAAGAGCTACTTATAGACCTGCTGTTGGAAGTTACACAGGACCATCAAGTGTTGATACATCATCTGTTGTTAATGCTGCCAAGTCTTTATTAGGTTATAGATATGTGTATGCTGGAAGTAATCCTTCAGTAGGATTTGACTGTAGTGGGTTAGTAAATTATGTTTATCGAGCAGTTGCTGGTAAAAATTTACCATGTACAGTTGGTGGTTTAGCATATGTTGGTAACGCTGTTTCTGAATCTAATATGCAACCTGGTGATATTATAATATGGTCACATAGAAGTGATAATGTTCCTACTCATGCTTCAATATATATTGGTAATGGTCAAATGATACATGCTGCTAATTCAAGATTAGGAGTAATTCAGTCAAGCATTGCATATTGGAAGGGTAATGGAAGAAATAAAATAGTATCTGTAAGAAGAGTATAAATTAATCCACAGTTTTGTGGATTTTTTCTTGTAAAAAAATATATATAATAATTTGTTTTTGTGGTAGAATTAATATAGGAAAATATACTAAAAGGGAGCATACTATGAAAACAGAAAGTATTTTAAGGACATTGGAAGGACTTTATTACAGAAGAAGTTCTTTTACGGAACAAGAACTTAAACGAATTGATACAATAGTAGTAAATAGAATGGATTATGATGGTACTATACTAAATGTGGACTTTAACGATCTAAAATCTTTTGTTAATTTATTTAGCTTAACAATAAATGGTTGTATTATCGACAATTCTGTTATTAGTGTATTAAAAGAACTTCCTAATTTAAAAAAGCTTGTATTATATGATTGTGACATAATAGAAGATATTTATTCACAATTTAATGAATTAAAATTAAAAGAATTAATTATAAACAACACTAATATTGATATTTCTTCAGTAGATTTAAATATTAATAGATTAACATTGGAAGGGTTAGAGTTTAAGATATTTAACTTTTCTGTAAATATATTAGATGTTCGTTTTTGTGATATTCATAATGCTCAACAATTGTTGTCTTGTAAATTTAATGAGGCTATTATTTCATTTGAACTTTATGACGCTAATAAAGAACTTTTTGACAATTCCAATAGAGTCATAACTGTTATGGAAGACAATGGACAATTTGTGTATAAAAAGGTGGGATATTAATGGCAAGGTTTGAAAAAGTAGATTTATCTAAAACACCTATTTTACGAAATTATGAATGTTATGTTGTAAGAGGAACTTTAACTCTTGAAGATGTATCTAAATTAAATAGTATCAATAGAACAATTGCATTAATATTTGAAAATACAAAGGGACAAAATAGTGGAACTATTGCATCTTTAAATCCCTATAAAATTAAAATAAGTGTTACAGGAGGATTAGATTACCTTCATAAAGATAAATATAAAGACGAAGAATATATAGAAAGAACTTTTTATACTCCGAAAAATTTGGGAAATATTATTAAAGTATTTGAAAGTATAGAAAGAAAAATTACTTATTCTTGGACTGAATCGCAAAAATGTATGTTTGTTTATAAAACTTTATGTGAGAGAATGCATTATCAAAGGGATGATGAAGGTACTTTTGAAAATGGTGTAGATGTTGCAAGAACATTGAATGGATTAATTGCTAATAGGTCTGTTTGTTCTGGTTTTGCACTAATATTTAAAGAAGCTATGGATAGACTAGGTATAGAGTGTTATTATCAAAATATGTCACATCACCATAGTTGGAATGCTGTAAAGTTAGATGGTGAATATCATTTGTTGGACTTAACATGGGATGTTAGTAATAAGAAAAACAATAAGTGTGGGTTCTATTATTTTTGCAGACAGAACGGAAAAGAGTTTTATCAAGATAAACATCATAATTTAAGTGGAGAAAAAGAAGAAATACTAATTCCAGCAAGTGCGAAAAGTGATTTAGCATTATCTTATGATTTAAGAGCTGTTAACAGTAGTTCAGTGGTATATAGTCATGAGATGAATCATTATATTAATTCTAAGGGTCAAGAGTTTTATTATATTTGTTTGGGAGAAAAGGGTGGCTTTTTGACTTACTTAATTAGAAGAGATAATAAATTAAATTATTTTTATATTGAAAAAGGTTCTGACATTAGAAGTGCTTTAAATGATGAGATGTTATCACTTGCAAATAGAAATTATCATCATAATATTAGTAGAACTACATTGCCACCTAATGTTACTAGATTTACAAATTTAAATCGAAATGATGGAAGTGGTTTAGTAATATACAAAACGAATGCAAGACTTGAAGGTGGAGTTAATGAGTATATAGTAATAGAACCTACAATGGTAAATGGAAAATATGTTTTGAGGCGTTCTAGAATATTATCTGAAATGGATCTTTTGCATTATAAAGATGGTATGGTAAAATCTAGAGTTGCCAATGGATTACTAAGTAAAGAACGATTAAGAAGAAAAATTGAATACTTTAATGGGTATGTTGGGTATGTAGCACCTAATTTAGGTATTGTTTATGATAGGAGTTTTGAAGTTAATGCATTAGGAATACAACAGAGAATGTAGGTGATAATTATGAAAGGACAATTTGGTAGTGAATTAAAAACAGTTTTAAAAGTTGCTAAATGGGAATTTATATTAAAAACATTTACATCTCTTGTAATGAGAGGAACTTTATTAATAATACCTATATTGTTTAGTGAGGCTATTAATTTTGTCACAATAAATGATGAAAGTATGGCAATAATTATGATAGTTATTTCGATGCTTTTAATATCTATTTATAGATTTTTTGAAGGTTATAATCAAGTAACATATTATAAATTGTATAGAAAATTATTTAAGTTTTATAATGATCAAGCAGTTTTGTTAACAAAAGATAATTCAATGTTTAGTTTATCCAGATTTTCTCCAGGACAATATACAAATATGGTAATAACCGATGTAGATATTATATCGGGTTTTTTTGCTTCTAGTGTAATAAGAGTTGTTCAATTAATTGAATTTATTGTAATTTTTATTTATTTCTTTTTCTTGGATATAAATGTTTTCTTATTTACTTTAGTTGTATCCATAATTATGCTTTTTGTATCTTTTAAACTGGGAAATAAAGTCCAGAAATATAATGAAAAAAGAAAAAGTGAGTTAGATAAAATTACTTCATCAGTATATGACTATTTTGGTGGAATAAAAGAGATTAAAAGTTTTAACATTTATGATAAGATTTATCCTTCAATTGAAGAAAAAAGAAATTCATATCTAGATGCACATTCTAAGTACAATGTTAAATTTAATTGCAACAATAGTCTTATTCTATGGGTTTTTGAAATATGTAGGTTAGTTGCAGTTTTATATGTATCACTTCAAGTAATTGATGGGGTAAAAGATGTTGGTGTAGTGCTTGTTATATATAATTACTACCAGAAAATAATAGATAACTTTTTAATTATCTTAACTTTAAATGTTGAATTTAGAAATGTAAGTGTGTCTATTAAAAGATTTAATCATATTAGAGAGTATAGTAATAAAAATCAAAAGAAGTTAGTACTAGAAAAAGATAAAGTTACTGGAAATATTGAATTTAAAGATATTTTATATGGCTTTAGAGATAATCCAATATTAAATAGGGTAAGTTTTAATATTCCATCTAACTCTATAACTGTGTTAATAGGTAACAATGAAACTTCTCAAATTGGTATTTTTGACCTTTTATTAAGACTTAATAGGCAGCATGAAGGTACTATTACTTTAGACGAAAATAATATAAGTGATATAAATGATGAAAATTATTACTCTTTAATTTCTTCTGTTAGAAGGCAGACAATGTTTTTTGATATATCGATAAAAGATAATTTAACGATGATTAATCCTGATTTTGATAAGGTAATTGATACTTGTAAGTTAGTAGGACTTGATGAAGATATTATGAAACTTGATAAGGGGTATGACACTATTATTAATGAAAATACACCATTATCAGCTTCTTCTAAGAAGTTATTAGTAATTGTTAGAATGCTTCTTAAAGAAAGTAAAGTGTTGCTTATTGATGACGTTATTAATATTTTGGATGATAAACATGAAAAAAGATTAATGGATATGTTGATGGAAATGAAAAAAAATCATACAATACTTATTGTAACTCATTCGAAAAGAATTATTGATAGAGCTGATGTCGTTTTGGAAGTTTCAGCAAATGAAGTTAAAGAAGTAGGGAAGTGATATTATTAATAATCGTGATATAAATGTTTTGGTTCTTGCATATTTAGGAGATAATGTGTATGAATATTACGTAAGAAGATTTTTAATTGAGCAAAGAATAGCTAATGTTAATGATTTACAGAAGAATGCTGTTAATTATGTTAGCGCAAAAAATCAAGCAAAATTTTTGGATATGTTTATGAAAGAAGAATTCTTTAGTGATGAAGAGCTTTCAATAATTAAAAGAGCTAGAAATCATAAAGGTGTAAGCCATCCTAAAAATTGTGATATTGTAACTTATAAGCATGCTACAGCACTTGAAGCTTTACTTGGATATTTAAAGCTTGAAGGAAGAGAAGATAGAATCGGTTTAATTATGGATAAAATACTAGGAGGAAGTATATGTTAGTATATGGTAGAAATGTTGCCAAAGAAGTTTTACAAAAACCTGAAAAAGTTAGAAAAGTAACATTACAAAAAGTTTTTGATGATAAAGAGATAAATTCTTTATTAGAAAAGAATAAAATAAAAGTAGAATATCTAGATAAAAAAGGATTTTCTAAGTTTGATAAATTTTCTCATCAAGGTATAATCTTAGATATAGAGGATTTTAATTATGTTAATTACAAAGATTTCTTAGATATACCTGGTGCTAAAATTGTTATTCTTGATCATTTAGAGGATCCTCATAATTTTGGTGCTATTATAAGAACTTGTGAAGCTGCTGGAATTACTCTTATTGTTATTCCTAAAGATAGAGCAGTAGATGTTAATTCTACAGTAATGAAAACTAGTGCGGGAGCACTTGAAAATGTTAAAATTGCAAGAGTTCCAAACTTAATCAATGTAATAAATGATTTAAAGGATAACGGCTTTTGGATAGTTGGTACTGCGATAGAAGGAAGCGTTGATTATCGTGATATCGATTATACTGGTAAAACTGCTTTAATTATTGGTAATGAAGGAAATGGTATGTCAAAATCAGTGCTAGAGTCTTGTGATTACGTTGCTAAAATCCCTATGTATGGAAAAATAAATAGTCTAAATGCATCAGTTGCAGCAGGTATTATGATTTACGAGGTGATAAGTTTAGACTAGTAGGGGGATTATATTGGAATATAAAAACTTTAATGATTATGAACTTGTTTATCAAGTAAGAGAAAACGATGATGTTGCGTATAATACAATATTAGAAAAGTATTCACATGTTTTAGATATGTATGCAAAGAAGTATCTTCATATTAATTATAATGTAGGTTTAGAGTATGATGATTTGTATCAAGAAGGATTATATGGGTTGTTGTCTGCTTTAAATAATTATGATCCTGATGATACTCTTTTTTTTACATATGCAAGTTTATGTATAAAAAGAGAAATGGAAAGATTAGTTGTATCACATAAACGAAATAAGCAGATGATTTTAAATAGTGCAATTTCTATTAATGAAGTTATTAATACCGATAGTGATATTACTTTAGAAGATATAATTCCATCTAAAGTATTATTGGAAGATCAATATATTTCTAAAGTAACTTATAATGAACTGGTAGAATTTAAGTATCAGCTAGAATTTACTGATTCTCTTGTATATGAGCTTAGAATAAATAGTTTTTCAATTAGTGAAATTGCTAAATTACTTGATTTAACGTATAAAAGTGTCGACTATCGTCTAGGAAAAATTAGAAAACAATTATTAAGCTATATTAAGTGTTAAAAGTTGTGATAGAATTATGATAGGTGATACTATGGAAACCTTAAAAGATTATTTTTCTTATGAAATGGACTCTTCAAATGTTGATAATGTTATTGAAAACTTATCACGTCAAATGAAAGTTATTCATGAACATGGTCTAGTTATTCCTTCTTTAACATGTGATTCTATTTCATTTGATAACAATTTTTCATTTGAATCAATGAGTAGATCTGAAAACTTTGAAGAAGAAAAGAAAGAAAATATTGTTTCATTATCTAAAATAATGATTGGAGCTTATATATCTATTGGATCTGGGTTTAGAGATTTTTCTTCTGTTGATAGTAAATGGTTTTCAGATAATTTAGATGATATTTGTTCTTCAGTAGCAATGAGTGAATATAATAGAGAATATTTGTCTTCTATATTATTGTCTAATAGTAGTGAATATTATTGCGATTTTTTAGATAAATATAGGCAAAGGGAAAGTCTTAGTAGCAAGGGTAATGTACAAACTTACTCTAAAGTATTAAGAAATGCTGCCAGTGAATTTTATCAAGATCAGTCTTTGCTTCCCCCTGAGTCGATTAGTGAAGAAAAGAAAAATGCCACAATAAATATTATATTTTATCCATTGTTAATTGGATCAACTCTAATTTTTGCATTAATTATTTTATTATTAAATATGTAAAAAAACCACTAATTTTTAGTGGTTTTGTTATATAATATGTGTCTAGGGGTGAAGAGTATGTCTTTTACTACTACTGTAAAAAATGAAATATGTGAACTTGATTCATCAAACACAGAAAAAATCGCCGAGTTATCAGGATTTGTAAGAGGTAATATAAAGCAAGTAGATGATGTTTTGGAGTTATTTACTGAAAATGCTAAAGTTGCCAAAAGAGTGTATCTTTTATTCAAGTCATTGTATGGAATAGATGTTTTTACAGAACAAAGAAAAATAGCTAATTTTAGTCGAAAGAAAAATTATGTTATTACAATTACAAGTAATGTTTATGAAATACTTTCTGATTTATCTGTTGTTGATTCTAATAATGAGTTTCTCGATAATCCAAAAGAATATATTGTGGATATGGAAGAAGATAAAAAAGCCTATTTAAGAGGAGCGTTTATCTCTAGAGGAAGTATAAATGATCCTAAAACTTCGCAGTACCATTTGGAATTTGGGTTTGATAACAAACATGAAGCTGTATTTGTTCAAAGACTTTTAAATGAGTTTGGGATGAATTCTAAGATTATTGTTCGTGATGTTAAGTATATGGTTTATATAAAAGAAGCAGAGAAGATAAGTGATTTCTTAAAAATAATAGGTGCTTTTAATTCTGTTTTGTATTATGAAAATATTAGAGCTTATAAAGAAAAGAAAAATAATACAAATAGATTAAATAATTGTGAACAGGCAAATATGGATAAAATAATCGAAACATGTAACTTACAACTTAAAGATATTGAACTTATTGAAAGTGAGATGGGCCTTGATCTTCTTGATGATAAGATAAAAGAAGCTTGTTTATATAGAAAAAAGTATCCTGAGTCATCACTTACTGAACTTAGTGAAATTATTTCTCTTGAAACAGAAGATAAAATAACTAAATCAGGATTAAATCATAGATTTAGAAAAATAAGAGACATTGCTAATAGATTTAGAAAGCAATAGTCTCTTTTTATATTATTTTATCAATAATTCCATATTTTAATGCTTCTTCAGGAGTTAGGTAGTAATCACTTTCAGTATCTTTTTCAACTTTTTTTAGAGTTTGATTTGTTCTTTCAGAAATTATCTTATTAAGCTTCTTTTTAATCTTTAAAATTTGTTCTGTAGCAATTTGTATATCACTTGCTTTACCATTAACACCACCTAGAGGTTGATGAATCATTATCTCACTATTTTCTAAAGATAGTCTTTTTCCTTTAGTACCACTTAATAGTAAGAATGCTCCCATTGATGCAGCCATTCCAACACATATTGTTGTAACATCACTTTTTATATGGTTCATTGTGTCATATATTGCCATTCCTGATGTTACTTCACCACCTCTTGAATTAATGTAGACATTTATATCATTATGATTTAGGGAATCTAGATATAAAAGTTCTGCAATTACGCTGTTTGCAAGATTTTCGTCAATCGTACCACTTATAAATATAATTCTATCTTTAAGTAATCTTGAAAAAATATCGTAACTTCTTTCTCCTTCTACTTCTTTATCTACTACTATTGGAATTAAATTCATATAATCACCTATAATTATAATTATTGTTTATTTTACATTTTATTCAGAATAAAAGATTAAAAGAACATTTTTTTAATTTTTTGTTTTCAAATAAAAATACTTATTTAATTAATCAAGATAAAAAGCATTATATTATTTTATGAAATATGAACTTTACTATACAATAAAAAAATTAAATAGAGTAAATAATTCTATATTTTTATCATAAAATATGTTAAAATTAAATAAAAGAATAGGGGAAATGTATGATAGGAAGCATTGAAATTAAAATTATGGGGGAAACAAAAAAGGTTTCTACAGGTATTACTTACTATGACTTAGCAAAAGATTATCAGGATAGATATACTAATCCTATATTACTTGTAAAAGTTGGTAATACTTATAAGGAACTTAATGAATATGTTTCTTCTGGAGATGAAATTGAATTTATTGATTTAAAAGATTCGACAGGTAATAAAGTATATGTTAATTCATTAATACTTCTTTTATCTTATGCAACTTCTCGTTTGTTTGGGTATAATTCTAAAATATCAGTTAAATTCTCTATAGATAAAGGAATTTACATTGTTACTAATTTTGAGTTGACTGATAAAAAGTTATCTATGATTAAAGATAAGATGAAAGAAATTGTTGAAAACAATTTGAAGATTACTAGATGTAGAGTATTAAAAGATGAAGCTGTTGAATATTTTAGATTACAAAAAGAACATTCTAAAGTAAATTTATTAAACTATAATACTAATTCACATATTACTTTGTATAAGCTTGGAAATGTTTATGACTTTTTCTTTAGTTTAATGCCTGTAGAAACTGGTGTTTTAAAGGAATTTGATTTACATTATTTAAATAATAGGGGATTTGTATTATTATTCCCAACAATTTATACAGAGGGAATTAAGCCTTATGAGCACCATCCTAAGTTATTCGAAGTATTTAACGAATACAATAAATGGGCTGATATAATGGGAATAGGTAATGTTCCAGATTTAAATAAAGTAGTATCTAGTGGTAGAGCTGATGATATTATTAGAATTGATGAAACATTACAAAGTAATAGACTTCTTAATATTGCTCGTGAAATAGTTAGTAGAAAGAAAGATGTTAAGGTTATTTTAATTGCAGGACCTTCTAGTTCTGGAAAGACTACAAGTTGTAGAAAACTTTCAATGTACTTAAGAAGTTTTGGACTAGAACCTCGTGAAATATCTATGGATAATTATTTTATAGATAGAGAAAAGACTCCTAAAGATGAAAATGGTGAATATGATTTTGAATGTTTAGAAGCTTTAGATATTAAGGCATTTGATAGTGATGTAAAAGCATTATTAAGTGGTAAGGGAGTAAAACTTCCAACATATAATTTCATAACAGGGTTAAGAGAACCTGGAACAGAAGATACATATTTAGGAGAAAATGAGGTATTAATAATTGAAGGAATACATGCATTAAATGACAATATCTTAACTTCAATAGAAAGAAAGAATAAATTTAAGATTTATTTATCTCCTCTTACAATATTGACAATTGATATTCATAATAGAATATCTACAACAGATAACAGATTACTAAGAAGAATTGTAAGGGATAACAGAACTAGAGGACACGATGTTGAAAAAACATTAAATATATGGAAAAAAGTTCGTCTTGGAGAGGAAAGACATATCTTCCCTAATCAAGATGCAGCTGATGTTGTATTTAATACAGCATTGATATATGAAATTGGGGTACTAAAGACATATGTTGAACCACTTTTGTATTCAGTACCATCAACTAGTCCATGTTATAAAGATGCAATTAGATTAATAGATATGTTAAAAACATTTTTACCAATACCATCAGATGCAATACCTGATGACTCTTTGTTAAGAGAATTTATTGGTGGAAGTTGTTTTAAATAAATAGTAAAAAAAGGAAGGATGATAAAATGGTAAAAGTAGCAATTAATGGATTTGGAAGAATAGGAAGACTTGTATTTAGATTAATGGATAATGATCCAGAGTTAGAAGTTGTAGCAATTAATGATTTAACTGATGCAGAACAACTTGCATATTTATTAAAATATGATACTAGTCATGGAAATTACAAATTAGATGAAGTAGGATTTAATGGAGATAAATTAGTAGTATCAGGAAAAGAAATTCCTGTATATGCTGAGACTGATCCATCTTTACTTCCATGGGGAAGTTTAGGAGTTGATGTTGTATTTGAGTGTACTGGTAAATTTACTAGTTTAGAAAAAGCTAGTGCTCATATTACAGCTGGAGCTAAGAAAGTAATTATTTCTGCACCTGCAAAAGGAGATTTAAAGACAATCGTATACAATGTTAACCATGACACATTAGATGGAAGTGAAACTGTTATTTCAGCAGCAAGTTGTACAACAAACTGCTTAGCACCAGTATTAAATGTAATTGAAAAAGAATTTGGCGTAGTAAAAGGATATATGACAACAGTTCATGCTTACACTAATGACCAAGCAACACTTGATATTGCTCATAAAAAAGGAATTAAAGCAAGACGTGGAAGAGCTTGTGGAGCAAATATAGTTCCAACTTCTACAGGGGCTGCAAGTGCAATTGGAAAAGTTATTCCAGTATTAGAAGGAAAATTAGATGGAATGGCAATGCGTGTTCCAGTAACTACTGGTTCTGTTGTTGATTTAACTCTTGAATTAAAGAGAAATGTTTCTGTTGAAGACATAAATGAAGCATTCAGAAACAACCAAAATGAATCAATTAAGTTTACTATGGATCCAATTGTATCTAGTGACGTTATTGGAAGTCATTATGGAGCAGTTGTAGATGGACTTTCTACTAGTGTTCTTGAATCAGATGGAAAACAACTTGTTAAAGTAGTAGCTTGGTACGACAATGAAATGAGTTATTCTTCTCAAATGGTTAGAACTGCTAAATATTTGATGAATAAGTAATAAAAAAATACCGAAACTTAATTCGGTATTTTTTGTGCTTTAATTTAATTATTTTATATCAACGTATCCCATACTATCTAAATGATATTCTCCATTTTTATCTTTTTTTAGAATATACCTAAATGTTGATAAATCATCTTCGTAGTCCCATATGCTTTTTCCATTTAGATCTTTTGCTTTGTCTTTGTTATTTTCGAGAAATTCTCTTTCTTTCATACCATTCATATTTAAATCTATCATATTTGAAAAGTATTTTGTTTTTAAATTTGTTGTTACTCCTACTTTTTCATATAAATAAATACAGTCTTTATCTTTTTCCGCTTTTATTAATTTAGTTTCTGTCGTTGAGTATACTACAGGAATTCCATCAAATACAAATGAGTAAGTATCCTTTTCTTTATTGTAGCTAATAACAGAAGCTACGATTCTCTTTCTGAATAACTCAAAATTATCTATAGTATATTCATCTCCAAATAGTGTATATAGTACTTTTTTTAGTTCATTTTTCTTTATTTCAATGTGTTTAGAGTAATGATCATCTTTGCTATATTCAATATATTCAAAATTGTATCTTTCGTTTTGTATAAAGTGCACTAAACTCCTAGTAAAAAAACTTTTATTGTCAATATCTTTTACATTCATTTCTTTTTTTGTGTAAATATCTGATTCTATATAACCGTTAAATGGATTGCTTTTTGTTACACTTTCTATTTTTATTTCCATTCTGGCAATTTCATATAACTTTTTAACTTCTTCGCTATTGATATCTAATTCTACAACTTTTTCTTCAGGTATTTTGTCATTCTTATTTTCTACTTCATTATTATCATTATTATTGTTATCATTACTGTTATCATTACTTTTGTTACTAATCATATAAATTCCTAGAGATATTAATGCTAAAGCTAAAATTATTATTATTAAAGATAATTTTTTTTTGTTGCTAGTTAAATTTTTCATTTTTTACTCCTTTATTCTTTTTTATGTTTTTATTATTATAGTTTTTTTATTTGTTGTCAATCTATTATTTATTTAGTTCTTAATATTATTAAATATTAATTTGTCATTCTAAATAATTCAGTTATATTAATATTTTTAGATTATATAAAGTAAAAAGAATATAATAAAAAATACCAAGTTTAAATTTGATATTTTATTATTTTATTTAATTATTTTATTTCTACATATCCCATACTATCTAAATGATATTCTCCATTTTTATCTTTTTTTAGGACGTATCTATATGTTGATAAATTATCTTCATATTCCCAAATACTTTTTCCATTTAAATCTTTTGCTTTATCTTTGTTTTTTTCTAGAAAACTTTTTTCATTTGAACAGTTTTTATCAAGACCAATCATATTAGTAAAATATTTGATTTTAGATGGTGTAGTAAGTCCAACTTTTTCAAAAAGATAGATATAATCTTTATCTTTTTCTATCTTTATTAATTTTGTTTCTATTGTTAAGTAATCAGTTGAAATTCCAGCTTTTACAAGTGTGTAAGTATCTTTTTCTTTGTTATAATTGATAACTTCTTTTACGATTCTACGTGAGTATAACTCAAAATCTTCTATTGTAAAATTATCACCAAATAATTTATATAAAACTTTTTCAAGTTCGCTTTTCTTTATTTCGATGTGCTGTTTATATTGGTTATCTTTTTCATATTCAATATATTCAAAATTGTATCTTTCATTTTTTATAAATTCTATTATTTTATGTACAAAGAAAACGGTACTAGTTAAATCTTTCGGTTTCATTTTTTCATTTTTTGAGTAAATATAGGTTTCTAATTTAGCATTATACTGCTTACTATTTGTAGTATTCTCCATTTTTCCTTCTATTTTGGCTATTTCATATAGTTTTTTTGCTTCTTCATTTTTTATATCTAATTCTTCATTTTTATCATCAACTGGTTTTTTATCATCATTTTTATCAATTTCATTGTTGTTGTCATTGTTGTCATTGTTATCATTGTTATCATTTTTATTATTATTGCTTTCGTTATTATTATTGTTATTTTCGTGATTATTTTCATTATTGTTACTACTATTATTGTTGTTTTCATTGTTATTGTTATTTTGGTTAAAAGTTGAATAAATTCCTATAGATGTTAGTACTAAACCTATAAGTATTATTACTATGGTTATCTTTTTTTTATTACTATTTAAATATCGCATTTGAACTCCTTTATTATCTTCTGTTTTTAGTATCTATCAATTTTTTTTCATTGTCAATGTGTTTTTCTTTTTATTGAATTTTGTTATTGTTTCTATTTACTTTTATTTTCTTTAGATATTTGTTATAATTATGTTTATATAAGGAGATAATATAATATATGAAGAAAACGATAAGAGATTATGATTTAAATAATAAAAAAGTAATTATTAGATGTGATTTTAACGTTCCAATAAAAGATGGTGTTATTACTGATGACAATAGAATAGTACAAAGTTTAACTACTATTAAGTATGCACTTGATAATAACGCTAAGTTAATTCTTATGTCTCACTTAGGAAGAATTAAAGAAGAGGCTGATAAAACTAAAAATAGTTTAGGGTTAGTTGCTAAAAGACTTTCAGAACTTCTAGGTAAAGAAGTTAAGTTTTGTCCTGTAACAGAGGGAAAAGAATTAGAAGATATGGTTAATTCTTTAAATGCTGGGGATGTAATGTTGATGGAAAACACTAGATTTCAAGATGTTCCTGGTAAAAGAGAAAGTGGAAATGATCCAGAACTTGGTAAATACTGGGCTTCTTTAGGAGAATTATTTATTAATGATGCATTTGGTACTGCTCATAGAAGTCATGCTTCTAATGTTGGTATTTCTAGTTATTTACCTAGTGGATTAGGATTCTTAGTAGAAAAAGAAGTTAATGCTCTTTCAACTTTGGTAAATCCAGAACATTCATTTGTTGTAGTTTTAGGAGGAAGTAAAGTATCTGATAAGATTGGAGTAATTAAAAATCTTGTTACAAAAGCTGATAAAATTTTAATTGGTGGAGGAATGGCTTATACTTTCTTAAAAGCTAAAGGAGTTAATGTTGGTAAATCTATAGTAGACGAAGAAAATATTGAATTTTGTAAAGAAATGCTTTCTAAATACCCTGATAAATTAGTTTTACCTATTGATAACGTTGTATCAACTGAATTTAGTAATGATACTCCAAATAGATCAGTTAAAGTAGAAGAAATAATGGAAAATGAAATGGGTCTTGATATTGGTCCACTTACAATTGAGTTGTTTACAGAAGTATTAGATACTGCTAAAGTTGTATTTTGGAATGGACCTTTAGGAGTTTATGAATTTTCTAAGTACACAGTAGGAACTAAAAGAGTACTTGAAAAGCTTACAACATTAAATGCTACAACTGTTCTTGGTGGAGGAGACATTGTTGCTGCTGCTAGTACACTTGGATATAAAGACAAAGTTACACATGCATCTACTGGTGGAGGAGTAACACTTGAATTCATGGAAGGAAAAGAATTACCTGGTGTAGCTTCTATTTCTGAATAATGAAAAACACTAAAAGAAATACAATATTTGTACTTTTAATAGCAATTATAGTTATTTATTTTATAGTTAAAGATGATTTTCAATCTATTGTAAATAACTTGATCCTTGCAAACAAGTGGCTAATTATTTTAAGTGTTATTTTTATATTTTTGTATTGGTTATTTAGAGCTATATCGCTTTATTTAATTGCAAGAGAATACAAGAAGAAAATTAAGTTTAGAGTAATTTTACAACAGACACTTATCACACAGTTTTTTAATGGTATTACACCATTTGCAACAGGTGGAGAGCCAATGCAGGTTTATATGCTTACAAAAAGTGGAATTAAAGTTGCTAATGCTACAAACATAATAGTTCAAGAATTTATTATGTATCAAATTGCGTTAGTAGTTATTGGGTTTGTGGCACTATTTTTAAACTTTAGATATAATATATGTACACTTTCTCCAATATTAGGTAACTTGATTTTAATTGGATTTATCATAAATATATCTATTGGACTAGTGTTATTGTTTGTAAGTTTTTCCAAGAGATTTAGTAGAGCTATTGTGAATTTGGCTTTAAAACTTTGTATTAAGTTAAGAATAGTTAAAAATGTTGAGAAAGCAAAAAAATCGTGGAATGAAAAGGTTGAAGAATACAATGAAAGTGGAACAATGTTAAAAGAAAATAAAGTGTTATTTTGTGAATGTGTACTATTAAATATATTTTCTTTGGCACTATTTTATTTGATACCATATTTTGTATTCTTAAGTTTGGGATATCATAATATTGGACTTATGCAAGTATTCGTATCATCAGCTTTTATCTTGATTGTTGGTAATTTCGTTCCAATGCCTGGTGGTACTGGAGGAATAGAATTTGCTTTTTCTAAGTTCTTTGAACTTATGATTCCTAGTGTAGCGTTAAAATCTGCCTTACTTATTTGGCGAGTTATAACATATTATTTAGGTATAATTGTTGGTGGAATTAGTTTGGGATTCTTTAAAGGAGATGATAAAAGTTGAGAATAGGTTTATTTACCGATACATATCCTCCATTTATAAATGGAGTATCAACAAGTGTGTATATGCTTAAAAAAGCATTAGAAAAAAAGGGGCATCAAGTTTTTGTTGTAACATTAAATAATGAAAGCTTTCACTATAAATTTGATGAAGATGACACAGTAATAAGAATACCTGGACTTCCAATTGGAATATATGATTATCGTGTAACAACTGTATATCCATTAAGAGCAATGAATATAATTAGAAAATGGAAACTAGATGTAATACACTCTCATACAGAGTTTAGTGTTGGAACATTTGCAAGGTTTGTATCAAGACAATATAATATTCCTCTTGTACATACATATCATACTTTATATGAAGATTATGTTTACTATATAACTAAAGGTTACTTTGATAAACCTAGTAAGAAGATAGTAGAATATTTAACTAAGTTTTATTGTGATGGTACTGCAAATGAGTTAATTGTACCTACTAAAAAGATTTATGATTTATTTAGAGAAAAATATAATGTTGATAAAAATATTTATGTTATTCCAACCGGAATTGAAATAGAAAGATTTTATACAGAAAATATAAAAGCAAAAGACGTTGAGGCAGTTAGAAAGAAGATAGGTGTTTCAAAAGATTCATTTAATATTGTTTTTGTAGGAAGACTTGCAAAAGAAAAAAATGTTGATTTATTACTTCAAGGACAGAAAGATATAATTGCTAAAAATAAAAATGTTAATCTTATTATTATTGGTGATGGACCAGATATGGAAGAGTATAAGGAAACAGCAAAGAAGTATGGAATTGATAGTAATACTTATTTTGCTGGAAAGGTTCCTTGGGAAGAGATACCAAAGTATTATCATGTAGCAGATGTTTTCGCAACCGCTTCTACTAGTGAAACTCAAGGTCTTACAGTTATTGAAGCAATGGCAGCTTCTGTTGCACCTATATGTATTGACGATGAAAGTTTTAGAAATACAGTTGTAGATAACTTAAATGGAAGAATCTTTAAAGATGAACAAGAATATGTCGATATTATTTTAAATCTTGCAAAAAATGAAAAAGAACTTGCTAGCTTACAAAAACAGGCAAGATTAAATGCTGAGATTCATAGTTCTAAATACTATGGTGAAAGAGTAGCAGATGTTTATAAACATGCTATAGAACACAAAAAGTATGATAATTATGGAGTAATTGGTAAATTATATGGAAAAATTAAAAATAAGGAGGTAAAAAATGAAACTAGTCGTAGGAAACCAAAAAATGTATCTAAATAGAAGAGAAGCAGAAGAATTTATTGAAAATACTAAAGAGGGTAATTGTAATAATGCTATTATTTGTCCTAGTTCATTATATTTAGATTTATATCTTGAAAAATCAAAATACAATGTTGGTGGGCAAGATGTATCTATTAATAACAATGGTGCTTGCACTGGGGATGTTAGTGCCTCACAACTTTTATCAATGGGAGCTACATATTGTATTGTAGGTCACTCTGAAAGAAGAGCAAATTATCATGAAAATAGTGAACTTATTTTTGGTAAGATTTCTAGATTATTAGAAAACGATATAACTCCTATATTTTGTATTGGAGAACATTTAGAAGAAAAAGAAAGAAATGTAACTAAAGATGTAGTTGGAAAACAAATAATGGAAGTTTACGATAAACTTGATAAAGAAAAAATGGAAAAAATAATCATTGCTTATGAACCAATATGGTCTATAGGGACTGGTAAGATTCCAACTAATCAAGATATAGAAGATGTAACTAATTACATTAAAGATTTAGTACTTGATAAATATGGAAAAAGAACTACTGTATTATATGGTGGAAGCGTTAATATGAAAAATGTTGATACTTTAAATCAAATAGAAGTAGTAGATGGATATTTAATAGGTGGAGCAAGTACAAAACCTGATGAATTTCTTTATATAATGAGAAAATGTGAGTAAAACACTCATATTTTTTCTTTTTTCGACATAATTTTACATAACTAGATAATATTCGCTATGTACTTTAATTTTCATATTTACTATAATTAAAATGCGTGCAGTAATAGAAAGGAAAAATATGAAAAACATTAAAGTGCTTGTTATTGATGATAACAAAGAGTTAGTCAATATGGTAAAGGAGTATTTTAGTGATCACGCAAATATCAATGTAGCTTTAGAAGCTTATGATGGAGATCAAGGCCTAAAATTGATTAAGGAGTATCAAAGTGATTACGACGTAGTGATTTTGGACTTAATTATGCCAAAGAAAGATGGTTTAGATGTTCTTTTAGAAATGAAGAATTTAAATATCAATAAGAAAGTAATAGTAGTTACTTCTTATAATTCAGATGAAATGATTAGAAAAGTATCTGAACTTAATATCAGTTATTTCATGTTGAAACCATTTGAACTTGTTGATTTGGAAAGAAAAATTATAAGCTGTTATGAAAGTGTAAGTGGAAATAAAGTAATTGATGTGTTCCATAATAATTTAGAAATATCAGTTACAAAAATATTACATGAATTAGGAGTTCCATCTCATATAAAGGGATATCAATATATTAGGGAAGGTATAATGCTTGTTTATGATAGTCCTCATTTTATTGGAGGTATTACAAAAGAATTATATCCAGATATTGCTAGAACTTTTTCCACAACTGTTTCAAGAGTAGAACGTGCAATAAGACATGCTATTGAAGTAAGTTGGAATAGAGGAAATTGGGATTTAATGGAAGAAATATTTGGTCATAGTGTCGATATAGATAAAGCAAAACCTACTAATTCAGAATTTATTGTAACTGTTGCAGATAAATTAAGATTAGATTATTGTAGAAGTAGTATTTAAAGAAAGGTGTTACCTTTTCTTTTTTTTACCTCACAATTTTTGGTTCCCACTTGACTTAAAAATTTGTTAATAATATAATTTAAAGTATAGAAAATGGTATGGGAGGTCATTTTATGGAGCGTAAAATCGATAAATTCTTAGAGCATTGGCAAATTGATGTTAATAGAAAACCTCTTGTTATTTATGGAACTAAGCAAGTAGGGAAGACTTATACTGTTTTAAAATTTGGGGAAAATAATTATAGAAGTGTTGTGTATATTGATGCCAATAACAATAAAGTATTAGATGAAGCCTTAAAAAAGCAAAATACGATTGATGGAATAATAGCTCAACTTTCTAATGTCAGTAAAGAGGAAATAGTTAAGGATGATACCTTGGTAGTACTTGATAATGTTAATGATCCAAATATTGTTAACACTATTAAGACTTTAGGTAGATTTAAAAATGATTATCATGTAATTTTAATTACTTCATTAAAAGAGAATCTTTCTAAATTTAAAGGAGTAGAACTTCAATTTAAATCTATGTTACCTATGGATTTTGAGGAATACTTGAATGCTATCGAAAAATCTGAGCTTGTTGACTTTATAAAAAATTCATTTAAAAATAACACTAAGAATCCATTTCATAAAATTGCAATGGAATACTTTAATAAATATGTAATAACAGGTGGTATGCCTGAAGCTGTAATGTTGTCAATTAAAGAAAATAATCTATTACTTCTTAATTCCACATTTGATAAAATACTAGATACTTATAATAAAGAAATGTCTTTACAAGATAATTTAATAGATATTACTAGAAGTAAAGAAGTATATAGTAGTATTCCTATGCAACTTAGTAAGTCTAATAAGAAATTTCAATATGGACTTATCAAAGATGGTGGAAGAAGTAAAGAGTATGAAAACTCACTTAATTTCTTACATAATAATGGGCTTATTTATAAATGTTATAAACTTGATGAGGTTAAGTCACCAATAAGTAATTATAAGGACAAGGATAATTTTAAAGTTTATCTAAATGATACTGGGTTACTTTTTAAAATGTTAAAAATAAATCAAAGTATTTTTGATAGTAATGATGAAGTTAAGTCAGTTCTTTATGAAAATAGTGTTGCTATATCACTTGTTAGTAGTGGTTATAGTTTATTTTATTACCAATCAGATGGTAAAGCATTTATCGATTTTGTTATTCAAACTAGAACTGGGAATATTGTTCCTATTGAACTTGTTCCACTTAGTAAGACAAAGTCTAAGGCTTTATCAGTATATATAAATAAATTTAAACCAAATGAAGCTATTAGGATTACGCAAGATAATTTCTGTGTTAAGAAGGGTGTTAGATATATACCTTTATATGCATCATTTTGTTTAGGAGAATTAATTTAAGAAGGAGAGTTTATGAAAAAATTTGTTTTATGTATTTTAGATGGTTGTGGAATTAGAGAAAATAGCGATGGTAATGCATTTAAAAATGCTAAAAAACCTAATTTCGATATGTTAGTTAATAAATATCCACATTCAATATTACAAGCTAGTGGAAAAGCTGTTGGGCTTCCTGAGGGGCAAATGGGAACTAGTGAAGTAGGTCATATGAATTTAGGTAGTGGAAGAGTTGCACTTCAACCATTACAAGCTATAACTGAATCTTTTGAAAATGGTTCTATATATAACAATAAAGAGATATTAGAAGTATTTGATCATGTTAAGAAGAATAATTCTAACTTACACTTTATGGGATTATTAAGTGATGGTGGAGTTCATTCTCATATTAATCATTTATTAGGACTTCTTGATATGTGTAAGAAAAATGATGTTACAAATGTTTATTTTGATATTTTCCTTGATGGAAGAGATACTTATGAAAAAAGTGCTTTAAAATATTTAGATATTTTAAATGGTAAAATCAATGAATTAGGAATTGGAAAGATTTCTACTATCTCAGGAAGATATTATGGTATGGATAGAGATGATAACTACGATAGATTAAAACTTGCTTATGATGCAATTTGTTATGGAGAAGGTCCTAAATTTAATACGTATAAAGAACTTGTTGAAGCAAGTTACAATGATGGTAAATATGATGAGTTCTTAATACCTGGACTTGTTGATAGCTCTCCATTAAAAGATAACGATGGAGTTATTACATTTAACTTTAGAAAAGATAGATTAAGAGAATTATTTACTTGTCTTACTAATGTTTCTTGCTATAAAGATAAGGCATTAGAAAAAGGATTAGTTCTTAAAGAGTATAATAATTTAAAAGTATTAACTATGTTTCCTGTTGTTGAATCTGTTAAAGCACCACACGCATTTAACGATTTAGATATGAAAAATATTTTAGTTGATTACTTGCATGAAAATCATGTTAGTCAGTTAAGAATTGCCGAAACAGAAAAATATGCACATGTAACTTTCTTCTTCGATGGAGGAAGAGAAGTAGAGTATCCTGATATGTTAAAGGTTCTTATTCCTTCTCCTAAAGTTGCTACATATGATCTTATGCCAGAGATGAGTGCTTATAAGGTTACTGATAGATTCTTAGAAGAAGTATCTAAATACGATGTAACTATAATGAATCTTGCTAATGGTGATATGGTAGGTCATACTGGAAACTATGATGCTGCTGTTAAAGCAGTTGAAGATATGGATGAATGCTTGGGTAAGATCTATAATAAAGTTGTTAATGAGCTTCAAGGAACATTAATGATAATAGCAGATCATGG
Source organism: uncultured Clostridium sp. (assembly GCA_902493795.1). GTDB lineage: Bacteria > Bacillota_I > Bacilli_A > RF39 > UBA660 > RUG13868. The sequence goes on from CABUQZ010000002.1 coordinate 27,334, forward strand.
TAACTGTGATATGATGTGGGATGAAAATCATAATCCTGTTACAAGTCATACAACTTTCCCAGTACCATGTATATTAACTAAAGAAGGGGTTACATTAAAAAATGGTAAACTTGCAGATGTTGCTCCTACAATCCTTAGCGTAATAGGACTACCTATACCAGAAGAAATGAATGGTGAGGTTTTAATAGAGGAGTAATCCTCTTTTTCTTTGTAAATTAGTGAGGTGATAATATGGCTAGTTCAGTAATACACATGTGTGTTGCAAAAGTAATAAACGAAGAATTAAAAAGAGATAGTGCAAAATTACTAATTGGAAGTATTGCCCCAGATATATCTAAAGAAGTTGGTTTATCAAGAAAAGAATCTCATTTTCAAGATGAAGAAGATGGTGTACCTTGTTTAGATTCTTTCTTAAAAAAATATAAAAATAATTTAGATGATGATTTTGTTTTAGGATATTATATTCATCTATATACTGATTATATTTGGTTTAAGACTTTTCTTCCTAATTTTGCATACGATAATGTAATTTATAAACTTGATGGTACTCTAGAAGAGATGGACTCTTCAAAACTTAAAAAATATATTTATAGCGATTATACAAATTTAAATATAAAGTTAATTGATGAATATAATATGGATTTAAGTATTTTCTTTAATGAGATTCCAAAACTTGATAATATAATTCAAGAAATACCAATGGATAGGATAGAACTAATAGTAAATAAAGCTGGAATAATAATAGAAAATGCAAGAGAAACTAAGTCTTATTTATTTGATATTACAGAAATAAGTAAATTTATTTCCTTTTCAAGTAAAGTGATTTTAGAAAACTTAAAAGAGTTAGGAATAGGAAATAACTAATGCTATAATAAGGATGGTGATATTATGAATTTAAATCAAGATAATATTAATCCTTTTTTAAATAAATATATTTTGTTTGTAAACGAAGTTAGTGATATGTTTTTGTATGATGCAAATATCAGACATCTTCTTTATTTAATTGTTCCTGCTTTTATTGCTAAATATGGTGCAAGTAACGAGTCAACTGTCTTAAAGTGTTTTAAAGAAGTTAAAATATATGTAAGAAGTGGAAAAGATGATGTTATTACAGCTTCTTTCAATCGTGTATTGAAAAAAGATAGTAATGGTTATTATACTAATAAATTTGTAATGATAAATAACTATTCACTATCTAGTCTATTAGAAGTTTTTGACAATATTGTTCATGAATTTAATCATGCAGTTAATTCGATAAACAATGAAATATCATATGATGATAAAGTTATAAGATTGAGAACTGGTTTAAGTACATTAAATTATAAAAGATCTGATATGAGTTATATTAATAAGTCAGATGAAGTAGTGCTTGAAGAAATATTAAACACTGCACAAGTAGAAGAAATAATAAGTATTATTGATTCATTTAGTAAGTTTTATATTGATAATATAGAGTTATCTAATGCTTTAGAGGCAGTAAAAAAAGAGCTTGGTGGAGTTAAGTACAATTCTTCAGCTTATTCTTTTCAAAAGTATATTTGTAATGATTTAATAAGTAATAAAACTTTTGCTCCTACAATTAATAATTTGCGTTTTAAAGGTTTTACAAGTGATATAGAAACATTATTTGATGATGTTATAGGGGTTCCAAATAGTTATAAAAAGTTAAACAAATTGCTTACAGATATTCATTTGTTAATTATTAAGTATAGTAAAAGTAAATTATTAAAAAAGTTTTATTTAGGCAAAATAAAAGACAAAGCAGTTTCTGTTTCATCTTTAATTAAAGAATATGAAAGTAAATGTATATTTAAATAGAAAGGATTACTTGTCCTTTCTATTATTTGTATATATTTCTTTTTTTATTACTTTACTATTTTTTCTTTTGAATTCTCTTTCTAGATAATCATAGTATACTCCTGGAGTTATAGCACCATTTATTTTTAGTATGTCACTTCCAGTTGCTCCTACTATGTCATCAACTAGTTTTACGCAGTTTGTAAACATTAAAAAGTATGTTTTATAGCTTGTTTTAGTAAATTTATAAAACTTAGCATCTGTTTTTTCAACTAGTTCAATAGCATAATCATTTATTTTTTTACTATTATTAATTGTTGGATCCCATGCATATGTATTTGCTTTAATAAGCTTTATCTTTTCTTCAACTTTTTCTTTTTCTTCATCTGTTAGAGTAATTCCAAAACAAAATATTGTTTTATTAGAAAATTTATTACAGTACTTTATATATTTCTTTTTACCTTTAATTTCAAATAAAGTTCCATTTCCAATTGATCCAAAAAGTTTTTTTGATTCTTCATCATAACAGCCATAAGAATAAACAATTCCTTTATAACATAAGTCAGCGTGTCCTATTTTACCAACATTATCATCTCTTACATGTATTAAAATTTCTAAATCAGCTTTACCGCTAGTATTTTTATTAATTAGTTTTACTGGTGTTACCCATGAGTTTATAAATTTATTTATTGAAAGAAGTACTCTATAAGGGATAAAAGTAGAAAGTATTATTGGTAAAGTTACTCTTAATCTTCTTTTTTTACCAAAAAAATTAGGGAATAATTCTTTTAAAAAATCATAGAAATAAGTTAGACCAAATAACATTATATATATACCAGAATATATTGTGAGTCTATTTATGTTTTTAGTTGGGGAAGTAATCATTATGTAACTAAATATAAAATCTATTAAACTTCCAAGTAAAACATTATAATAATTTAGTTTCTCTTGATTTTTATAAATAATATATGTCATAAATTTTCCAATTCCATTCATAAGCATATATATGCCAAATAAAATTGGGAAAATAGCTAAAAATTTTGTTTTATTTGATAAGAAGAATAATCCTGTTATTAAAGTAGTAAACGAAGAAAATATATCTTTTGCTTTTCGTACTTTAATTACATTTAAAATTAAAGTAACAAATCCTAGGGTTATTAATAGTATAGAAATTACTAAATGAAACATATTGATATATCTTGTTCTATAAATTATTAAAACTAACCCTGTTATAAAAAACAGAATAGAATTTATAATATAAGTTGTCTTCGTAAGTGCTTTTTCACTCATTATATCACCTTGTAATTAATATCTTATCATAAATTAGTACTTGTGATATAATAATATTAGTTAAATTTAGTTATAGGGAGAGATGTATGAATAAAATTTTTTCTAAGTTTTTAGAAGATTGCAACGACATAGAAAGTTACTATGAAAAACTTGTGGAATTAACAAAAAATCACAACTATGTCGGTTCTACTAATGAATGGGTTATAGATAATTTTTATTTAGTTGTAGAACAAAGAAATGCAATTAAAAGAACATTTAAGAATAAAAAGAATGTAAAAGAGATGCTGTGTATAAATGAAGATATGTATAAGATTCTTTCAGATATCTTCAAAAGCTTCGATTATAATATAGATAAATATATTCTTATAAGGGAGTTAAATAGTTATCAAAATAAGAATAACTGTTATTTTTCTTATAATACCATTGCAGTTATTCCAATATTGATATCTATGATACTTATTGATGAACTTAATAAACTTTGTAAGAAAAGAGAAGAAAAACTTGAAGATTTAAGAAAAGTAAATATTTTAATTTCAAAGATTGATAACGATCGTTTAGAAAATCCTGATATAAAGCTAGAAGATTATGTAAAAATAGATGATTATATTTTGACTCATCCTTATTATTTATATAACTTAACTTCAAATTTAAAAGAGTTTGGTGAATCTTCAAATGATATATTTCAAAAACTTAATAAATATTTACAAGAAAATAATATTGATTTAAAAGAAGTTATAAATGGAGAAAATTTATCTAGTATAAATGATGATTTATTAGTATCTAATTTATTTAATAATTTAAGAACTTTAACAAGACTTAAGAATGATGAATTATGTAATAAGATAAGTAAGACAGAAAAGCTTTTGTTAACAGATTCTGTGTATAAAAATATGACTCCTGATTCAAAGAGACTTTATCGTAGTCAAATAGTTAAGAATACTAAAAAAATAGATGAATATAATTATGTCTATAATATAATGGAAAAAGTAAGAGAATCAAATAAAGAGATTTCAGATTATATATTTAAAAAGAAGAATACTAATAGATTATTTATTCTTTATATAAGTATTATTTGTGTTATTACTTTAACTATATCTTTCTTTGTATCTGGTTTATTACTAGATTTATGGGTACTAGCATTTATATTACTTTTAGTACCTATTAGTGAAGTTGTAACACAGTTTGTTAACAGAATATTTATGATGCTTAATAGACCTAGGTCACTTCCTAAACTTGATTTTTCACAAGGAATACCTAGAGATTGTTCTACTATGGTTGTTATTCCTACAATAGTTAAGAATACTAAAAAAGTAGATGAGATGTTTTCACAACTTGAGAAATATTATTTGTCAAATAAAACACCAAATTTATATTTTACTTTATTAGGAGACTGTGCTGAATCAAGTGTAAGAGATACAGATTATGATAAAGAAGTAAGTGAATATGGTGTTAAAAAGGCAGAAGAATTAAATAAAAAATATGGAAAAGAATTGTTCTTCTTTATGTATCGTAAAAGAGTTTTCTCTGAATCTGAAGGAAAATTCTTAGGATATGAAAGAAAACGTGGTGCTTTAATGCATTTCAATAAGTTACTTTTAGGTAAGTTAAGTGATAAAGATAAAGAAACATTTGTAACTGTTGAAACTGTTAGCAATCTAAGAGCATCTATTAAATATGTTATTACTTTGGATGCTGATACTGAACTTGTTTTGAATACTGCTCAAAACTTAGTTGGATTAATGGCCCATCCATTTAATAGACCTGTATTAAGTAAAAATAAAGATAAAGTAATTAGTGGGTATGGAATAGTTCAACCTAGAGTAAGTGTTGATATTGAATCTACTAATAAATCTACTTATTCTCAATTAGTTGCAGGTATTGGTGGATTTGATATTTATTCATCAATAATACCAAACTTCTATCAAGATGTTTTCGATGAAGGAAGCTTTGTAGGAAAAGGAATTTATGACTTACAAGTATTTGAAACAGTAATTGGGGATAAATTACCAGAGAATTTAATATTAAGTCATGATTTGTTGGAAGGAAATTATATAAGATGTGGATATGCATCTGACATTGAATTAATCGATGATTTTCCAAGTTCTTTCTTGGTTGATATGTCTCGTCAACATAGATGGACAAGAGGAGACATTCAAATCCTTGGTTGGTTAAAAAAGAAGATAAGAAATAAAAATGGAATTAGAGTAAAAAATCCACTAAATAAAGTAGAAAAATATAAAATATTCGATAATTTAAGAAGAATACTTAAAGAACCTTGTTTACTTTTACTTTTAGTATTGTCATTTATATGTGGAAATCCATTTAATACGTTAATAGCTACAGTAATAGTAATATTCTTACCAATGTTCTTCTATTTAAAAGAAATATTGAATATTCAGAAAAAAACATCAGCTTCGTTTAAGTATTATGATTCATTAACATTTGGAACTGGTGCTTTAATATCTCGTGTATTTTTAGATTTTATTACTATGCCTCATGTTGCTTATATGCATTTAAATGCTATGTGTAAGTCACTTTATAGAATGTTTATTAGTCATAAAAACTTACTTAACTGGATTACTGCAGAAGATGCTGCAAAGACTATAAATAATAAGTTATCAACATTTTTTAAAACATTTAAAGCTAACTATGTAATGATTATATTACTTATGATCTTATCAATTATTTATTCTGATTATTTCTTTATTGGATTAGCTGTAAGTATTTGCTTTCTAGTTGCACCAGTACTTTTATGGAAAGTTAGTAAAGAAAGAAAGGAAGTAGCAGAAGCTAGTAAAGATGAAAAAGAAATAGCTATGGATGTTGCTAAAAGAACATGGTTATTTTTTGAAAACTTATTAAAAGAAGAATATCATTATTTAATACCTGATAATTATCAATTAAATAGAGAACCAAAAGTTGATTTAAAAACATCTCCAACAGATGTTGGTATGTCTCTTGTTACTATAATATCTGCTAATGAACTTGATATTATTAGTAAAGAAAAAGCTCTTGATTATCTTGATAAAATAGCTACTACTCTTGAAGGACTTGAAAAATGGAATGGATTTATTTATAACTGGTATAATATAAAAACATTAAAGAAAATAATACCATTTGATATTTCTTCAGTAGATAATGGAAACCTTGCTGCATGTTATGTCGTTGCTAAAGAATATTGTTATAAAAATAAAGATAAATCTTTAGGTGATAGGTTTGAAAAGTTATTTGATGATATGCAATTTGATAAATTGTATACAGAAAAGGATGTCTTCAGTATTGCATATGACTCTACAGAAGAAAAACTATCAACATATAACTATAATAAATTTGCAAGTGAAAGTAGAATATTATCATTTGTTGCAATTGCTAAGGGAGACGTGCCATCTAAACATTGGTTATGTCTTGATAAATCACTTACAAAACATGGAAGATATAAAGGTTTAACTTCATGGTCTGGAACATCTTTTGAATATTTTATGCCTGAAATATTTATGAAGAGTTATCCAAATACATTACTTGATGAAAGTTATTTCTTCTCTATATATTGTCAAAGAGAATATATGAAAGAAGTAGATAAAGAAATGCCATGGGGTATTTCAGAATCAGCTTATGGAGAGTATGATGATGCATTAAATTATAAATATAAAGCATTCTCAACTCCATACTTGAAAGTTCAAGAAGATAAAGAACAAAGAGTAGTAATATCTCCATATGCATCTATTCTTGCAATTTCTAATAACCCTGAAGCAGTATTTCATAACATAGAGAAATTAAAACGAATTAAAACTTATGGTGATTGGGGATTCTTTGAAGCTTATGATTATGATGATAAAGAAGTAATTCAGTCATATTTTTCTCACCATCAAGGAATGATAATGGCAAGTTTATGTAATTATCTAAAAAATGGTGTTATTAGAGAATATTTCCATAATGATGTAAGAGTTAAATCAATAGAAATATTATTGAAAGAAAAAGTTCAATTTAATCCAATTATCGATCTTAAAATATATGGTTATAAGAGATATCATTACGATAAAGAAATCGTTGAAAATGACATTAGAGCATTTAACTATATGTCAGATGTACCTGAAGTTTCTGTTTTATCAAATAATAACTATATGTTATTAATAAATGATAGAGGAAATGGATTCAGTAGATACAATGAGATTCAGTTAAATAGATATAGAAAGATTACAGAACAAGATTATGGAATGTTTATGTATATTAAAGATCTTTCTAATTCTAAATTCTGGTCAAATACTTATTCACCAACTTATGTTAAACCTAATAAATATAATGTAATTTTTGCAAGTGACAGAATTACTTTTATAAGACAAGATGAAGATATTGTTACTAAGACAGAAATTATTGTTACAAAGGAACATAATGCTGAAATAAGAAAAATAACATTTAAGAATAATTCTAACGAAGATAAATACTTAGAATTAACTACTTATAATGAACCAATAATATCTAGAAATATTGATGATGTTGCACATAGAACATTTAGAAATTTATTTATAGGTAGTGAATATGACCACAATTACGAAAGTATTGTTATGTGTCGTAGAAATAATAATAGAAATATATCTGAATATTTTGTTAATAGATTGTTAATAGAAGATGAGAATCATCCAGTAAGCTATGAAACTGAAAGAAGTAATTTCATAGGAAGAAATAGAAATACTGATAATCCGCTTGCAATGGAAACTAAACTATCAAATACAGTTGGTACTAATATAGATCCAATTATAAGTTTAAGATCAAGTATAGTTGTTCCTAGTGGAAAACAAAAGACAGTATTCTTTATAGCAGGATATAGTAAATCTCGTGAACACATTAATGAAATTTTAAATGCATATGACAATTATTCTAAGATTAATTTAGCATTTGAGTATGCTACTTTAGCTAACAATATTAATACTAAAGTATTAGGAATAAATGGTCCTGATATGAGAAATTACAATATGATGCTTAATTACTTATATCAGACTAGTAGACATTTTATTAATCCAGAAAGAAAAGATATTCTTACTAAGAATAGTTTGAATCAAACTAACTTGTGGAAATATGGAATTTCTGGTGATTATCCAATTATTCTTGTTGAGATAAGAGATAGTGAAGCAGTTAACTTAGCAAGAGAAGTAATTAAAGCTTATGAGTTTTATAAAACAAGATCAATTTTTGTTGATGTTGTAGTTGTAAATAGAGAAAGTGATGAGTATAAACCTATCATCAAAAGTGAAATAGAAAAAGAAATCTATAAAATGAATGCATTACTTGATTTTTACGCTACTCCTGGAAGAATCTATGTTCTTGATGGAAACGATGTTAGTTATGCAGAAGATATTTTGCTTAATATGGTAGCAAGATTAAGATTTGATAGTGGTAGGTCAACATCTCTAAGTGAAAGTGTTCAATTACTTCAAAAAGAAAATAAAATGATTAATTATGATCCAATTAGATATGCAGATGTTTTAAAAGCAAAAGAAGATAAAGAATTAAAATTCTTTAACGAATATGGTGGATTTAACAAAGATGGAAGTGAGTATGTTATAGTAAATCCTGATACTCCAACTCCATGGAGTAACGTTATTTCAAATGATAAATTTGGATGTATCGTTACAAATAACGAATGTGGATTTACTTATGCTTATAACAGTCAAATGTTTAAAGTAACTTCTTGGACTAATGACATTGTTCTTAATGATAAATCTGAAGGAATAATAGTTGATGGAAAAAGAGTAGATGCTAATAAGTGTATTCATGGATTTGGATATTCGACATTTAGTCATGATACAAAAGAGTATTCTTTTGATACAACACACTTTGTAGCACTTGATGACACTATAAAATTTTATGATGTTCGCTTTGTTAATAAAACAAATGAGGATAGGACTTTTAAAGTAACATTGTGGATTAATCCAACATTTGGACCTAACGAAGAAAAATCAAGTAGATACTTGTTATCTGATTATTATGAATCAATGAATGCTGTATTAATAAGAAATGTTTATAATACTGACTTTTCTCATATTACTGCTTTCTTAAGTTCTACATTACCAGTTAGTAGTTATTCAATTGATTTAGTTCTATTTAAATCTATTGATGTTGAACTAAATTTAAAAGCTAATGAAGTAAAAGATTTCTCATTTATGTTAGGTACTGAAATTGGAAATGAAAATGTTTCTAATTTGATAAGTAAATATAATTCAGAAGAAAGAATTACTAAAGAATTTAGTGCTGTTAAAAAGTACTGGAGTAATAGATTATCAGTATTTAAAGTTAAAACTCCTGATGAAAGTTTTGATACTATTTTAAATGGATGGTATTTATATCAAACATTATCATCAAGATTAAATGCTAAAGCTGGATTCTATCAAGTTGGTGGAGCATTTGGTTATAGAGATCAACTTCAAGATAGCATGAATATTGTTGTGGTTGACCCAGAGTTAACTCGTGAACAAATAATTACTAATGCCAGACATCAATTTATGGAAGGAGATGTCTTACACTGGTGGCATGAACTTGTTAGATTAGGACTTAGAAGTAGATATAAAGATGATTATTTATGGCTTGTGTATGCTGTTAGTAGATATGTTACAGTTACTGGTGACTATAAGATTTTAGATGAACAAGTAGAATTTGTTGATGGTCAAAAGTTAGCAGAAAATCAACATGAACTTGGAATTAATTATGTTTATACTAATACTAAGAAGTCTTTATATGAGCACTGTATGTTAGCAATTGATAGAGCATTTAGTTCTATGGGTGAAAATGGTTTACCACTTATGGGTGGTGGAGATTGGAACGATGGAATGAACAAAGTAGGAATTGAAGGAAAAGGTACTAGTGTATGGCTTGGATTCTTCTTGTACTTTATCGTTAGAGAGTTTTTACCTATAGCTAAAAAACATGAAGATTTAGATACTAAAGAATATGAAAAGAGACTAAAAGATTTAAAGATTTCTTTAAATACAGTTGCATGGGATGGAGATTACTATTTAAGAGCATTCTTCGATAATGGTAATCCATTAGGATCTCATATTAATATGGAATGTAAGATAGACTTAATTAGTCAAAGTTTCTCAATATTATCAGAAGTTATTGATAACGATAGAGTAAATTCTGTTATAAAATCAGTCGAAGAGAACTTAGCTGATAGTAATATGAATATTATTAAGTTGCTTACTCCAGCCTTTAGTAAGTCAGAAGATATTCCCGGATACATTATGGATTATCCAAAGGGAATAAGAGAAAATGGGGGACAATATACTCACTCTGTAGCATGGTATATTATGGCGCTAGTTAAATTAGGTGCTAAAGATAAAGCTTACGAGTATTATCAAATGATAAATCCAATAAACAGGACATTAAATAAAAAAGATGTTAAAAAATATTGTGTTGAACCTTATGTTATAGCAGCAGATATTTATAGTAATCCTGATCATCAAGCACGTGGTGGATGGACATGGTACACTGGAAGTGCTGGATGGTTCTATTATGTAGGTATTACTGAAATACTTGGTATCAAAAAAGAAGGAAATACATTAAGATTTAAACCATCTGTTCCACATACTTGGAAGTCATTTGAAGTAGAGTATAGATATATGGATACTTTGTATAAAATTAAGATTAACTTAAATAGTAAAAATAATGACATTTTGGTTGATGGAGATAAGATAAATAAAGATTACATTACACTTAAGAATGATAAACGAATACATGCTGTAATCGTTAATGGAGGTTTTAATGATTAATTTTGATTTTCATAAGTATGCATCTAGTTATATAAAAAAAGAAGATAAAGTAGAATACCTAGAAAGAGCAAGAGAGATTAAAACAAGATTTCTTGAAGGAGATTTAAAGTATTGGAATAAACTTGATACTTTTGTTTCTAGTCAAGAATTAAAAAAGATTGTTAATGTTTCTGATTATATTAAAAGTAATTGTGATGTGTTCATAGTTATTGGTATTGGTGGTTCATATATGGGAAGTAAGGCTGTTATTGAAGCCTTATCTCCTATATATAACAAACATAAACCTGAGATAATATTTTTAGGTACTGATTTATGTAGTGAGTATTATCATGAGACACTTGAGTACATTAAAGATAAAGATATTATTGTTAATGTTATTTCTAAGTCTGGTACTACACTTGAACCTTCCATTGCATTTTCTCTAGTTATGGATGTAATGAAAGAGAAATACAAAGAAGAAGAACTTAAGGATAGAGTAATTATTACTACTGATCCTGAAAAAGGAGATTTAAGAGAACTTGCTAATAAAAAAGGATATGTTACATTTACTGTTCCTTCTAAAGTTGGTGGAAGATTTTCTTGTTTAACACCTGTTGGACTTTTACCTATTGCTGTTTCAGGGATCAATATAATTGAGTTGATTGAAGGAGCTAGACTATCATATGAAAGAGTAGATAGAGCAATTGAATATGCAGTTATTAGAGATATAATGTATAAAAAAGGAAAAATAGTTGAAGCTTTTACTGTATATAATCCAAAATTATATTATTTTACAGAATGGTTAAAACAATTATTTGCAGAAACTCAAGGTAAAGACAAAAAGGGAATACTTCCTATATCATGTGTTAATACAAGAGATTTGCATTCTTTAGGACAATTCTTGCAAGAAGGACACGATATTATATTTGAAACAGTATTAGGAATTGATAAAGATGTTAAAGTTGTTTTAGAAAAGTATGATATGGAACTTAATAGTCTAAATAATATTGCTCTTGATAAAGTGGGACTTGCTCATTCAAATGGATATACTCCTAGTAATATAATTACTATAGATGAGAAAAATGAAAAAACAATGGGAGAATTATTACATTTCTTCATTCTTGCTTCTATTATTGGAGCATTACTTATCGATGTTAATCCATTTGACCAACCTGGGGTGCAGGAATATAAAAAATTGATTGGAGAAGAGTTGAATTAATATGGGAATTTTAATTGTTGTTGGTATTATTTTATTTTGCATAATGTGTACTTCTATTGTTCAAGTTAATGAATACGAAAGAGGAATTAAGTTTACTTTAGGAAAATTTTCTAAGATTATGAATCCTGGATGGAACTTTGTTCTACCTATATTTCAATCTTATAAGAAGGTTGATATAAGAACAAAGGCGGTTGATGTTCCATCACAAGAAGCTATTACTAAAGATAATGTATCAGTTAAAATTAATGCTGTTATTTATTATAAGATTTTTGATGCATCAAAAGCTATATTAGCTGTTGAAAACTATTATTATGCTATAGGACAACTTGCACAGACAACTATGAGAAATGCAGTGGGTGCTGTTACTCTTGATGAATTATTAGGAGAAAGAGAAAAGATTTCTGTAGAAATATGTGGAATTATCGATAAATTAACTGACCCTTGGGGAATTAAAGTTGAAAATGTTGAGCTAAAAGATATTTCTCTTCCTGAAGAGATGCAAAGAGTAATTGCAAAAGCAGCAGAAGCAGAACGTGAAAAAATAGCAGTTATTACTAAAGCTGCTGGAGAAGTTGAAGCATCAAACAATTTAGCAAAGGCTGCTGAAACTATGGCTAAGGTACCTGGTGCACTTCATTTGAGAACTTTATCAACAATTAACGATTTATCAAGTGACCAATCAAACACTATTATATTTGCAATACCTATTGAAGTATTGAAAGCAGTTGAAGGTCTAGGAGAAATTGGTAAAGCAATGAGTAAGAAAGTAGAAGACAAAGAAGATAATAAATAATTATTAAATAAGGCGTACGAAAGTGCGCTTTTTTTCTTTCAAATGTGCTATAATTTTTGATGGTGATACTATGAAAATAATGTTTGCATCAGATGTTCATGGTTCTTCTAAGTATTTAGATATTTTAAGAGAAATATATTATAAAGAAAAACCAGATAAAATAGTGTTTTTAGGAGATATGTACTATGGGTACGACTCTAGTGATAACATAGATATGATACTTAATTCATTTAATAATATGTATATAGTAAAAGGTAATTGTGATAGTGAGTATGATGTTATGACATCTTCTTTTGGTTTTATGGATTATTATTATTTTGAAGCTTTGGGAAAGAAATTTTATTGTACCCATGGTAATAAATATAATATGTCTAGATATCCTAGTATGTATTTTGATGTTATGGTCTCAGGTCATACTCATAGGGGAGTAATTGAAGAACACGATGGAAAACTATTTTTAAATCCTGGTTCTATTAGTTATCCTAGAGGTGGAACTGTTAATAGTTATATGATTATTGATGAAAATGGCATATATTTAAAGGATTTAGAAGAAAATGTTCTTGATAAAAAACTATGGTGAATTTATAATACAGTTATAGGAGATATTATGAGTAAGATTAATAATTGTGGAAGTTTAATTGTTTTATCTGGACCTAGTGGAGCTGGAAAGGGAACTATTTTCAATGAACTTTTAAAGTTAGATGATAATCTTAGATTTTCAGTTTCAATGACTACTAGAGAACCTCGTAAAGGTGAAGTAGATGGTGTTGATTACTTTTTTGTAACAAAAGAAAAATTTGAAGAAGAAGTAAAGAAGAATAGTTTTTTGGAGCATGCTTGTGTTCATGGAAATTATTATGGTACTCCAAAAGCCAAAGTTGAAGAGTATTTAAAAGAAGGACATGATGTTATTCTTGATATTGATATTCAAGGTGCTTTAAGAGTAAAAGAAACTAATCCTGATGCAATATTTGTCTTTATTATGCCACCTTCAATGAGAGAGTTAAGAGATAGACTTGTCAAAAGAGGCACAGAGAGTAAAGAAAAGATAATTGAAAGATTTAAGAATGCTTATAAAGAAATAAATGAAATAAAAAAATATAATTATGTTGTAATAAACGATGAAGTTGAAAAAGCTGTTTTAAAGGTTCGTGCAATTATGCTTGCTGAACGTTGTAGAGTAGATAGAATTGAAGAATTTGATGTAAATAATCAAGAAGAATTAATCCACGAATTATTAGTTGATTTAAAATAGTTTTTCTTCTTTTATGCTGAAATAGCTTAGTAGGTAGAGCAATCGTCTCGTAAGCGATAGGTCGCAGGTTCGATTCCTGTTTTCAGCACCAGATTGATATTAAACTCGAACTTTTTTGGTTCGAGTTTTAAAATGTTTCAATTTATGATAAAATATCTGTAGAATTAAGTTGATTTTGAAAATTTAATAACACATTGGTACATTGACAAAATCAATATACAGTCGATGAGAGGTATATTTTTATGAAATTTATTGAATTGCCACCAGGAGAAGGACAAGTAGTTTATGTTAACCCAGATGAACTCTATATTAAGCCAGAATGGATAGATAAAGAACTAAATTGTATTAATTTTCCTGATGTTCCAATTAGCCAAAGTAATCCAGTTTATGAAGCATATAAAAAAGTATTTAAAAGTTTGTTTGAAAGCGGTTATAAAGTTATAACAGATGCTCACATTGTTGATGATGATGCCTTTTTCTTAACTCCTTGTTTGGATAAACATGTTAATAGTACTAAAGAAGAGTACGTTACTAAGAAAAAAAATAAAATATTATTCTATTTAAGTAGTGAAGGAATAACAGAACCTTATAGTGTAACATTTCCTATTGATTCATTTCCAGATAAAGTTCCATCTTTACCATTTGTTCTTAAAAATGAAGAAAGTCAAGGTGGAATGGAAAAATTTATATTAAAAACACCAGAACAATTAGCTACATTAAAGAGATTTTATGATGAAATAGATTTATATGCTAGGCAAAAGGCTATTGCAGCAGTAAAACGTCAGAGGTCATGTTATCAAGATTTAGAATTTGATAAAAATGGACATTCTAATAGAGGAATAAGTATTGACGTTGTAGATTATAAAAAAGAGTTTTATAAAAGTATGAGAATACAGAAATTTATTAAAACTCCAACAAAATACAATACATCTCTAAGGGTGCTTATAGCATCTTCTGGTGATATTTTAGCATCAAGCCTTAAATATTCAGAATCTTCTACAAATATGAAAGAAAAATATTATGGACTTTTTGATAAATATTTGCAAGATCCATCATCTCCATATTTTTTAGGAAGCGAAAGTATTGTATCAAACACAGTCGCTGGTGGAAATAGTATATTACTTGGCAAAAGTGGTTATTCTGAATTAGAACAAGAAATTCTGTTGGCACATAATATTGATCCAAATAATGCGAGTGTTCCATCAGATGTAATGAAAGCATGTACTAAAATAGCTATAAATTGTAGTCGTGAGATTGGAGCAATTTGTGGTTTAGATTTTATCTATGATGATGAAGAGAAAAAATGGAAATATCTTGAGGAACATGAATATCCAATGTTATATTCCTATGCTGAAAAATATGGTTTATCATATGATTCTAATACAAAAGATTTTTATACTACAAATCAGTTGCTTGATTTAATGGTAAGAATGCATGCTTTAGTATTAACAATGCAAAGAAAGCAGTTACTCGATTCGAAAAATAAAAGGCATATATAAAATTTGTTGTATGTCTTCCCTTAGGGCATCATATTTATATTTACTACTTTGTTGAATTAATATAAAAACTACTCTCATTAAGTGATGTGAAAGTAGTTTTATTTTTGTATATTTTAATAAGTAAAATTTCATTAATAAATTTGTATAATTATATTTTAATTTTAGATTTTGATAAATTGCTAGATAAGGTTTTTTCAACACTTTCAGATAAAATATCATCATCTAACGTAACTCTATTATTTTCAGAACGCCATTCATCTAATCTATCAAATAAGTTCTTCAAATAAGGAAATTTTTCAATTAAAGATCTTGAATCAAATGTTCCATCGTATTTTGAGTAAAAAATGCTTAGGGTATCTAATGCTCCTTTTATTTCATCTTCGCTTTTAAAGGAAAATTTGGAAAAAGTTTCTAATGACTCGTTATCCGTAACTATCAAATAAGTATAATCTTTTTTAGGAATAGTTTTTTTTATATATTTACCATATTTATTATTGATAGCATTCATTTCTGCACCATTTAAAGCATTAATGCCACCACCCCAACCATTATAACCATCTAATGGTGAAGAAAAGACTAATCCTTTATGTTCAGGAATTGTTACTACTAATGATTTACAAATGTAATTAGTACCTTCTTTTTGAGATATTATAAAAGATATAGATTCTGCTAATTTATTTGATAAATTAAATTGGTTAAAGTATTTATATTCCATATTAATGCCTCTTTTTACTTTATTATTATAAATTATTTTTTTAAAGAAGTCCTATAATTTCTTGTAGCTTCTTCTTTTAAAAATTTTGCATCTTTTGCTATTGATGCTGTGATTCTTTC
This sequence comes from uncultured Clostridium sp., assembly GCA_902493795.1. GTDB lineage: Bacteria > Bacillota_I > Bacilli_A > RF39 > UBA660 > RUG13868. The sequence continues at coordinate 43,763 of CABUQZ010000002.1, forward strand.
TTTAGTCCATACATCGTTTTCTCTTATTGTAACTTGTTCAGAAACATACATACATACTAAGGGAACTCCAAATTTTTCTAAAGCTAAAGTAATAAATTTTTTCATTTCTTCTGTTTGTTCTTCTTTTACATTAAAATCAAAACCTAAATATTCTGGACCACCACACCTAATATCAACTGGATCGTTAGGAACACAATCAACACTTATTCTTGAACATTTGATTAAATTGCTATTCATAATATAATTTCTCCTTTAATGTTTTATATTTTATCATAAATTTTAAAATAGTATTAAAAAAATAAATTTATTTACTGATTTAATAATTATCTGTGCTATTCTATTTATAGAGAAGTAGGAGGTATTATGAGAGAAAGGCCTATAACAACGTTATTTATGTTGGAATCCTTAGATGGAAAAATTAGTAGTGGTAATAGTGATAGTCTTGATGTTGATAAAGATTGGTGTGATATTAAAGGAGTAAAAGAAGGTCTTCATCAGTATTATGAAATTGAAGCTACTACTGATTTCTATTCGCTTAATACAGGTAGAGTTATGGCGAAAATTGGTGTTAATGAGCGAGATGAATATCATGATAAAGTGGACTGTAGATTTGTTATTATAGATAATAAACCGCATTTAAAGGAGAAGGGGATAGATTATTTATGTCACTGGGTTGATAAGCTTATTCTTGTAACTACTGATAAAAACCATATTGCTTATTCATTACAAAAAAAGTATGATAATCTTGATATATTATTTTATGATTCTTTAGATTTGAATCTTTTATTAACTGATTTAAAAAGCAAATATGATGTAGAAAGAATTACAATACAATCAGGTGGAACATTAAACGAGAAATTTTTAAGAGAAAACTTAATTGACTATGTAAATATTGTTATAGCTCCTTTGTTGGTAGGAGGTAAAGATACTTCAACTTTAATAGATGGAGAATCCATAACTTCCTCTAAAGAACTTAATAAATTAAAAGCATTAAAACTTATAGAGTGCAAACAATTAGAAAACTCATATATTCAATTAAAATATAAAGTGATTAAATAATTTATAAATTAGTTATTCTTACTTCATAATAAAAGACTTCGAGAATTGTGCTTGAAGTCTTTATTCTTTTATCTATGACGTTTTGGTTGTTCTTCTTCAGTAATTGATGAATCATATAATGTTTTATTTACTTGTTCCAATGCTTCCATTGTAGGCAATTGTTTATCATAATCACCTGTTATAGGATTAATTTCAGGAACAAATCCTTTACCATAATCAGTTATAGGGTCTATTTTAGGAACAAATCCTTTACCATAATCAGTTCTAGGGTCTATTTCAGGAACAAATCCTTTACCATAATCTGTTATTATATCATCTAAAGGTATTTTGTCGTTGTAAAAAAGTTCATCCTTATTCATAAAAACTCCTTCCTTTTGTTATATTGTAACATATATAATTTACTTTTTTTTAATTAGTTTTTTTCCTTCGTTATTATTTAACCTAGTGACTTTGTAGCCATTTGTTTCTAAATCTTTTAGATATTCTTCATCATTCATTATTTCATATGGTTTTCTTTCTAATCTTTCTGTATAATATTTAGCTTTTTTTATTTGTTCTTCTGTAATTTCTTTTCCTTCACGATATACTTTTACATAAGCTTCTGCTATAAATTTTTTAAAATCATTAAGAGCTTCTTTGTCTATTCTAGTATAAAGAAGTCTTGTGTTATCTGTAATACTTACTTTTTTTAGTAATTCTTTATATTTTTGATAGAAATCTTCAATTAATGGAAGCATTGTTTGGTATGGAAATTCCATAGAAATATTATAAGTATTGGCTTCATCAAATATGTATGTACCTTTTTCATGAATAATATTTGTTATGTCTTGTGCCATACGTTCATTTATCAATTCACATAGAGTGTCGTCTGGATTATCTTTTGACTGATTACTTCCAATAATATCTTTTGTGTTAGTAGCATTAATTCCACTTTTCTCTATTAAATAGTCATCGTCTAAAATAGCAAGTATAGATGATGTTATAACATGGTTCATTTCGTGAATATAGTGATCATCTCTTGTGATAAAAATAGGTAGTGCTATATATGATTCTTCTGGATAAGTAACTGTTGTAGGGTCATCTCCTAAATTATCAAAGTCTTCTGGTATTAATTTTGAATTTGATCCTACTATTCTTTTTAGTATTGAACTCTTATTTCTTTTCTTTTTATAATTATTATACAAAATAGTTGCAGTAATATATTTTTCATCACCATGAGTTCTTTCTTTTAAATCATTCATATATGTTATAACAGATTTAATTTTTTCTAAAATATCGGGGGTAATATTATCTTTATTAAATAATTTTTTTACAATATATTTTTGCATTTCTTCATCATAAGAAAAGAAATTATATACAATGTTATTATCATAATTATAATTAAATAGATTTGTATCACCAAATATAAATGATAATAGATTATCTATTTTTTCTTTATTTACATTATATACTTCTGATATTTCGCTATCTAATATTTTAACTATACCATTTTTTTCTTCAATTTTACCAATTTCTCCATTTGTAATTACATCGATTCTTGGAAGTCCTAGAAGAGATAAAATCTGGTATGTGTTTTGAATAGCTTCTTCAAACATATTTACTCTTAGTGCCTTAGTACATATTATTTGACTAGATTTTGGCATAAATGAAATAGTTTTAACACAACTAATATCTTGTGTAATTTTTTCTTTAAATTCTTCCCCATAATATTTAACAAATGCATCAATTATTATTTTTCTTTTATCCATTAAATTTTTAAAAAAATTATTGTTGTAGTCATTTATATATTTATCGTAATCAAACATGTTTTTCTCCTTTTCTTGAATTTAGCTCTTTTCTTTATATTATATAACATTTTTTAATAATAAAAAAATCAATTATTTTTATATAAACTTTTTTTATTTGAGATATTATAAAAGAATGACAAAAGTCATCCTTAAAAATTGATTTAATTATTTATAAATATTAAAACATATATATAAGAGTTGAAATTATAAATGCTTTCTGGTTTTTTAATCTTTTTTCTTTAAAATTTTTGATTTGTTTTGTTCAGAATTTTTTTCTTTTATTTTTTTGAATTTCTCTTTTAATTCTTTTAATGCAATTTCGTACTCTTTTACTGCTCTTTCATCGTATTTTAAATATTCTCCTTGAATATTACCGTCATAAGTAATTAATATGTACCAATCATCATTATATATACAACTATCTATTTCATATTTATTTGATGCAATAAAACTATTTTCTTCTTCATCATTTAGTTTGTCAAAGTTATAGCTTGAGTATCTTATAGCATCTATTACTTTTAAAGCTTTCTCTATTTCTTCATTGCTTGCTTTTTTAAAGTCTAGAGAGAATATTTTATTCCTTGGATCTTGATAACTACATGTTGGATTACCATATCTAATGTTATTTAAATTTAGCTTTGGGTTTTTATATAAAATTGTTAATTCTTTGTGATATGAATCTGTATTTCCATAGATTGGATCATCCTTTTCATAAATTGTGGGAGTTTTAATTTTAGTTGGAAATGGTTGTCCAGTTGGTCTTGCATAAGCTTCTGTTCCAATACATACAAGATTTATCGGCGTTTGTTCTTCTTTGTTTCTTTGTGAAGTTGATACTATATCTTTTATAGCATCTTGAAATGCCTCTATTGTTTCGGTATTTTTCTTTTTGTTTGAACATTCAATACTATTTGCAATTAAAACTTCTCCATTCCTTTTTAATGGTGAAAATCCTGCTAATTCGTTATTTTGATTATAGATTAAAAGAATTCTTCCATTTCTACATAGCGTTGCATGAAGTAGGTGATTATGTGCAACGTCATCTGGTCTTAAACAGCAATCACATCTATATCCTAGTACAAAAGCAATTGGGTCATTAAATTTCATCATTTCATATGAATAGCCATTTTGTGCTTGTCCTTTTACATAAGGAATACTTGATTCTGTTCTTTCTTTCATTTGACTATAGATATCAAGTACTGTTTTATATATTTGTTCATTTGGTTTTCCTGTTTTATTTCCTAAACAGATATCGTTTAGAATTTCATTTTCCCTAAGTTTATAATTATCAGGAGTTATATCTTTTAGATCTTTAGATTCTGATAATTCTTGGAATATAATATTTAATTTTCTTAGTGTTAAATTGTTATGACATCTTTCTTTTATGCTATCAAAATTGTTATATAAATAACTCCAATTCTTTCTTAACTCTTCTTCTTTATTACTCAACATATCCATAAAATGGTTATCTTTTTGCTTTTCAAATAAAAAATTTATAAATTCGTTTGAGATATGAGGAATATATTTGCTTCCTTCTTTAACTAAGGAAACATTACTAACGTTCAATTTCCCAACATTGTTATAAAAGATTTTGTCTAAATTACCATAATCTCCATTTAATATTTTTAATGTTCGTTCTAGTCCAAAAGTAAAGTACATTTTTATGGCACAGCCATAGATAATAGAAAGTTCGTCTTCGTTTTCTAGATTTAATGATTTCAATATTTGATTTATGTGTTTATGATTTAAATATAATAATTGTTTTGGAGTAATACCATGTAGGTGATCCATTCTACTTGAGGTTTTACCAAATTTTAAATAAAAAATAGTCTTTTTAAAATCTAGTGGTGAAAAAAGTTTCTGATAGTCTTCTTTTGAAATGCTATGTGATAACATTTTTTTATATAATCCTTCTTTAATAATTCTTATTTCATTTTCTGTTAGACCTTCTGAATTACATAAAATTCCATAAACAAAGTCGATGAATTTTGTTTTTATTATTTCATTATTTTGGCATTCTTCTATTATGGTATTAAATGAGTTATAATCTATTTCGTTAAATGATTCATTTTTTTCACTTAATAAGTGCGGAAAAAGTGTGTTAAAGTCATAATCTGGCTTTTTAATAAAGTAAGCTAAGTCTTTTTTTATAAATTCTTTTATAAATTCTTTGTCTACATTTTTATATTTTAATAGTTCTTCTATCATTTCGGTTGAGAATGTAGATAGAGTCTCTTTATCAATATAAACTTTTTCACATTTTTCTGATAGCCATTTTTTTCTTCGAATAAATCCTTTAGAATCTTCTAGTATTTTTTGATAATCTTTGGGAAGTAGGATATGGTCACTTATTTTGTTAAAGATTTCTATAATGTGTCTTTTTCTTGATAGTCTAGTGTTTTTAAAGATTTCGTCATCATTAACGATATTATTGAATAACTTTATTTCATCTATTCCTCTAAAAAAAGATTTATTTAATTGATTTTCTCCACATAATGCTACTATTCTTTGAAAGAATTTATTTTCAATTAATTGTTCATATACTTTTGGACTTTTTATAGTATGTAGAAAATCTTCTAATTTTCCTAAATCATCTTTAAAAAAAGCATAATCTTTTGTATTGTAATTTTTGATTACTTCTTTACTTTTTATAGATTTTCTTGGTGAAATTAATTTATCTTGCATTTTTTCTTCACTAAACATTATTTCTTGAAAGAATGCAGGGCTTTTTTCGAAAATCATTCTTAACACTTCAGTGTCTTCTATTTTTAATATAGTTTGTATTACAGATTTATCTCTTAATACGATTTCTTTTTCATTTTCACTCATAGATGAAAGTATGTTTATTGCAGTTTTTCCTTCAAAATAATTGTATATCTTTGATAGTTTGTTTATTTTATATTTTATTCCATATTCCATGATGATTTTCCCCCATCTATTAATGTGTTTTTTATTCTAACATATTATTTTTATAGAAGAAATATTTTTTATTCAACACTTTTTAATGATTCAATCATATCTATCTTCTTAAGAGCAAAGTGTATTATGATACTTACTAATATACTGAATGTTGTCATTAATATAGTAGATAATACATAACTAATTGGTGTTACATTGTGAATAAATTCTACTGCATTCATTTCAATTAAGTCTACTACTAAGTATGAAACATAAGTTCCTAAGAATAAACCTATTGCGATACCAATAAATGTTATGATAACCATTTCTTTAATTATATAGTTATCCACTTCTTTGTGGAAAAATCCTAATACTTTAAGTGTTGCTATTTCTCTTTTTCTTTCGCTAATATTTATATAAGAAAGATTATATAATACTGCGAAAGATAGAAGTCCTGATAATACAATTAAGATATATACTACATTATTTAAAGATGAAAGCATATTATCAGTGCTTGTCATTATATTTTCTATTGTGTTAATGCTTAAAACATTTTTATTTAAAAGTAATTCTTCATTTATGTTATCTTGTTTTTCTTTATCAAGATTTAAGTAAGAAATGTTTACTATTAGTGGTTCGAAGTTTTTCTCGTATAATTCTTTACTCATATAAATGTAATTTCCTATATAGTTTTCTGCTATTCCACTTATTGTGAATTGATAAATTGTATTTTTATAATTAAATTCAATTTTATCATTTACATCTAAGTCTAGTATTCTACTTAATTTGTGACTTATTATTACTTTATCTTTTTCTAAGGATAATGATTTGTTATTATCTTTTAATTTTATTGCATTTTTTAAGTCTTTTTCGTTTGATGGTACAAATAGATTGATAGTTGTATTATTGTTTGTTACTGTCATTACTTTAGCATCAACATGGCTTTTTATTCCTTCAAGATTATACAATTTATTTATTTCTTCTTCACTCATATTATTTAAATAAATCATTTCGTCAAAGTGGAATATTTCTTTAAACTGTTTATCTGGTATTGATACGATTGCATCTTTTATTCCAAATCCTGATACCATAAGAATTGTACATCCAACAATACCTAGTGTAGTCATTATTATTCTTTTTTTGTATCTAAATATGTTCCTTATAGTAATTTTATTGGAAAAATTAATTTTTCTCCAAATGAATGTTTTTTCTAAAAAGAATTTTTTACCATCTTTGGGACTTTTGGGTCTCATAAGACTTGATGGTCCTTCTTTTACTATACTGTTAACTGTTATGATGCTTGTTACTACTATTGCAATTATTGAGATAGTTAGTCCAGAAATTGCTACTAATAAATTGAAATCCATTGTGTATGTAGGAATTTCATATAGAATTTTATAAATGTTAAATACAAAGTATGGTAAGAATGTTACTCCAAATATTATTCCTAAGATACCACCTATGAATGATGCTAAAATAGAGTAGACAATGTATTTTTTTCTTATATCTTTGTTACTGAATCCTAAACTTTTTAGTGTTCCTATTTCTCCACGATCTTCAAGAGCCATACGATTCATACACATTATACTCATAAAAATTGCAACCATAAAGAAGATAGTAGGGAAGACTATATTTAGATTTTTAATACTTTGCGTAGTATCTATATATCCTTGATAATTATTATCATCATTTCTTGTATAGACGTACCATGTTGGTTTTTCTATTTCACTTGCTTCTTTTCTTGCTTTTGCTATTTCTTTTTCGAACTCTGTTTTATTTTTATAATATTCATTATAGTTGTTGTTTAATGTTGTTTTACTATTTTTAATTTGGGTAATCGCATTATTATATTTTGTAAGATTTGTGTTATATAACTTTTCATATTCTAAGTAAGTATTATATCCTTTTTCAATTTCTTTTTTATATTCATTTAATATAGTTAGATTTTTTTCGTAATTTTTTAACTCTTTTTCTATTTCTTTTACTCCAAAGATTAATTTTACTAATTCATTTTCTTTTCCACCAAACATGTTGATAAAAGTGAAAATTTTGTCGAAATTTGGAGTAGTATCTGGAATTATATTAACAAGATTGTGAATATTTTTTAATAAATATTTATTTATCAACAATTCGTTGTTGAAAAACTCAACTATTTTGTCGTAATTTGTCGAATTCTTATCAATTAGATCTATTATGTCTTCTTTTTCTATATTTTTGTTTAAATAGTTTTTTAAATCTTCATAGTTATTGTCATATAAAACATCTATAACATTATCTATATCAGGTTTGTAGATTGATTCATCAATTAAATATTTTATTTCTTCCTTTGTAAAATCTTGTGAATCAATTATTTTTGTTATATTTAATATATCGTCATAGGTTAAACCAAATACTTTTAAAGTGTCATTTATTTTTTCTTTTTCATTATCGAGTAATATTTTTCCATTATTTAATAATTCTTCTTTATTTTTGATACTTTCTTTATTTTTGTTTATTTCTTGTAGTGAATTATCAAGATTTATTTTTGATTCATTTAAGGTTTTACTGTTATTTTTTAAAATATTTTCATTTTTTTCGATTTCATGATTATAATTATCTAATTTATTTTTAGCATCTTTTAGCTTTTTTAATCCATCTTTTTCTTGTTTATCTATTTCTTCGTTTGCTTTATCAATTATTTCTTTAATTCTTGCTTCTTCTCTTGATGATTTTATTTCTTCTAGGTTAGTTGATACTTTATTTATTGTCTTATTATAGTTATCATCATTTGTTATATATTTATCTGCATTGTTAACTGTTATATATACTTCAGTGTAGTAGTCCATATTAAAGACTTCACTATTTACATAGGCATAATAATTAACTTGTCCAGTGCCTATATTTGTTGTGCCTCTACTTCCAGATGGAGTTGATTTTATTATGTATAAAGGACTATCTATTATTCCTACAATTTTTAATTTATTAGTTGTTAAATCTTCGCTTTCTTCAAATGTTATGTAATCTCCAATTGATAGTTTTTCGTTTTCTAAAAGTCCTTTTTCTACAACTACTTCATCCTTATTACTAGGTAATTTCCCATCTATTAAAATTAACTCGTTAACATCTTTTGTACGTTCAATTAATCTTATTGTAGCAGTTTTATCTTTTATATCAGTCATTATATCTTTATAGTGGCTTCCAATTGCTTTCTTAATGTTACTTAATCCATTTAAATATTCTATATCGCTATTAGTTAATCCCATTGTTGAAATAACTTTGATATCGTAAAGTTTATATTTATCGTAATAAGTATCAAGAGATGCAAGCATGTTTGTAGAAGCATTATTTAGACCTACAAAAACTCCAACTCCTAAAAGACTCATTATTAAAAGAGATGCAAATCTTTTAAAACTTTTTAAAATTTCTCTTTTACTTAGTGTAATAATTCTATCTTTCATATTACCACTCTATCTTATCTACATCAGTTGGATTTTTGTTTATTATGATTTCTTCGGCTTTTCCATTTTTAAAGTTTATTACTTTATCTGCCATTTTACTTATTGCAGAGTTATGAGTAATAATAATTACTGTCATTTTCTTTTCACGACAAGTTTTTTCAAGAAGCTTTAATATTTGTTTTCCTGTGTTGTAATCTAGTGCTCCTGTTGGTTCATCGCAAAGAAGAAGTTTTGGGTTTTTAGCAATAGCTCTTGCGATAGCTACTCTTTGTTGTTCTCCACCTGATAGTTGAGATGGAAAATTATTTATTCTATCAGTAAGTCCAACACTTTCTAAAGTCTTTTTTGGATCTAGGTGGTCTTTACAAAGTTGTACTGAAAGTTCTACGTTTTCAAGTGCAGTTAAGTTTTGAATTAGATTATAAAATTGAAATACAAACCCGATATCATTTCTACGATATAAAATTAGTTCTTTTTCACTATATGACTCGATATGCTTGTTGTTAACTATTATTTCTCCATTAGATGGTTTATCCATTCCACCTAGTAAGTTAAGTGCAGTAGTTTTTCCTGCTCCTGATGGACCTAGAATTACTACTAATTCTCCTTCGTTAATTTTAAAAGAAGCATTATCAAGTGCTTTTATTTTGATTTCACCCATATCGTAGATTTTATTTACTTTTTTGAATTCTATGTAAGACATATAACCATCACCCCTCTGTGATTTGTTATTGTACCATACAATATTTAAAATGGAAACTAAAATCGTCAAAATATGCTATAATCTTTATGGGAAGCGTAAGAAAAATGAGAAAATATTTTAATAGCCTTGATATTTTAAGAATAATAGCATGTCTAGCAGTTTTGCTTTATCATATGGGAGTACTTTCCGGAGGATATCTTGCTGTATGTTCTTTTTTCGTTCTTAGTGGTTATTTGTCTTCATATAGTGCTTTTAAAAAAGAGAAATTTTCTTTTATTAAATACTATTTAGATAGATTAAAAAAAATATATATACCACTTGTTATTGTTGTTTTCATATCTTTACTTGTTGTATCTTTTATAAAAGATTTTAATTTTTTGAATTTAAAACCTGAAACATCATCCGTGCTTTTTGGTTACAATAATTATTGGCAATTAAGTGCTAATCTTGATTATTTTGCAAGGCACATAGCATCACCATTTATGCATTTATGGTATATAAGTATACTACTTCAGTACGAACTTGTATTTCCTTTTTTATTTGTTTTACTTAGGAAAATTGGAGATAAATTTCATAAGATAATCCCTGTTATTGTATTATCCATTTCATCAGTATTGTTAACATTATATTTTTGTTATTCAGTGTACAATAATAATATAATGGTTACATATTATGATTCTTTTGTTAGATTATTCTCTTATGTTTATGGTATTTTATTTGCGTTTTTACAGCATTATTATGGTAGTTTAGTTTTTAAGTTCTTGAAAAGTAAAAAAAGTAAGTTTGCTGTTTTATCATTTTATTTTTTAATATTAATTATTTTGTTTATCACTTCAAAAGCTGATAGTAAGCCATTATTTTTTTGCGTTTCAATGATTCTTTCTTCCTTAGTTACTCTAAGAATAATAGACTATGCTACTATTGATGGATCTAAAAAACAAAATAAGATTTTAAGTTTTTTATCATCTTTAACTTATAACATTTATTTATGGCAATATCTAATTATATTTGTTTTAGGATATATTAACCTTAATGAATCTATAAAAGTATGTATTTTAATAGGTAGTTTGTTCTTGTTATCATATTTTCTTTCTTTTGCACTAAATAAACATAAGAAAGTTTATTCAATTGTTTTTCAATTCTTTTTATTAACTATTTTCTTGTCTAGTAGTAGTTTTGGTGGGTATATTTTTGTTACTAGTAAAGATCATACAAAAGAGATGAAAAGATTAGAGGAAGAATTATCTAGAAATGAAGAACTTATTAAGAAGAAACAGGAAGAGTATAATACTAAACTTCAAAATGAGAATAGTTCTTGGGAAGAAACTGTAAAAAAACTTGAGGAAGATGAAAACGCTTTAAAGGGAATGGTTTCCAATTTACCAGTTTTAGGTATTGGTGACTCTGTTATGTTAGGTGCTATTCCTAGTTTATATGAGACTTTTCCAAATGGGTATTTTGATGCTGCTAAAAACAGAACTACATGGGAAGCTAATAAACTTTTACTTTCAGCAAAGAATAATAATAGATTAGGAGAAATAATTATTTTTGGATTTGGCGCTAATGGAGATTGTCCTTATTCATGTAAGGTAGAAGCTTTTAAAACAGTTGGAAATAGGCAAGTGTTTTGGATAAATGCTAGTAACGATAAAGAAGTTCATGTAAATAAAAATATAGAAGATTTTGCTAAGCAGTACAAAAATGTTCATATTATTGATTGGGAAAATATTTCCAAAGGTCATAAAGAGTATTTTGTATCTGATGGAATTCACTTAACATCTCAAGGAAGACAAGCTTACTCAAAAGCCGTGTATGACGCAATATATAATTATTATTTAGGTTTATATCAAAAAGAAAAAGATGAGATAATAAATAATCATAATAAAGAATTAAATAAAAAAATAAGTGTATATGGTAACGATACAGTTTTAAACCTATCTAAATACATAACATTAGATAATATTAAATATAGTGTTGATAATTATAATTACTTATTACTTAAATCTAAAATAGAATTAGATATATCTAGTAATACTCTTAATCACAATGTAATATTTGTTTTTGATAGTAGAATTAGTATGACTAATAAGGAGTTTCAACAAATTATTAATTTATTACAAGATAAGAAGGTTTATATTGTATTGTTATCTAAAGACTCTTTAGATGTTAAAGAGTTTAACAATGTTACTGTTATTGATTTTTATAACGATATTAAAAATAATGAAAACTATTTAATGCCTGATAAAATACATCTTACAGATTTAGGTAATATTAAATTAAGCGAAAAAATAAATAGTTTATTTAAATAAATATAGTTGTCTTATTTTGTAAACTAAGTAAATAACTTATTTCAATGTAATGCAAATAAAGGGGTGTTGAGGTAAAATATAATTGGAGGACTATATGAATAATGAAATGTATGAAATCGTAAAAAACAGAAAAGGTTTTATTGCTGCACTTGATCAAAGTGGTGGTAGTAGTGGTAAAACTCTTGCTCTTTATGGCATTAATGAAGATCAATATAATAGTGAGGAAGAAATGTTTGATTTAATCCATAAAATGAGACAAAGAGTCTTTACAAGTAAGGTGTTCACAAATGAACATATTTTAGGAGCTATTTTATTTGAAAAGACAATGATGTCTAAGGTTGGTGATAGATATACAGCTGATTATTTGTGGGATGAAAAAAGAATTGTATCTTTTTTGAAAGTTGATAAAGGATTAAGAGAAGAAAACAATGGCGTTAAACTAATGAAAGATATACCACTTCTTCAAGAAACTTTAAAAGAAGCTTTAGATAAACATATCTTTGGTACTAAAATGAGATCAGTTATCTATGAAGCTAATAGAGAAGGTATAAAAGAAGTTGTTGATCAACAATTTGAATTTGCTAAGATAATTTGTGATAATCACTTAGTGCCTATTATCGAGCCAGAAGTAGATATTCATTCTAAAGATAAAAAGTTGTGTGAAGAAATACTTAAAGAAGAAATAATTAAACATTTAGATAATTGGGATAGCAATGATAAAATTATGTTTAAGTTTACAATTCCAACAATGGCTAATCATTATTTGGATTTATATAAATATGGTTGTGTAGTTAGAATAGTTGCTTTATCAGGTGGATATCCTAATGTTGAAGCGTGTGCTTTACTTCTTTTAAATAATAGAATGATAGCAAGTTTTTCAAGAGCATTACTTGAAGGATTAAGTGCTAATCAAACACAAGAAGAATTTGATGAAAAATTAAAAGATTCAATTGATAAAATATATGAGGCTTCTTCTACGTAATATTGATAATTTTTTTACACAGAGTATTAATATTTATAAAGTGTATGAAAATATAAGTGTATATTTTCAGCACTTTTTTGAACTTATGGAGGGTATATGCAAAAAGTTAAATATGGTGATTCATATATAATAATAGATGATAGTGAAGTTGATGAAAAAGAAACAGGCGTTGTAATAAAAGAAAGTAATGATTTAGAAAAAACACAGGAAATAAATTTAGATTTGAAGAAATCTTCTTTAGATGACACTATAACGGATTTATGGGGTAATCAAGATGAGCAATAATTTAGTTTATGATACTCCAAGACTAGATGATATTACTAAATTTTTACAACGTATTTATAGGATAAGAATCGATAATCCAACGTTATGTTTAGATAAGAATATTATTTATCATGAATTGTGTAGGGCTGGTATAAAAAAGTCTGAAGTTTCAGATAATGGCGAATTAAAATCAAACGAAGAAATGTTTGAAAAGTGGGATAAAAGATTTGAATATAATCCTAACGTTTTTGCATTTAATGATCCAGGATGGCCATATTTTTTTCAGTTTGTACATGGAAATATGCATAATTCTAATGAATATGTCAAATTGTATATACCTCTTGATTCAAAACACTTATATGAAGGAGCTAATATTCTTTTTGATTATATAGCATCTTTAAATATTGATCACTGTTCAAAGATATCTAAGAATGTAAGAAGTGATAATGTTATAGTAAGACTTAGAAAAGGTGATTACTATAATGCTATGAAAATAATAAACTTTGTTAAATCAAACAAGTATTTAAATGAAGGACTTAATAAAACTAATCCTTTTGTTCCAACAATTTGTGGTATTGGTATTATGGATGAAAGTGGAATATCTTATAATTCTGAAATAGCAATGCGTATAAGAGATTATATAAATTTTTGTGTTAATCGTAATGTTACAAATGTTGATGCAAAATCATTTACAAATTGGATGAAAGAAAATGGATTCAATAAGGAAGTTCAATCAATTTATATGGATGCTGTTGAAGAAAAAAAGGAAGTATCTTACTCTACAAGTGATAAGGTTCAGTTAGTTATTAGTTCACTTAAAGCAACATTTAATAAATATGGTTATTATCAAGTATATGGTGCATTATGTAATGCATTAAAAGATGGAGATTTCGAAAGTTTTACTAATGGTAATTCAAATGAGCCTAATTATAGAGATCTTATGAAGCAAAGCTTAGATAGTAATACTTTAAAAACAATTGTGTATAGTATGCTTGAAAAAATATGCAATAAAAATGTCGATGATTTAGATATTCAAAATGCTGTGAGAAGATTTTGTGATTATTTATTTAGAAATTCGATGGTTAAAGATTTGGAAGAAGCTTGTAAGGTAACTATTAGCAAAATAAGTGAAAAACAGTGTGTTGATGCTCTTCACAATTATTACTATCAAAATATTCCAACTTATTTTTCTAGATATAAACCAAATGATCCAAGTCAAAAGAATTATAGAAATGTAGTAATTTCTTACGATAAGACTTCATTATTACAATCTGTTAAGGTTTCTTTATTACTTAGAGATATAAATATAGAAGGATTAAGTCCAGATGATATGTTTAGACTATATTCTATGGAACTTGCTAAATCTAAGGATTTTGAAGAAACAAAAGTTGCTAAAGTATAAAAGACTTATTTTATAAAGTATTCTTGTAAAATCTTTAGCAAAATGGTATTATAAATATGATAGAGGTGGCTAGGATGGAAATATTATTAGTGTTTTTTAGAGATGTTTTAAGTGGTTGGGTTTATTGGCTTTATTTGGCTTTTTGTATTTTCTTGATTTTCTTTATTTTAGGTTTTGTTGCAGATGGAAAAAGAATGAGAATTAACAACAAATTAAAAGAAAAGAAAAAGTACGATATTGAATCAGGAAGAGAAGCAGCTATTGCTGCTATGGAATCAAAACAAGTTTTGGATGTTGATTCAGATGAAGACCCTTTAGCTAATCAAAATCCTAATGCCACACTTAATGCGGCAATTAATTCTGCAGCACAAAACAACAATTCAGATATTGCCTCACTTTCTAAACCTAATGAAGAGGTTCCAAGTGTTATGGTATTAAATTCTGATCCTGTTGCAAATACTCAGCAAACAAATACATCAGGAGCACAAGTTCAAGAAAAGGTTGTGATTGACTCTAGTTCATTACAACGATAATTAATGCATGGGAGGATTTATGATTACAGTTGATTCGGTTTTTTCTATACTAAATAAAATCACTGATATTTTATTAGTATGGTTAATGTTTTATTACATTCTAAAGAATATAAAAAATAATGTTAAACTTACACTTTTATTTAAAGGTTTATTAATAATGATAATCCTTAAAGTAGTAAGTGACATATTTAATTTAGTTACTATTGGATGGTTACTTGAATATATAATTATGTGGGGACCTCTTGCAATAATTATTATATTTCAACCTGAAATTAGATCGGTTTTGGAACAGCTTGGAAGAAGTCAGTTGTTAGGTAGACACAAAGTATTAACAGTTAATGAAAGAGAAAATTTAATTTATGAAATTGTTCAAGCAATGGATTATTTAAAGAAAGCTAAAATTGGAGCGTTAATAGTTATCGAAAGAGATGTTAGTTTAAGTGATTATATTGCTAAAGCTAAGAAGATTTATGGTGATTTGACTAGTGACTTATTAATTGCTCTGTTTTTCCCAAATAACCCTATGCATGATGGTGGAGTTATAATTCAAGGAAATAGAATAAGTTGCGGTGGTGCAGTATTCCCAACAAGTGGTAGTGATAAGATTAATAAAAGATTAGGTACAAGGCATAGAGCAGCATTAGGAATAAGTGAAGAAACAGATTGTATTGCTTTAATTGTTTCAGAAGAAACAGGAAGACTTTCTGTTGCTATAAAGGGAGAATTATTCTATAATTTATCACTTGATGATGTTCGTATGATGCTTGTTGACGAATTACGACCTAAGAGAGAATCTGAAATAGGCGACGAGATTGATGAGGAAGAGATATATGAAGAAAATAAGTAAAGCAGTAGGAAGATTTTTTAAATCAATTGCAAGGTTCTTTGATAAGTGGTTGATTACACCTTTGACTAAATTCTTTGTTAGTTTTATTGATTTCTTTAATAATAAAGGTAGTAAATTTGAAAAGTTTTTAGTTAATAGACAAGCATTAGTAGTAATTTCACTTTTATTTGCATTAATTACATTTTATATGATAGATGAAAAACATGTTACGTTAATAGATAAGTCTGCTGAAGTGTTATATAATCAAAAAGTAAATGTTAAAACGAATGAAGCTTTATATGTTGTAGAAGGAGTTCCAGAAGAAGTAGATGTTACTTTAGTTGGAAGAAAGATGGATGTATATCTTGCTAAACAATATCCTTTAAATGGTGTAACACTTGACTTAACTGGATATACTCCAGGAAGTTATTCGGTTGGATTTAAGTATGAACAAGCAGTATCATCTGTAGAATACAAAGTAGATCCATCATCAGTAAATATTAGAATTTATGATAAGATTTCAGTTACAAAAGAAGTTTCTAAAGATATTATTCATAAAGATCATTTGGATTCTAAATTGTATATTGATGAAGGAGAAATCACTTTTGGTAAAAATGAAGATAATGTTATAGTTAAAGGTGCTTCTCATAGACTTGATGAGGTTGCATCTGTAAAAGCTATAATCGATATTGATAAAATAAGTAATATTAAAGTTGGTACTACTACATTATCTGATGTTCCTTTAATCGCATATGATAGTGAAGGAAATAAAATGGATGTAGAAATTGTACCAGCAACTGTAAATGCAACAATAAAAATTACTTCTCCTAGTAAAGAAGTGCCAATTAAATTAATGGTTGAAGGAAAACTTGATGATGTTGCTATTAAATCTTTAACACCATCAATTAAGAAAGTAACAGTATATGGTAGTGAAGAAGCAATTAGTAAAATTGATAGTTTACCAGTTAAAGTAGATGTTACTGGAGTTAAAGAAGACAAAACTTATAGTATTAACCTTTCTAAACCAAATGGAATAAGAGAGATAAGCGAAAAAACAATAACAATTGACTTGAAAGTAGGAAGTGTTGTATCACGTGATATTCCTGGAATTCCAATTGATGCACGAAATCTAGATAGTGGATATTCTGTACAGGTAATTGGTGAAAAGAATGTAACTGCAACTGTAATTGTTAATGGAGTAAAAGAAATAGTAGAATCTATTGAACCAACTTCAATAAGAGCTTATGTTGATCTTAAAGGAAAGACAGCAGGAGAGTATACTGTTCCTGTTTATGTAGAAGGAGACAATACTATGGTATCTTATTCTTCTAGAGTAAAAGAAATAACAGTAAAAATAAGCAAATAAAAATGCACTTAGTGCATTTTTTGTTTGTCTTTGTCTATGGGTTCCAGTAAAAGGCCAATATTAATAAGTCCAGCAAGACCTATTATTGAATAAATAATTCTAGATATTATAGAATCACTTCCATTGAATAACATTGCTACTAGATCCATTTCAAATAATCCTACTAATCCCCAATTTATTGCTCCAATTATTGTTAGAGTAAGGGCTATTTTTTGAAGTATTTGCATATTACCTCCTTTTAATATTATGTTATCCACAAATTTATAAATTATTCGTAATAATAAATTATTAGATAAATATAATTAATTGAGAAAAGGAGTTAAAAATGAAAAAGATATTTATAGTATTATTTATTTCTTGCTTAGCTTTTGTGGGATGCTCTAATAAAAATGAAGACATTATAGAAGATGTTGTAGATAAGTTATCTAATATGGATAATTATTCTTTAAATGGAGTATTATCAATTAGTAATAATGAAGAAACTTATAATTATGATGTTACTGTTGGATATAAAGAAAAAGATAATTATCGAGTTAGTATTATTAATAAATCAAATAATCATGAACAGATTATCTTAAAAAGTAATGATGAAGTATACGTGATAACACCTGCTTTAAATAAGAGCTTTAAATTCCAAAGTGACTGGCCTCTTAATAATTCACAAATATACATATTTGCTTCTATTTTAAATGATATAAATATTGATCAAGAGAAAGAATCAACTAAAACAGATGATGGCTATGTAATAACTACTAAAGTTAATTATCCTAATAATATAGGATTAGTAAGTCAGAAAATATATGTAGATAATGATGCTAATATAAAGAAAATAGAAGTTATCAATGATTCTAATATTGTTGAAATGGTAATGACTTTCAATGATTTAGATGAAAAAGCAAAATTTCCTGATAATTATTTTGATTTAAATAGTATAGTATCAGATATTGAAGTAAAAGATAATGTAGAAACTGGATCAATTGATAATACACTATATCCTTTATATATACCTGATGGAACAGTATTAAGTAATGAAGAGAAAATTACTAAAGAAAATGGAGAAAGGGTAATACTAACCTTTGATGGAGAAAAACCATTCTTATTAGTTGAAGAAACAACTGACATTGAAAAGGATTTTTCGATAGTACCTATTTTTGGTGAACCATCATTTTTAAATGATACAGTTGGTGCAATTACAGAAAATTCACTTAGCTGGACTAGTGGAGGAATAGATTATTATTTAGTATCTGATGCGATGGAAAAGAATGAATTAATTGAAATTGCTAATTCTATAAGTGTAGTTCCTATAATGAAATAGAGAAAATTCTCTATTTTTTTAGTGTTAAAAGCTTTCTTTTTTTACATAGTATCGTTGTGATGAAATATTTACTAGTGTTATTTTTAACAAATTTTTAACATGTTATGTCTTTTTAGTTATTTGTATTTATTTTTTTGGTAAAATCGAAACATAAGGAGTGTGTGAAGATAATTATGAAAAAAAATAAGTATTTAGGGGGTGCTCTACTTTTATGTTCTTTGCTATTAACTGGATGTGGTAGTGAAAGTAGTAAAAATGCTGATATTAATTGTACTAAGAAAGGTGAAGATGGAAGGGCAAATATCTATGCTTATCTTACAAATAGTAAAGTAAGTAGTACAGATATTGAGTATTCTTATGATTCTTTAGAAGAAGCAGAAAATGATTGTTCAAGTTATAAGAAAAATTATGATGGTGAAGCCGATGTTGTCTGTGATGGGAAAATAATTTATGTTAGCAATTATAAGGCGAAAGATGTTGTTGGATTAAGTAAAGAAGAATTTATTGAAGTAGCAGAAGATGATGGCTATACATGTGAATAAAAGAATAAGAACAATTAATTTGTTCTTTTTTCTTATTTTAAAAAAATAAAGGCAATTAAATATTATTTGGTTTTGTTATTTATGTTGGTTTTTTAAAAAAAATAAGTGAGTAATTAAGTTTATTAGTTAGATTACTTATCGTCTTTAATTACTTATTATAATGCTAATTTGTGGCGTTTTTGTTTGTTTTTTAATTATTACGTGTTATAATTTTATTGGTGATTGGTATGAGTAAAAAAAATAAAGTAAATAAAGTAAAAAGTTATTCTAGTGATACAGATGAATTCAATAGAATGATTAAAGTATTGTTAGTAGTTGTTTTAGCTCTTGTTGCATTTTATTTTGTATTTGCAATAGCAAGAGGCGAAATATCTTTTGGTGAAGATAAAAAAGAAGTTCAAATACAAGATGTTGAAATACTAGCAGGTAATACTTTTTCAAGAAATGAAACTGAGTATTATGTAATGTTATATGATTTTTCTTCAACAGATTCTTCAATATATGCTAATTTATATGAGATGTATACAAGTTATTCAGCTTCTAATTCAATAAAAATGTATCTGGTTGATTTGAATAAAGGATTTAATACAAGATATGTAACTATTGATAAGAAAGAAGTAAATATTAGTTCTA
This sequence comes from uncultured Clostridium sp., assembly GCA_902493795.1. Taxonomy (GTDB): domain Bacteria; phylum Bacillota_I; class Bacilli_A; order RF39; family UBA660; genus RUG13868. The sequence goes on from CABUQZ010000002.1 coordinate 63,819, forward strand.
TTGAAAACTTGAAAGTAGTAAATGGTACTTTAGTAAAAGTTAAAGAAGGAGCTGGAGTATCTTATTCTATTGGAAAAGACGAGATTAAGAAAACTTTATTTAATAAGTAGAAGAGGCAAAGTAAAATTTGTCTTTTTTAATTTAAAGTTTCACTTTATTTATTAGTTATTTGTGTTAAAATTATTATAGAGGTGTTAATGTATGGCAAATGAAAATGATAATGAAAAAAAGAAACCTATAAGAAAAAAAATAGAGAGAAAAAAGAAAGAAAAGAAGGAAGTAGTTAATAGCAAGGCTTTAGAAGAGGAAAAAAATGAAACTAAGGATGTTCAAAATGAAGCCTTAAAAGAAACTCTTGAAAAAGTTAAAGTTACAAAAGAGAATAAGAAAGAGCATAATTCATTTAAACTATGGGAAGTTGTAGTTGTTATGATTGTAACTCTTCTTGTTGGATTATTTATTGGAAGTTATGCTACTTACAGTAAATATGGATCAGATAATGTTAATTATTCTCCATATGAGTTAAAGGAAGTTCATTCTGTTTATAAGAATATAATGCTTGATTATTATAAAAAAGTAGATCAAGGAAAACTTAATGATTATGCTATTTTAGGAATGCTTTATAGTCTTGGAGATAATCATGCTGCATTAATTGATAAGTATGATGGACAAAGACTTGATGAAGATTTAAATGGTAATTTTATAGGATTAGGTGTTGAAATAATTGGTAAGGAAAATGGGGATATAGAAGTAGTTTCTGTATTTAAAGATTCTGCTGCTTTTAAAAATGATATAAAAGTTGGAGATATTATATTAGAAGTTAATTCTAAACCATATAATGCTTCAACAATTAATGAGATGACTTATAAAATAAAAAATTCTAAAGTTGGTGATACAGTAGAGTTTACAATTAAAAGAGGTAATGAAACTTTAAAGAAAAAAGTTACTCTAGAACAAGTTGAGTTAGAATCAGTATCTTATACTACACATATTAATGGTGATAAGAAAGTTGGAGTTATAACTATTTCTAAATTTGCTCTTAATACTTATGAACAATTTGATGATGCTTATAAAAAATTAAAAGAACAAGGAGTTCAATCTTTAGTTATAGATTTAAGAAATAATGCTGGTGGATATTTATCTAGTGCTAGTAAAGTATTATCATTATTCTTAAATAAAGGCGATGTTATTTATCAAAGAAGTTCTTCTGATGTTGTTGAAAAAGTACTTAATGATTCAGATAAGAAAATTACGATTCCTGTTGTATTGTTAGTAAATGAAAATACTGCGTCAAGTGCTGAAATATTTGTTTCAAGTTTGGTAGATAATTTAGGTGTTACTGTAGTTGGGACAAAGACTTATGGAAAAGGTACTATACAAAAATTATATGAATTATCAGATGGAAGATATGTTAAGTTTACAGTTCAAGAATGGTTATCTGCTAAGGGCAAAAAAGTTGATGGTGTTGGAATAATTCCTGATGTTCTTGTTCAAGTTGATAAAAATGCTAATTTTGATAATCAATTAACAAAAGCTATAGAAGTTGCTCAAAATAAGTAGGAGGAACTATGAATAGAAAGAATGGTTTTACATTAATTGAAGTTATTGCTGTTATTGTAATTATTGGTATTGTTATGCTTGTTGCTGTTCCTTCAGTAATGGAATATATTAAAGGTTCTGATAATGAAGCTTATGCATCTAATGCTATGGCTTATATTGAAACTGCAAGAGCTGAGTATTCAATGGAAGAGTATGGTGATTTACTTGATTCAGATGAAATAATGATAGTGCCAATAAAAAATATTACTCTTGAAAAAAGTGATGGTGGAGAAAGTCCTTATGGATTATATGATTATGATAAATGTTATATAGTTATTGTTCCTGAAAGAAATGGATATCAGTATTATGCTGTTATGTCTGATGCAAATGGTATTGGAATTAATTTCAAGGCAACTAATGAACTAAATAAAGATGCTGTAGAAGAAAATATTGGAGATAGTATTGTTCCATTGAATTCATATGTTAATCCTAATTTTCCTTTGGTTATTGAGGGAACTTCTTATAAATTTTATGAGCAAAGGAATATAGAAAAAGATGGTGATGTAATTCCAAATGGAGTAATCGTTTTATCCAGTGCTGTTTAACAAAGCGTAAAAATATGATATTTTGCTTAAAATATCGTATTTTTTTTATGTAAATGTTAAAAAATGCTTGATTTTATTGGGCCTAGGTGATATACTTTTAAGCGTGTGGCTGCTTAGATGTGTGAGGTTGCTGATACTCCAGGCAAAGTTGCTAGGGAAAAATCAGGTTATTTACACGGAGCAAGTCTATACGAGATATAGGCGAAGGGAGGATTTAATATGTCAAATATAATTCGTATTAAATTAAAAGCATATGATCATAGAATTCTTGATAATGCTGCTACAAAAATAGCTGAAACTATTAAAAGAAATGGTGGAGTTGTTAGTGGACCAGTTCCTCTTCCAACAGATATCGACAAAATAACTATTTTGAGAGCTGTACATAAGTATAAAGATTCTCGTGAACAATTTGAAATGCGTACACATAAGAGACTTATTGATGTTAAAAATCCAAACAAGGAAGTAATTGCTGCATTAGCACATTTAGATCTTCCAAGTGGTGTTGACATTCAAATTAAGCAATAGTAAAAAAGTACAAAAAGATTTGTAGGAGGAAATATGAAAGGAATCTTAGGTAAAAAAGTAGGAATGACTCAAGTATTTACTAAGGCTGGAAAACTTATTCCTGTAACTGTTATCGAAGTTGAGCCAAATGTAGTTACTCAAATCAAAACTGTTGAAAAAGATGGTTATGATGCTATTCAATTAGCTACAGAAACAGTTAAAGAAAAAAGTTCTAACAAAGCTAAAATGGGTCATACAAACAAAGCAAATACTGCTCCTAAGCGCTTCTTAAGAGAACTTAGAGGAGTAAACGTTAACGATTATACTTTAGGACAAGTTGTTAACATTGACATTTTCACTGAAGGAGAAATAGTTGACGTTAGTGGAATAAGTAAAGGAAAAGGATATCAAGGTGTTATTAAACGTTGGAATCAAAGCCGTGGACCTATGGGACATGGTTCTCAATACCATAGAGGTGTAGGATCTCTTGGTACACTTCTTCCAATGCACGTTTTAAAAGGAAAGAAAATGCCAGGTCATATGGGTAGTGAAGCAACAACTATTCAAAACTTGGAAATTGTATCAGTTGATTTAGAAAATAATGTTATCTTAGTTAAAGGTAATGTTCCAGGTCCAAAGAAATCTTTAGTTTTTGTTAAAACTGCTGTTAAGAAAAATGGAAAAGTAAACGAAGCTCAAGAGTTAATTACTTATGAAGAAGCTAAAGTTGAAACTCCTGTTGAAGAAAATTTAGAAGCTTCAGTAGAAGAAACTAAAGAAGAAAATGTTGGAGAATAATCATTATAATTAATTTTCGATAATTAAATTATGATGAAAGGAGGAATTAGAGATGACAAAAGTTGCACTTTTAAATTTAAAAGGTGAAAAGATAGAGGACATTAAATTAAACGATGAAATATTTGGAATTACTCCAAATAAAAATGTTTTATATGATGCAGTTATTTTAGCTCGTGCATCATTAAGACAAGGAACACATGATACAAAAACTCGTAGTGAGGTAAGAGGTGGCGGACGTAAGCCATGGAGACAAAAAGGAACTGGACATGCACGTCAAGGTTCTATTAGAGCTGTACAATGGAGAGGTGGAGGAATCGCTTTTGGACCTACTCCTAGAGATTACAGTAAGAAACAAAATCGTAAAGAAAGAAGATTAGCACTTAAGAGTGCAGTTGTTAGTAAATTAGAAGACTTCGTAGTAGTTGATGAATTAAAGGTTACTACTCCAAAAACTAAAGAAATGCAAACAATTTTAACTGGATTAAAGTTAGATACTGTTAACACTTTAGTAGTTGTTAAAGAGTTAGATGAAAACTTAATTCTTGCTTCAAGAAATATTCCTAATATCTTATTAATGGATGTTAACGAATTAAACGTTCTTGATTTAGTTGCTGCTACAAAAGTTCTTGTTACTCGTGATGCACTTAAAGCAATAGAGGAGGTGCTAAAATAATATGGATACTAAATATTTAGAAATTTTAAAAGCACCAGTTATTACTGAAAAAGGAACTCGTCTTGGACAAGAAGAAGGAAAATACTTATTCAAAGTTGATCCTAAAGCTACAAAAGATGAAATAAAAAATGCTGTAGAAAAAATATTTAAAGTTAAAGTAGATAGCATTGCTACTATTAATGTAAAACCTAAAAAGAAAAGAGTAGGACGTTATGCTGGTATGAGCAATAAGTATAAAAAGGCTATTGTTAAACTAGCAGAAGGTCAAACTATTAATCTAGGTTAGAGGGAGGTAAATTATGGCAATTGTAAGTTTTAAACCAACTACTAATGCTAGACGTAAAATGAGTACTCTAGTTAATGAAGAAATTACTACTTCTAAACCAGAGAAAAGTTTATTAGTTAGTTTAAGTAAAAATGGTGGTCGTAATAACCAAGGTAAAATCACTGTAAGACATCATGGTGGTGGAGCTAAAAGAAAATATAGATTAATTGATTTTAAGAGAAATAAAAGAGACGTTGTTGGAAAAGTTGCAACAATCGAATACGATCCAAACAGAAGCGCTAATATAGCTTTAATTAACTACGTTGATGGTGAAAAAAGATACATTATTGCTCCTAAGGGATTAACTGTTGGTATGGAAGTTGTAGCTGGAGAAAAAGTTGATATAAAAGTTGGTAATGCTTTACCAATATCTAACATTCCAGTTGGAACTAATGTTTACTGTATAGAACTTAAACCTGGAAAAGGTGCTGCACTTGCAAGAAGTGCTGGATCATTTGCTCAAATTCTTGGTAGAGAAGGAAACTATGTAATGGTTCGTTTATCAAGTGGTGAACAAAGAATGGTTCTTGGAACATGCTATGCAACAGTTGGTGTTGTTGGAAATGAAGATTATGAACTTGTTAAATTAGGAAAAGCAGGAAGAACTCGTCATATGGGAATTAAACCTACAGTTCGTGGATCTGTTATGAATCCTAATGACCACCCACATGGTGGAGGAGAAGGAAGAGCTCCAGTTGGACGTAGCGGACCTGTTACTCCTTGGGGTAAACCAGCACTTGGATATAAAACAAGAAAGAAAAAGGCGTCTGACAAACTTATTGTTCGTCGTCGTAATGGTAAGTAGGAGGATAAAAATATGGCAAGAAGTCTAAAAAAAGGTCCTTATGTATTCGAAAGATTATTAAAAAGAGTTGAAGAATTAAATAAAAACGGAAAGAAAGAAGTAATTAAAACTTGGTCTCGTCGTTCTACAATTTATCCAGAATTTATTGGACACACATTTGCTGTTCATAATGGTAAGGAATTTATTCCAGTATATGTAACTGAAGATATGGTTGGACATAAACTTGGTGAATTTGCTCTTACTCGTAAATTCGGTGGACACGGATCAAGTAAAACAGCTTAATTGAGGAGGAATTGAAATGGAAGGAAAAGCAATAGCTAAATCAGTAAGAATTTCCCCAATTAAAGCAAGATTAGTAATTGATTTAATTCGTGGAAAAAATGCTGAAGAAGCAGTAATTATACTTGAAAATAGAAATAAAAAATCTAGCGAACCTATTTTAAAGGCATTGAAGTCTGCAATTGCAAATGCTGTTAATAACTTTAATTTAGATCAAAAGAAACTTTACGTTAAAGAAGCTAGAGTAGATGCAGGTCCTGTTATGAAGAGAGTTATGTTTGATTCTCGTAGTCATATTGGACACAAAGACAGAAGAACTAGTCACATTGTTGTAGTTGTGGCTGAGAAATAATCTTTAGAGGAGGTTAGTATGGGACAAAAGGTTAGTCCAGTTGGACTTAGAATTGGAATCAATAGAAACTGGGAAGCAAACTGGTATGCTGATAAAAAAGATTTTTCTAAGAACTTAGAAAATGACCTAAAAATTCGTAAATTTTTAGATAAGAAATTAGCAGACGCTGGTGTTAGTACTATTGAAATTGAAAGAAATGCAAAGAAATGCGAAGTAATCATTCATACATCTCGTCCAGGAGTTATTATTGGAAAAGGTGGAGAAGAGATAGAGAATTTGAAGAAAGAAATTGCAAAACTTGTTAATGAAGAAATTCAAATCTCAATCGTTGATATTAAAAAGCCAGATTTAGATGCTAAAATTGTTGCTGATTCAATAGCACAACAAATTGAAAACAGAGCATCATTTAGAATGGCTCAAAAGAAAGCTATTAGAAACGTTATGAAAGCTGGAGCTAAGGGAGTTAAAACTTTAGTATCTGGAAGACTTAATGGTGCTGATATAGCAAGAAGTGAAGGATACTCTGAAGGAACAATCCCTCTACATACATTAAGAGCAGATGTTGATTATGCTTTATCTGAAGCTGATACAACATTTGGTAAGATTGGTGTAAAGGTATGGATTTACAAAGGAGAAATTCTTCCAGGAAAAAAGACTAAAGGAGGTAATTAATTATGTTGATACCATCAAGAACAAAATATCGTCGTGTACATAGATTACCTTACGAAGGTCATGCAAAAGGTAATACTGAATTACACAAAGGTGATTATGGATTAATGGCAACTGAAGGTGCTTGGATTACAGCAAATCAAATTGAAGCAGCACGTGTTGCTATGACTCGTTATATGAAACGTGGTGGAAAAGTATATATTAATATTTTCCCACATATGCCTTTAACTAAGAAACCTCTTGGTACTCGTCAAGGAAAAGGTAAAGGAAACGTTGAAGAGTGGGTTGCAGTTGTTAAAGCTGGAAAGATTATGTTTGAAGTATGTGAAGTTGAAGAAGCAGTTGCAAGAGAAGCTTTAAGACTTGCTTCACATAAACTACCTATTAAAACTAAGTTCGTTATGAAAGAAAATGGTGGTGATATAAATGAAGGTTAATGAAATTAGAAATCTAACCACTGAAGAAATTGTTACAAAAATAAAAGAAACTAAAGAAGAATTATTTAATTTACGTTTCCAACAAGCTACTGGTAATCTAGATAAACCTTCAAAAATCAAGGATTTAAGACATACAGTTGCAAGACTTAAAACTGTTCTTCGTGAAAGAGAATTAGAAGAAGCAGGAAAGGCTGAGTAGGAGGGTGTATATGGAAAAGACAAATAGAGAACTAGTTGGAAAAGTTGTTAGTTCAGTAAATAATAAAACTATAACTGTATTAGTTGAGACTTATAAAAAGCATCCTTTATATGGAAAACGTGTTAAGTCATCAAAGAAATATGCAGTTCATGATGAAACTAATAAAGCTAAAGTAGGAGATGTAGTTAGAATAGTTGAAACTAGACCACTTTCTAAAACTAAGAGATTCTACTTAAAAGAAATAGTAAAGGAAGCAGTTATTTTATAATAACTATTAGGTGAAGGAGGATAATTATGATTCAACAAGAGAGTCGTTTGAAAGTTGCTGATAACTCTGGTGCAAGAGAACTTTTAGTTATTCGTGTACTTGGTGGAAGCAAAGTTAAAACTGGTAATATCGGTGACATAGTTGTTGGTACAGTTAAAAATGCCACACCTAATGGAACTGTTCAAAAAGGAAAAGTTGTAAAGGCTGTTGTTGTTAGAACTACTTTTGGATTAAGAAGAGAAGATGGTTCTTATATAAAGTTTGATGACAATGCCTGTGTATTAATCAGGGATGATAAGAGTCCAATTGGAACTCGTATTTTCGGACCTGTAGCAAGAGAACTTCGTGATAAAGACTTCATGAAAATTGTGTCTTTAGCTAAGGAAGTACTATAGGAGGTTGTTATGAACTTAAAAGTTGGAGATAAAGTTGTAGTTATAGCTGGTTCTAATAAAGGTAAAGAAGGTAAAATCACTAAAACATTAAGAAGTGAAAACCGTGTAGTTGTTGAAGGAGTTAATATTGTAAAGAAACATAGAAAAGGAAATGGACAAGAAAGTGGTGGAATTCTTGAAGTAGAAGCACCAATCCATGCATCTAATGTTATGTTACTTGATCCTAAAACAAAGAAACCTACTAGAATTGGTCATACTATTGAAAAAGATAAAAAAGTAAGAGTCGCTAAAAAATCTGGCGAGAAGATTGATTAGTGGAAGGAGGAATTGATTTATGAACCGCCTAAAAGAAAAATATGTAAATGAAATCGTTCCAAGCTTAATTAAAAAACATAATTATACTACTATTATGGAAGTTCCAAAACTTGAAAAGATTGTTATTAATATGGGTGTAGGAGATGCAACTTCTAATTCTAAACTTATGGAAGCTGCTGTTAAAGATCTTGAAGTTATTTCAGGACAAAAACCTGTAGTTACAAAAGCAAGAAAGTCAATTGCAGGATTTAAAGTAAGAGAAGGTCAATCAATTGGTTGCAAAGTTACATTAAGAGGAAACAATATGTATAACTTCTTAGATAAGTTAATATCAATTGGATTACCTCGTGTACGTGACTTTAGAGGAGTTTCTCCTAAAGCATTTGATGGACGTGGAAACTACACACTTGGAATTAAAGAACAATTAATATTTTCTGAAATAGAATATGATAATGTAGTTAAAGTACGTGGTATGGATATCGTATTTGTAACAACTGCTAAATCTAATGAAGAAGCATATGATTTGTTAAAAGAACTTGGAATTCCATTTAGAAAGTAATTGGAGGGTAAATAATGGCAAAAAAAAGTATGATTGTTAAAGCAAATAGAAAGCAAAAATACAAAGTACGTGAGTACACACGTTGCAAAAGATGTGGAAGACCTCATGCAGTATTAAGTAAATTTGGGATATGCCGTATTTGCTTTAGAGAATTAGCTTATAAAGGACAAATACCAGGTGTTAAAAAGTCAAGCTGGTAATTGGGAAGGAGGATTATAATATGGCTGTAGTAACTGATACAATTGCTGATATGTTAACACGTATCCGTAACGCAAATTCAATGGGTTATGAAGAAGTAACCGTTCCTGCTTCTAAATTAAAAGTAGAACTTGCTAGAATTTTAAAAGAAGAAGGATTCATTAACGAATATAAAGTAGTAAGTGAAGATGTTCAAAAGAATATATTATTAACACTTAAGTACGGAAAAAAGAAAGAGAAAGTAATTACTGGACTTAAACGCATTTCAAAACCAGGTTTAAGAGTTTATGTTAAGAGTGATGAAGTTCCTAAAGTATTAAATGGTTTAGGAATAGCTATTATCTCTACTTCTAAAGGTGTTATGACTGATAAAGAAGCTCGTAAAAATAATCTTGGTGGAGAAGTTCTAGCTTATGTTTGGTAATAGTAAGGAGGCCTAGGAAATGAGTCGTATTGGAAATAGAAAAATTGCTATACCTGCTGGTGTAACTGTTAGTATAGATAATAATGTTGTAACAGTAAAAGGACCTAAGGGTGAACTTACTACTACAATGCATGCTGGAATAAGCGCAAAATTAGATGGTGATACTCTTGAAGTATTAAGAGAAAACGATAGTTATAAACCAATGCATGGAACAACTAATGCATTACTTCACAATATGGTAACTGGTGTTACTGAAGGGTTTACAAAAGAACTTGAAATTGTTGGAGTTGGATATCGTTTCACTGTTAAAGGAGATACTATTGTTATAGGTGCTGGATATTCTCATCCAGTAGAAATTAAGATTCCTAATGGAATCACTGTAGAATCACCAAGTAATACTGAGTTAACTATTAAAGGTATAGATAAAGATTTAGTTGGAGAATTTGCAGCAAATGTTAGAAAAGTTAGACAACCTGAACCTTATAAAGGAAAAGGTATTCGTTACAAAGACGAACACATTATTCGTAAGGAAGGTAAGAAAGCTGCTTAATGCTTAAAAAAATAAGATAAGGAGAAGTTACTTATGATTAAGAAAGAATCAAGAAATGCTATGCGTGTTGAAAGACACAAAAGAGTAAGAAAAGATGTACATGGTACAAGTGCTGTTCCAAGACTTAATGTGTTTAGATCTAATTCAAACATTTTTGCACAAATTATTGATGATGAAGAAGGTAAGACTTTAGTTAGTGCTTCTTCACTTGATAAAGATCTAAAGTTAACTAATGGAAGTAACAAAGAAGCTGCTAGTAAAGTTGGAGAGAAAATTGCTAAATTAGCAGTTAAAGCAAATATTAAAAAAGTAGTATTTGATAGAGGTGGATATCTATATCATGGACGTGTAGAATCTCTTGCAGATGCAGCACGTGAAAATGGTTTAGAGTTCTAGAAGGAGGGTAATTTATGCAAAATAAAAAAGAAGACCCAAAAGCAAAAGTTTTAGAAGAACAAGTTATCGACATTAAAAGTGTTGTAAAAGTTAATAAAGGTGGTAGACAAAGAAGATTTTCTGCTACAGTTGTTGTTGGGGACAGACATGGACAAGTTGGTCTTGGTATGGGAAAAGCTAACGAAGTACCAGACGCAATTAAAAAAGCTATTCAAGATGCTAATAAGAATTTAATTAGAGTACCTTTAACAGACGATAGAACAATTGCTTATGAAGTAGTTGGTACTAAAGGAGCTGCTAGAGTATTATTAAAACCTGCTTCTGCTGGTACTGGAGTTATTGCAGGAGGTGCAGTAAGAGCAATTCTAGAACTTGCTGGTGTTCGTGATATTTTATCAAAATCACTTGGTGCAAGAACTAAGAATAATATGGCTAACGCTACACTTGACGCTTTAAGACAAATTAAAACACCTGAACATATCGCAGAGCAAAGAGGAAAAACAGTAGAGGAGATTTTAGGATAATGAAGTTAAATGAGTTAGAAAAAAATATCGGAGCTACTAAAAAAAGAAAAATTGTTGGTCGTGGTAGAGGATCAGGTTTAGGTAAAACAAGTGGTAAAGGTCATAAAGGTCAAAATGCAAGAAGTGGTGGAGGAGTAAGAACTGTATTCGAAGGTGGACAAACTCCATTATATAGACGTCTTCCTAAAAAAGGATTCAGTAACTATAGATTCCAAACTACTTATGCAGTAATTAATGTTAGCGATTTGAATAGATTTGAAAATGATACAGTTGTAACTCCAGCTTTATTAAAAGAAGTTGGATTAGTTAAAAATCAATTAGATGGAATTAAAGTTTTAGGAAATGGAGAACTTAATAAGAAATTAACTATTCAAGCTCATAAATTTTCTAAGACAGCAGTAGATAAGATTGAAAAGTCAGGAAGTAAAATAGAGGTGATGTAATATGTTTCAAGCATTGAAACAATTATTTGCACCTACTAATAAAGACTTAAGAGTAAGAATTTATTTTACGTTGGGTGTATTGACCCTATTTATTGTAGGAACTTATGTTAAAATACCATTTACTCCAAATATCAGTGATGATACAACTTCTTTTTTAGGAACACTAAATTCATTCACTGGTGGAGCTATGCAAAAGTTCTCAATATTTTCTTTGGGGGTAACGCCATATATTACTGCATCAATTATTATGCAGTTACTTCAGATGGATATAGTTCCTTACTTTAGTGAACTAAAAGATGAAGGACCTACAGGACGTCAAAAAATAAATAAAATCACAAGATACATGGGAATTATATTTGCTTTTATCGAAGGGTTTATATTTGCAATTGCATTTTTAGGATCAGGTAAAACTACTTTTGATTATATGTATGTTGCAACTGTTATAACTGCTGGTACAGCATTCCTATTATGGCTTGGAGATCAAATTACTCAAAAGGGAATTGGTAATGGAATTTCCCTAATAATTATGGCTGGTATTATTTCAACGCTTCCTAGTACCTTTGGTACTGTATATGCTGATTTAATAGCAAGTGGAAGTTATGAATTATGGCTTGGAATTTTATTATTCGTTTTGTTTATAATTACATATTTCCTTGTTGTTATTGGAGTAATATACATGCAAGAAGCTGAAAGAAGAATCCAGATTCAATATGCAAATAAGTCTACCTTTGGTAATAATCAATCTTATATGCCAATAAAGATTAATACTGCTGGAGTTGTTCCAGTAATATTTGCATCTAGTTTATTAACAATACCTGCAATTCTTACACAATTTATTAAGAATGAAGGGTTTACAAATTTTGTACAAAATTATTTAACTTATACTAAACCAGTAGGTTTCATAATATTTGTATTATTAATATATTTCTTTGCATACTTCTATACATTTATTCAATTAAGACCAGAAGAATTAGCAAAGAATTTAAAAGAGAATGGTGGATTTATTCCAGGTGTTCGTCCTGGTAAAGACACTGAAGATTATATTTCAAAAGTATTATCAAGACTTACAGTTTTTGGGGCATTGTTCCTAGTTGTAATATCTTCACTACCAATTATATTTTCATCCTTAACTGGACTTTCCCAAAACGTTTCTATAGGAGGAACAAGCTTACTTATCGTAGTTGGTGTTGCTCTTGAAACTTATAGACAATTAGAGGGTAGTTTGGTTTCTAGAAATTATAAGAAAGGATATAGCGGTAGAAGAAGATGAAGAATATTATTTTAGTAGCTGTTCAAGGAGCTGGAAAAGGTACTCTTGCAAAAGCACTTAAGGAAAAATATGGTTATGCTCATATTTCAACTGGAGATGTATTAAGAGAAAGAGCAGCTGTTAATGACGAATTAGGAAATCAAATAAAGAATATGATTGATAATGGTATATTCGTTCCTAATGATATTATTTATGAAGCTATTGAATATAAAATAACTAGTAAGGAATGTGAGAATGGATACATTCTTGATGGATTTCCTAGAAATGTAGAACAAGCAGAAGGATACGATAAAATATTAGCTAAACTTGGTAAAGAAGTAGGAATTGTTGTTAACTTAACAATACCAGATGATTTATTAAGAGAAAGAATATTAGGTCGTAGATTATGCAAAAAGTGTGGAGCAATTTACAATATAAATAATCCACAGATGTCACCAAAAGTTTTAGGTGTTTGTGATAAATGTGGCGGAGAGTTATATCAAAGAGATGATGATAACGAAGAAGCTATGAAGACAAGAGTAGAGACATATTACAAAGTTACTGCTCCTGTACTTGATTATTACAGAAAGAAAAATGTATTATATGAAGTTGAATCAATTGAAGCTGAGCAAGCTCTTAGTGAAGTTGAGAAACTTTTATAGACTCTAGGTGATAGAATGATAGTAATTAAAAGCGATCATGAAATTGAACTTTTGAAGATTGCTGGAAAAATTGTTTATCAAACTCATCAATATTTGAAACCATTTATTAAAGAAGGAATAACTACTGAGAAGCTAGATAAGCTAGCAGAAGATTTCATTAGAAGTAAAGGAGCTACTCCTTCTTGTAAAGGTTACAATGGATTTCCTGCAACACTTTGTATAAGTATTAACGATGAAGTTGTTCATGGTATACCAGGAAAGAGAAAACTAAAGAATGGTGATATCGTTACTTTAGATATATGTGCTTGCTATAAAGGGTATCATGGAGACTCTGCTTGGACTTATAAAGTAGGTGAAGTATCTAGCGAAGTAGCTGCTTTGATGGATGAAACTAAGGAAGCGTTGTTTGCTGGTTTAGCACAAGTTAAACCTGGAAATCGAATTGGTGATATTTCAAATGCTGTTGAACAGGTTGCAAATAAGTATCATCTTGGTGTTGTTCGCGAATTGTGTGGACATGGTGTTGGGCATCATTTACATGAGGATCCAGACATACCTAATTATGGAAGACCACATACTGGACCACTTATCAAAGAAGGAATGGTATTTGCAGTAGAACCAATGTTAAATTTGGGCTCAAGAGAAGTATGTATGTTAGATGATGGATGGACAATTGTTACATATGATGAGAAGCCATCTGCTCATTTTGAACATACTGTAGTTGTTACAAAAGATGGGTATGAAATTTTGACTGGAGAGTGATGATATGGCAAAGGAAGATACAATTGAAATAGAAGGTAAGGTTTTAGAAATTATACCAGGTGGTAAATTTAAAGTTCAACTTGAGAATGGATACATTGTGGAGGCCCACGTTTCTGGTAAAATCCGTATGAATTACATTCGCATTTTACCGGGGGATACCGTAATGCTAGAACTTTCGCCTTATGACTTAACACGTGGGCGTATTACCTATAGAAAACCATAGGAGGGATAAAAATGAAAGTTAAATCATCAGTAAAACCAATATGTGAAAAATGTAAAGTAATTAAACGTAAAGGTAAAATAATGGTTATTTGTGAAAATCCAAAACACAAACAAAAACAAGGTTAATGAAGGGAGAGTAATTTATGGCTCGTATTAAAGGTGTAGATATTCCTAATAATAAGCAAGTTGAAACTTCAATAACTTATATTTACGGAATAGGAAGAAATTTAGCAAAGACAATCGTTGCTAACGCAAATGTTGATGGTAGCAAAAGAGTTAAAGATCTTAGTGAAGATGAATTAACAAGAATTCGTGATGAGATTTCTAAGTATATGGTTGAAGGAGATCTTAGACGTGAAGTTAATATGAATATTAAAACTAAGATGGAAATAAATTCTTATCAAGGAACTCGTCATAAAAAAGGATTACCTGTTAGAGGACAAAGTACTAGAAGTAATGCTAGAACTCGTAAAGGAAAAGGTAAGACTATAGCTAATAAGAAGAAATAATAGTTAAAGGAGGATATAGACATGGCTTATAAAACTAGAAAAAAGAAAGTCAAGAAAAATGTTCCTGAAGGTGTAGCACACATTCATTCAACATTTAATAATACAATTACTACTATAACTGATAAAGATGGACAAGTAGTTGCTTGGTCTAGTAGTGGAGCAATCGGTTATAAAGGAAGTAAAAAATCAACTCCATTTGCTGCAGGTATGGCTGCTGAAGCAGCTGGTAAGACTGCATATGATTTAGGTATGAGAAAGATAGAGGTTAATGTTAAGGGATTAGGACCTGGAAGAGAAACTGCAATTAGATCTTTACAAACTGCAGGACTTGAAATAACTTCAATCACAGATGTTACACCAATACCACACAATGGATGTCGTCCACCAAAACGTCCACGTGGTTAGTATAAAAAGGAAAAAGGAGGTAGTTTCATGATTGAATTCGAAAAACCAAACTATAAAATTACAGATTATGTAGAAAGTAATTTTTATGGTAAATTTGAAATTGAACCACTTGAAAGAGGGTTCGGTACAACTTTAGGAAATGCATTGAGACGTGTAATGTTATCAAGCCTTCCAGGAAGCGCTTTAAGTAGTGTTAAAATTGATGGAGTTTTACATGAATTCCAAACAATAGAAGGTGTAGTTGAGGATGTTACAACAATTATCTTGAATTTAAAACAAGTAGTAATTAAGAATCATTCTAATGAACAAAAAGTTGTTAGAGTAAATGCTACTAAAGAAGGACCTGTTACAGCAGGAGATATTGAACATGATGCTGATATAGAAATTGTTAATCCAGATTTAGTACTTGCAAATGTTGCAAAAGGTGGAAAACTAATTATGGAAATGACTGTATCAAATGGAAGAGGATATGTAAGAAGCGAAGAAAACAAAAAACTTCTTGATATTAAGAAAGTTGGAGTTATTGCTATTGACTCATTATTCTCACCAATCGAAAGAATTTCTTATGATGTTGAACCAGCTCGTGTTGGACAAAATGAAACTTATGATAAGTTAATATTAAATGTTTGGACAAATGGTTCTATGAAACCAGAGGAAGCTATTGCTCTTGCTTCAAGAATTTTAATTGAACATTTTAATATTCTTACTAACTTAAGTAACATTGCTGATATGACAGGAATGATGATTGAGAAAACTGAAGATCCAAAAGTAAAAGCATTAGAAACTACTATTGAAGATTTGGACTTCTCAGTAAGAGCATATAATTGCTTAAAGAGAGCAAATATTCATACATTACAAGATTTAGTTAATATGAGTGAAGGCGATATGATGAAAATACGTAACTTAGGTAAGAAATCACTTAAGGAAGTATTAGATAAAGTTCGTGATTTAGGACTTGTATTACATAATGAAGATTAGTAAGGAGGAAGATTATGGCTTATAGAAAATTAGGAGTAGATACAAAACATAGAAGAAGCATGCTTGCTAATTTAACAAAAGAAGTTGTTATGAATGGTAAAATTGTTACTACTGAAACTAGAGCTAAAGAAGTTCGTAAATTTGTTGATAAAATGATTACTTATGGAAAAAATGGTGATTTAGTTTCAAGACGTAAAGCACTTGCTTTCTTTGAAAATAATACAGAAGTAGTCAAGAAAATATTTGATGAATTAGCTCCTAAGTATGCTACTAGAAATGGTGGATATACTAAGATTTTAAAATTAGATGAAAGACGTGGAGACAATTCATTAATGGCTATTATTGAACTTGTTTAATAAGGACTTTGCTTAGGCAAAGTTTTTTTGTGGACTTTATTTGTTAATTGTCTTATAATATATAGTAGTGAGGTGTGATTAGATGAAAAATAAGACAAAAATATTTGTTATTCTAGGGGTGGCAGTTTTTCTTATTGCTGCTGGAGTTTTAACTTTTGTATTCTGGCCAAAGGATAATATAAAAGAAGTATATACAAAAGCTATTAAAGATAGTTTAGGATTAAAGAAATCAGATTCTAAAGATGATAATAGATATGATGATAAAATTCTAAAAATGGCTTTTGAGTATAATGATCTTTTAGAAGAAACTCCAAAAAATAATAAGTTTGAATTCGTAGTTGATAATACTAAGAAAGATGCTACTGGATACATATTATTTGATATGTTTGTTGAAGAACTTGGTAAAAATGAACAATACGAAATGATTGTTGAAGAAAATAAGGTATTCTTTACTGTTAAAGATGTGTTTGAAAAGTATTATTATGCAGAGGCTAGTAATGAAGAGAGTTCAAATGATTCTACTACTGAAGTAAATGATGATGTAATTACAAATGCCTTTGAAGAAGCATTCTTTGATGTAATTGAAAGTGGAAATATCAATAAAGATAGCAAAGAAATTACTATAAATGGAAAGAAATATGAATCTACTAAGTATTCTTATACTTTTACAGGTAATGATACTTATGCAGTTATTGATAACGCAATTAAGAAAATTAAAGAAAAAGATAAAAAGCAATATGAAACTATAGTTCAAAGTATTCAATTAGATGAGCTTGAGTCATTAAAAGATTTGGGTAATTTATTTACTTATACTGTTTACTTAGATGACGATGATAATGTAATTTCAGCAAATATTTCTGTTAATTTTGACTTCCAAGATCAAAAGCTTAATGTTGTTTTTGCAGAAAATCAAGTTGAAGGATATTCAAGATATTATATTTCAGTTGCTGGTCAAAAATTATTTGATTTAGAACTTGAAAAAGAAAATGACAAAAAAGTTGAGTTATCTTTATCAATGATGGGTATGAAAATGATTACTGGAGAACTTGTTCTTGAATCAGAAAACAAAATGTCATTTAGCTTAGAAAATACAAAGGACTTAGAGATAGATATTGATATTCAAGGAACTATAGAAGTAAGAAATGACGAAGAAGTTAATATTTCCGTTACTTCTATAATTGGAGAAGATGTTAAAAATGAAATGAAATTGATTATTGATGTTTTAGATGAAATGCCAAAATATGATGTTTCAAATAGTGCTCCAATGGATGAGATGACTGATGAAGAAAAAGAGTTGTTAGAAAAAAGATTTGGGTTTATTACTCAATATCTTCAAGGTAACTCAATGACACCAAATTTTGATTAAAGTGTAGTTTAATCTACACTTTTTCTTTTGTTTTTAAAGTGGTATAATATTCATTGGAGGGATAGTTATGAAAGCGTTGATTACTGGAGCTTCTAGTGGTATTGGTTACAGTATGGCAAAGTATTTAAGTTCTTTGGGATATGATTTAATTCTCGTTGCTAGAGATAAAGAAAAATTACAAAAAATCCAAAAAGAATTAAAAACAGATGTTAAAATTGTTGTAGTTGATTTAGCTCAAGTATCTAAGCTAAAAGATCTTTATGTAGTTTGTAAAAATGATAATATTGATATTTTAATTAATAACGCTGGATTTGGATTATTTGGTGAATTTAATTCTACTGATTTGAACACTGAACTTAATATGATTGATGTCAATATAAAAGCAGTTCACATATTAACTAAGCTATTCCTAAAAGATATGGTAAAAAGAAACTCTGGATATATATTAAATGTTTCTTCTAGTGCGAGTTTTCAAGCTGGTCCATTGATGGCTACTTACTATGCTTCTAAGTCATATGTAACAAAGCTAACTTTGGCATTATATGAAGAACTTAGAAGATCAAAATCGAATGTACATGTTTCATGTTTGTGTCCAGGACCTGTAAAAACAAATTTTAATGATGTTGCTAATGTAGAGTTTGCTATGAAAGGTATGGATAGCGATGTTGTTGCAAAGTACGCAATAGATAAAATGTTTAAGAAAAAGCTAGTTATTGTACCAGGATTTAAAATGAAATGTATATTATTCTTTAATAGATTTGCATCCAATAAATTGGCACTTAAAGTTGTATATAAAATACAAAAACGGAAAGAAAAGAAATAATTATTTACAATAAGAAAAGATTATTCTTTTCTTTTTTTTAAAAATGAATATAATATGCTATATATGAGGTGTGTGGTATGGAAAAAGCACTACTTGAAGTTACAGATCTTTCTATAGATTATGGTGATAATAGAATTATTGATGATATTAGTTTTTCTCTCATGGAAGGGGCATTTTCTTTTATTTTATCTCCAAATAAAAGTGGTAAGACAACACTTGTTAAAGCATTAAGTGGGATAATATATTCTAGCTCAGGTAAAATAATTGTAAATGATTTAGAGTTATCAAAAAGTAGTTTAAAAGATTATTTATTGAATATTTCTATAATACTTGATGATATAGATGATCAGTTTTTGTGTTCTAAAGTAAATGATGAGTTAAGATACCCTTTAATTAATTTAAATTATAGTGATAAAGATATTAACAATATTGTTGATAATGTTTCAAATATTATTGGAATATCCACAATATTGGGGAAAGATATATCTAGATTAACATATTTTGAAAAAGTACAAGTATTAATTGCTGTGTCAATAGTTCACAATCCTAAGATAATGTTTATTGATGATATGTTAAGATTTCTTGATAATAACGAAAGAAAAGAAATATTAAAGATATTAAAATCAATTAATAAAGAACTTGGAATAACTATATTACTAACAACAAGTGATATAAATAATGTAATAAAAGAAAAAGACATAATTTTAATGAATAATGGAAAAATCATAGAAAGAAATTCTTTTGATAAAATAATAATTAGGGATAATGAACTTGAAAAAATGGGGTTACATATTCCTATTATGGTTGATTTATCTAGAAAACTTCAATTCTATAACTTGATTGATGAAATATATTATAAACCTGAAGAGGTGGTAGATAGACTATGGAAATAAAATTTAGGACTAAGCAAAAAAGTAAAATAGTAGATATAGATAATTCTATTTTGTCTATTCAAACTAGTGATACCTCTTTAGTAAACAATTTAATAGAAGATTATGATGTAGTTGTTATAGATAATAGAAATGATTATTTTATTTCTGATACTGTATTAAATGAGATAGCTTCATATAATAAGTATCCAGAATTACCATTAGTGTATGAAGTTTTAAAGATTTTAGATCTTGATGTGAGTTTTATGGATAAAGAAATAATAACATTATCAAGAACTGAAAGATATTTTTTAAATTTACTTAGAAATATATCAAAACTAAATAAAATAATATTTTTTAAGGACATATTTTTAGGAAGTGATTTAAGTGTTCAAAAAAGATTATTAAAAGTTATTAATTATTTAAAATCCAAAGATTATATTGTGATTATTTCAAGTAGTGATGTTGATGTCTTATATAAAAACTCTGATTACTCATTAATTTCTAATAAGTCTAATATTAAGTTTGATACAACAGAAGAAATATATAGTGATGTTAAAACACTTATGAAATATAAATTAGATATTCCTACCTTATCATATATAACTTATAAAGCCAAAGAAGAGAAAAATATAAAATTGTTCTATAGTAAAGATGTAAGAGATATTATAAAGGATATATATAAACATGTATAAGATGAATTTGTTGTTAAAAATAATTATTATATTTTTGGTAGTATTAAGTGTAATTATTTCAAATAATTATATTACTCTTTGGGCTTTGTTGGTTTTATTGACATTTTATAACTATAAGAACATTAAATTGCTTGTTATAGATGTATTTCTTATCATATTACTTGCTATTGTTAGTAGAATTACTCCTTTATTGGTACTTTATAAAATCGTTTATTTATTTAATTTAATATATACATTTATTCTTACAATTAGTTTTAAAGATAAGAGATTATTTAAATATTTATTTAAGAAGTATGAAAATAAACCTTTAAAAGAAGAATTTTACAATGCAAATATAAAAGATATATTGGATTATAATGAAAAACAGAAAGAAAAATTGTATAATGAATCTGTATCAATAGATGATAAAGTAATACGAGATTTAGATAGAAAGTATTTACAGTCTAAGATTAGATTTAATGGGTATAGTACAGATAGTAATAGGACTGTTAAACTGGCTTGGAATAGAATAGATACTATGTTATTATTGCTTTCTATTATAGTGTTTATCATTATTTGTTTAATAGGTAGGTAAATATGAGATATTTAATACATTTTTCTTATGATGGTACTAATTTTAGTGGATATCAAAAACAACCTAATTTAAGGTGTGTTGAAAGTGAACTTGAAAAAGCTTTATATTCAATTAATAACCATAAAGAAACAAAGGTAGTTGGGGCAGGAAGAACAGATAGAGGAGTTCATGCTAATGATCAGTGTGCGCATTTTGACTTAGATGTTAATATTACGTTATATAAGTTAAAATGCGCTTTAAATAGTCTTTTACCAGATGATATTCATGTGTTTGAAGTAGAGCATGTTGATGACTTGTTTCACGCTAGATTTAATTCTAAGAGAAAGACTTATAAATATATTATTAACTGTGGAGAGTATAATCCTATTGAAAGAAACTACGTATACCAATATGGAAAAAAGTTAAATGTTAACTTGATGAAAGAGGAAATTAAATCATTTTTGGGAGTTCATGACTTTAAAGCTTTTGTATCGAAAGATGATATTAATGTAAGTTATGAAAGAGAAATATATGATGCTTATATTAAAGAGGAAGATGATAAGGTATATATATTTTTCACTGGAAATGGCTTTATGAAGTATCAGGTAAGAAATATGGTTGGGGTATTATTAAAAGTAGGAAATGGAAAATTAGAACCTCAAATAGTAAATAAGATATTTGATGATATTAATATGTCTAAAGTAATAACAACGATGAAAAGAGAAGGGTTATACTTAGATAAAATTGAATATGAATAATTAGAAAATTCATTTTTAAAGAAATATTCGTTTTGTATTAGAAAAACAATTCATTTTTTACTGATGTTTTCCATATTTTAATTGACTTTTAATATGTTTTCTATTATAATTTCAATTGGTACATTTAAATCCCCACATAAGTTTGACTTTGGGAAGGTCGAGCTTAAGTAAAAGGAGAAAAATATGACAAGTTATATGCAAAAAAAAGAAACAATTGAACGTAAATGGTATGTTATTGATGCACAAGAATCAACTTTAGGACGTGTTGCAGTTAAAGCTGCTCATATGCTTAGAGGAAAACACAAACCAACTTACACTCCACATATTGACTGTGGTGATTATGTAATTATTATCAATGCTGAAAAAGCTAATCTAACTGGTAATAAGTTACTTGATAAGAAATATTATAATCACTCAATGTACACAGGTGGATTAAGAGTAAGAACTGCTAAAGAAATGAAGGAACAATTCCCAGTTGAAATGCTTGAAAGAGCAGTTGTAGGAATGCTTCCTCATACTAGATTAGGTAGACAAATGGCTAAGAAGCTATTTGTTTATGCTGGTAGTGAACATCCACATATGGCACAAAAGCCAGTTAAAGTGGAAATGAAATAAGGAGGTAAGTTATGGTTAAAGCTAAAGAAAAACAAACTGTTTATTATGGAACTGGAAAAAGAAAAGAAAGTACTGCTAAAGTAAGATTAGTTTCTGGTAATGGTAAAATAACTATAAATGGTAGAGATGTACATGATTATCTACCATATGAAACTTTAATAATGAATTTATCTCAACCATTAGAATTAACTAATACAAAAGAGATGTTCGATGTTGAAGTTGAAGTAAGAGGTGGAGGATTCTCTGGACAAACTGGAGCAATTCGTTTAGGAATTACTAAAGCTTTATTAGAGTATGATTCAACTACACCAGCTGAAAGTGAAAATAGTTACAGAAAAATCTTAAAAGCTGCTGGATTTATTACTAGAGATTCTAGAATAAAAGAACGTAAGAAACCAGGTCTTAAAAAAGCAAGACGTGCACCACAATTCTCAAAGAGATAGTATATATATTTATATCAATGTTTCAAAAGTCCAAATATTTTGGACTTTTTTGCTTTTTTATGATAAAAATTTAGGAAATAAAAAAGTTATAAGTAAAGATATTATTAGGCAATGATAAGGAGGGTTTTATGAAAAGAATATTGCTAATAATATTTTTATTTTTATGTTTTATAAATGTTAATGCTTTAGAAAGAAAGTTTGTAAGTAGTGAGTTTTTAACTGGAATATCTTATATGAAGTCTGATGGTAAGATAATTTACTATAAAAATGCTCGAGTAATTAGAGATTTAACAACAAATGAGGTCGCATATTGTGTTGAACCTTTTACTTCACTTGTTGATAATTCAGATTATGTCAGTAGTAATTCTAACAACACCTTTGGAATTAGTAATGATAAATGGGAAAAGATTAAATTATATGCTTATTACGGATATGGATATAAGAATCATTTAGATAAGAAATGGATATCAATTACTCAGTTATCAATATGGAGAACATTATATCCAAACTACACATTTGAATGGATTGATAATGTTAATTCGAAAAATATAATAAAACCATATAATAAAGAGTTAGAAGAGTTAAATAATTTAGTTGGTAGACATAATATTAAGCCTAAATTTGAAGAAAAATATTATATTAAAGTTAATGATACTTTAACTATTGATGATTTAAATGGTGTTTTAAATAATTATGTTATTAAAAATAGTGATTTTCTATATGAAAAAAAGGAAAATACATTGAAAATTGATGCTGGAAAAGAAATTAAAGATGGGAAAATCGTTTTTGAGAAGGTAAGTAATAATTATTCTAATTTTGCTACATATTTTTATAGTGATTATAGTCAAAATGTTATGGAAAGAGGAAATGTATTACCAGTTACATTTGAAGTAAATATAAGTGTTTATGATGGAAATATAACTGTAAATAAAGTAGACAATGATAATTTAGATAATAATAGTGCATCTCTTGATGGAGCTGTCTTTGATTTGTATGACTCTAATATGAATTATATTAGTTCTACAACAATTAAAGATGGGAAAGGTTTGTTTGATAATTTATCATTTGGCAAATATTTTATAAAGGAATCGAAAGCAGGAGTTGGGTATTATCTAAATCAAGAAATTTATGAAGTTATTTTAGATAAGGATAATATAAGCAATGAAATCACTATAGGAAATAGTATAATAAAAAGCAAAGTAAAAGTAATCAAGTATTATGGTACAAGAGAAGAATATAAAAATAATCAGATGAAAAGAGAAGAAGGTATCACATTTAAAATATATGATTTAGATAATAATTTAGTGGCTAGTGGTATTACAGATAATAATGGGGAATTTGAGTTTTCTTTATCTTATGGAAAATATATATTAAAACAGATTAATACAACTAGTGGTTATCAAATAAATGATGATTATTTAATTGATATTAATGAAAATAGTAGTCATAGCATAGATATTTCTTTATATGATTTTAAAATAAAAGTACCTAATGCAGAAATAGATTTATTTCATTATATTATAGAGATATGGAATACTTTTTTAAATTATTAAAGATGTTATTTGCTATTCAGCTGTTAAATAATGTATGTAATGCTGTTATTAATATTCAAGACAAAATTATTCTTAAAGAGGAAACTATTATTATTGAAAAACCTATTATGAAACTTGAAATACCAAAAATAAATTTTAAAGGGAATATATATAATGTTCACAGTGAGTTAAATGATATTGATAAAAATATTATTATAATGAAAGACTCTGATATGCCAGATGAAAAAAATAGCATTTTAATTATTGGAGGACATTCAGGATATGGGAAATATGCTTACTTTGATAATTTAAAAGAATTAAAAAAGGACGATAATGTTTCGTTAACATACAAGAATAAAAAATATAATTATAAAATAATAAATCATTATTTAGATTCTAAAGATGGTAGTATAAGTGTTAATAATTATAAAGATAAAAATATATTAATATTATATACGTGTTATACTGATAAAAAAAATTATTTGGTTTATGTTGCTGAAATGGTTTAACACATATCGACATTTTAAAACTTTATATTTAAATAAAATTATTTTGGTGATTATATGTTTAAATGTAAAGTTTTCTTTTTTATTTTTTCTTGTTTGTTATTGTTTAGTTTCAAAAACGATGATAATTATGTTCTTGTTTTAAGAATACCTAGTATAGATCTTTATACGAAAGTTTATCAATATACTGATAATAAATATTACTTAGAACATGATGAGAATGGTGATTATAACAAGTATGGAAGTATATTTATGGATTATAGGAATAGTATAAATGACAAGAAGATATTAATATTTGGACATAACTCTAAATCACATAAAACTAAATTTAGTAAGTTAGAAATGTTTTTATCACTAGAATTCTTTAATGAAACTAATAATCGTTATATTTATTTAGAATCTGGTAAAAGTGAATATAAATATTTAGTTAAATCAATCTTAATAGTTGATGATTCTTCACAACATATGTACTTAAATTATAGTAAAAAAGGATGGATTAGCCATATAAACTGGATTAATAATAATTCAATTTATAAAAGTGATATAAAAAAAGATTCAAATATACTTATTTTGCAAACTTGTTTGTTTGACAATCCTAAGGGTAAATATTTACTCGTAGTAGGTGAAAAGATTACATAGTATAACTTTGTAAAGTGACTTCATTTTTACAGTAAAAACAATTTACACTAATGTAAAATATATTTATAATTTTATTGTGGTGGTGTATATGAAAAATCCTTTAATTCATATAGGTATTCTTTTTATTTTATTGGGAGTATCTTCTTTTTTTATTAAAGTAGTAAACGCTGCTATAAAAGATTATTATAGTGATTTAGATAAAAGTCATGAAATTGTTAAAAATGTTGATGACAATTATTCATTATTTATGGATACAGCAAATAATGTAAAAAATACAATTGTTGACGTTTCTAAATCATATAATTTTTATCTAGTTCAGTTTGTCGAAAAAAGTAAAACTTTACAAACTAAATTTAATATAGTTGAACAAGAAATAGAAAAGATAAATGGTTACACAAAAGAATTAATTGATAATTGTAAGTATGATTTAAACAATTCTCTTATGGATTCTAAATGTAGTAGTTATAAAGTTAATTATATTAATATGATTAATTCTTACAAAGAGATGATAGATGAGTACAATAAAATCGTTGATTCTTATAATGCTTATGCTAAAAAGCATGGAGTTAGTGTTACAAAAAAATATGAATATCAATTAAGTGAAGATACAAATATAATTTTAAAAGAGTTAGGATAGGAGGTAATATGATGAACAATAAAAGATTTAATGTATATAGAATTCTAACAGTAATTAGTCTTTTAGTTGTTCCTTTATTATTATCTTTTTTTATTATAGTTTTAAATAATTACGAAAAATTTACTTCTTTATTTAAAACAATTGTTTTATTGTCTGTTGTTGTTTTTATTGTTATTTTAGTAATATGTTTTATAAGTTTATTAAAAGGAAAAAGAATAATTAATAATAAACATTTATTTAGGAAAATATCATTTTCATTATTATTTCTAATTTATTTTTCTGAAATAGGAATTATGGTTAATTTTGTTTATTATAATGATGTTTTTAAAGAGTGGCTTATTACTTCTAGTTATAACTCAATTAATTATCAAGATTTAGCATCAAAAATATATAGTCAGTATACTATAGATAATGTTATTAAGGATGAAAACTTTGAAAAAGAAGAATTAATTGATTTTGATGTTGATTATGATATTAATATGTATGACAATAAGTACGAAAAGGAAATATTAGAAAGAGAAGAAGGTGTTCTTTATAAAATTATTAAAATAAGTGGAACTACTAGTGGAACAGGTGCAAAATATGTTGGGTATATGGCAGTTGTTTATGATCCTTCTCATGTTCATCTTGCAAAAAGTATTGGTGCTGGTACGTTTGAGGGGTCTTATGGAGAAACACTTGCTACAATAGCTAATAAAAATAATGCTTTAGTTGCTATTAATGCTGGTGGATTTTATGATCCTAACTGGAATAGCAATGGAGGTATTCCTCATGGAGATGTATTTATAAATGGAAAACTTGATTCTACTTTTCGAAGAGGTGGATTTGGTGGAGGATTAATTGGATTTACCAAAGACAATAGATTAGTTGTTAAAAGAATGTCTACTGAAGAAGCTATTAATATGGGAATAAGAGATGCAGTTGATTGGGGTCCATTTTTAATTGTCGATGGTAAGAATCAATATGAAAATGAATATACCTACTGGGAGTGTGGAAGATCTGCAATTGCTCAAAGAGAAGATGGAATAGTTTTACTATTAGTAATTGATAATTTACAAAAACATTCTAAGGGAGTTAGTTATAAAGACTTGGCTGATATTTTACAAAGATATGGTGCTATAAATGCTGCAAACCTCGATGGTGGAACTTCTACTTCAATGGTTGAAAAAGGAAAATATATTAATTCGCCATGGAATGGATATAGACCTACTTTTAGATGGCTTCCAAATGCTTGGGTTGTAACAGAATAATAATAATAATATATATAAAGAAAATCTCAGTTGAGATTTTTTTTGATGTGTAAATGTTTTTTGAAGATAACTACTACAAAATAAGTTTTTGATTAGTCTTTGAAATAGTTTAATGAAAAGGTTATAAAGAAAGAATCTTATATGACATATGTTATAATAGAAAAAAGATGGGAAAAGTTATTCTACTGATACTTTAGATACTAAAGGAATATTAGATAGAAATAAACTTACGAATATATGGAATGAAGGAGGTAAAATAATGAAAATATTAATTGGAACAAAGAATCCAGGAAAAATAGAAGGTGCTAAAGAGGCATTTAAAAAATATTTTGATGATTTTGATATTGAAGGAATTTCTGTTTCATCAGATGTTAGTGAAGAACCAGTAAATAATGAAATCTATGAAGGTGCTAGAAATCGTGTTAATAATTTAATAGAATATGCTAGAAAAAATGAAATAGAAGCTAGATACTTTTTAGGTGTGGAATCTGGAATTACTAATTTATTAGGTAAGTGGATTATTATTAGTGTTGCTGTTATTAAAGATAAAAATGGTTATGAAAGTTGGGGAACAAGCTCCGGTTATCCTGTTCTTAATAAATATGTAGATGAAATTATATCAACAGATTTAGGTAAGGTTATGGATAAAATATTTGAACATAATGACTTAAGAAGTAGCATAGGGGGAATTAGTTTTGTTACTAATGGAGTAATTAGTAGAATAGATTTAACAAGAGATGAATTTATAATGGCACTTTCTCAGCATATAAATAACGTTTGGAATGACAAGTAATTATTAAAAATAAAAATCTTGTAAAATAAAACAACCACAAAGTGGTTGTCGAATGAAATAAACTTCATTCTTTTTTTGTATATATTTTATTTGTTTAGTTTGAAAATTACTTTTTCAATTTTAAGTAAGACATAATATATAAGATAAGATATAACTCCTAGGATAAATACACTTGTAATTACTAGATTGATATTAAATACTTGAGAACCATACATAATTAGATATCCCAATCCTTTTTTTGATACAAGTAGTTCTCCCATGATTACTCCAATTAAAGACATACTTATATTTATTTTAAATGTATTAAATATATTACCAAGATTGTGTGGTATTACTGCTTTAGTTAGAATTTGCATTTTAGTTGCTTTAAAACATTTTAGTAAAGTTATGTAGTTTTCTTCAGTTTTTATGAAGCTATTGTAAATGTTAATGATACTTATAATTAACGATATCATTAAAGCCATAACTATTATTGAGTTTGTACTTGCTCCAACCCATATAATTATTAATGGTCCTAAAGCAACTTTTGGAAGAGAATTAAGTACAGTTAGAAATGGATCGACAATATCAGCTAAAGTTTTATTTAGCCATAGTATACAGGCTATAAAAAGACCTACTATTGATGCAATTAGAAAACTAATAATTGTCTCATATAAAGTAACCCAAATGTGTTCAAATAAATCATTACTACTTAGATTTATTAATGTATTTACTATGTTTTTTGGTGATGAAAATAAGAATGTGTTTATAATATTTAAATCTGCTAGTAACTCCCATATCGCAATAAACAAAATTATTACAAGAATTTGAATTGTTATGATAAATCTTTTTCTTTTTTTTCTCTTTTTTAGAAATTCGATATGTTCCTTGCTATACATTTATATCAAGATCCTTCCATATTTTTTCATAGTAACAATTAAATTCTTCTGTTTTTCTGTTTTCTATTGGCATTTTTCTATTTTTATATTCAATATTATGAATTACTTTAACTATTGATGGCCTTTTGGATAATACTACAATTCTATCTGAAATACTTATTGCTTCTCCTAGATCATGAGTTACCATAATTGCTGTTTTTTTCTCTTCTTTGATTATTTTATATAAGTCATTTGATAATTGTAGTCTTGTTTGATAATCAAGTGCTGATAGTGGTTCATCAAGAAGAAGTAAATCTGGATCAGTAGCGAGTGTTCTTATTAGAGCGACTCTTTGTTTCATACCTCCTGATAAAGAGGATGGATACTTATTTATAAATTCTTTTAGTCCATATTTTTCTAAGAGTGTTATTACTCTTTTTCTTTTTTCTTCTGTTAAAGTGTTTTCTATTTCAGGACCTATCAAGCAATTTTCAAGGACAGTTCTCCAGGGAAAAAGTGAATCTTTTTGTAGCATGTATCCTATTTTTAAATTATTTTTATGAAATATAATTTCTCCATCACTTTTATTTTCTAAATTAGCAAGTATAGAAAGAAGAGTAGATTTACCACATCCAGATGTACCTACTATAGATATGAATTCATTTTCATAGACATTTAAAGATAAATCTTTTATTGCAAGTGTTTCACTTTCTTTATCATGATAATACTTTTTTAAATTTTTAATTTCTAATATTTTTTTCATTTCTTATATATTAATTCTTTGTATGGCACTTTTTCGTCAAGTTCATTAGCATTTATCATAATATCTTGTAAGTGATTGAAAGACTCTTCTTTAAATTCTGTTGTTTCTGGCCATACGTCTTGTTTTTTATATCTGTCTATTACTTTTATTAAGTCTTCTTTTTTAGTATCTGGGAAAAAGCTTTGTATTGATTCAGCGATTTCTTCGCTACTACTTTCATGAACATAATCTAATCCTTTTTGAATTGCTCTATTAAATTTTTCTATTACTTCAGGGTTATTTTCAATGTAACTTATTCTAGCACTATAAGATGTGTATGGAACAATTCCTCCTAACTCCCCAACACTTGCTACAACATAACCTAAACCTTGATTTTCTATGTCTGTTGCGTTAGGTTCTCTTAGTGCGGAAATAGGAAGTTACCTGTTTTTTTAAGTATATTTATATGATATTTAGCGATGATTTCTAGGAAAAACAATATTTTTTTAGTATAATTTATATAGAGGTAAAAATGGAATATTAAGATGTTTCTTGATTTATGAATATGACAAACTTATATATGGTTGCACAATGAATGAATTAATTGACTATATTTTAGAAAATACAAAAGAAGTTGAAATAAATAGAGAGGAGATTAGCTATGAAAAACAATATGATTATATATGTGTCCAAAGATGGCAATATAAAAGTAGATGTTAGTATTCAAAATGAAGATATATGGATGAGCCAAGATGTAATGGCTAAGCTTTATGATACTACTAAACAAAATGTTAGTTATCATCTAAATAATATTTTTAAAGAAGAAGAACTTATCAAAGACTCAGTTGTCAAGGATTTCTTGACAACTGCTAGTGATGGTAAAAATTACAATGTTTTACACTACAATTTAGATGCAATTATTGCTGTTGGATATAGAATTAACTCAAAAAAGGCAACTGAATTTAGAATATGGGCAACTAGAGTTTTAAAAGAATATATGATTAAAGGTTTTGCTTTAAATGATGAAAAATTAAAGAATAATGGTGAAAGTCCTTACTTTGAAGAATTACTTGCTAGAATTCGTGATATTAGATCTTCAGAAAAAATATTTTGGAGAAAGGTATTGGATATTTATGCTACAAGTATTGATTATGACCCTAAGAACAAATTATCAGTAGATTTTTTTAAAACTGTGCAAAACAAAATGCACTATGCTACTCATGGTAATACTGCTGCTGAGGTAATATTTTATAGAGTTGATTCCAATAAAGAAAATTTAGGACTTACCAATTTTAAAGGAAATTATCCAACAAGAAGTGAAATTGAAATAGCTAAAAACTATTTGACTCATGAAGAACTTAATATTTTAAACAGAATGGTATCAGCCTATTTAGATATTGCTGAAATTAATGCGCTAGATAGGCATCCAATGACAATGCAAGATTGGGTTAATGAACTTGATTCATTTTTAAAGATGACAAGAAAAGATATTTTAAAAAATGGTGGAAAAATATCTCATAGTCAAGCATTGAAAAAAGCTCATGAAGAATATGATAAGTATATGCAAGAACATTTAACTACTGCTGAGCAAGATTATTTAGATGTATTAAATAAAGAAATAGAAGAAATTGACAAATAAGATTAAAAGTACAATTTGTTGGATGAATTTTAAAAGAAATATGACGATTTAAAAATCTAAATAGCAAATTATTAAATGATTTAGAGATGGTTTGTAAAAAAAGGAATGTTAAACTAATATATGAAAAAGCTATAATGACATTAAAGTTGAAGTAATTTTACAAAATGAAATTGTTAGGATGAATTAAGAACAAATTAGCAAACTATATAATAAATCCTAGTCTACAATATATGAACATATAAAAAATATGGGAAATTTAAAATATAACATGTTTAAAATTAATCTTGTCTTTGTACAGTAAATTTGTAATATAATAATTATAGAAGGGAAATAATACTAAAGTTGTTAATTCTTTTTTATCACATATTATTTTTTCAATTATAACTTAAAGTATTACAAATAAGAATAATGGAATGTCCAAATTGTAAGTCAAAACTTGTTAATAATTCCAAATGCTGTCCAAGGTGTGGATTGTTATTTAAATCTAATGATGTTGAAAAATATTCTCTAAGATACAATTCATACCTATTAGAACAATATTTGTCTAAAAATCTAGATTCACGTTGATTTCCAAATCTATATTATATTTTATTTGGTTGGTATTATTCTATAATGAAAAAAATGATAAAAACATCGCTATACTTATTTTTTTGTTTTCTAATTTTCATTTTTGGAATATATAATATTGATGGAATAATACTTTTTTGTATCAAAATATATCCTGTTGGCTTTTCATTTTTATTAATTTTGTTAGTTTTTATTATCAAGATGCATTTTAATATACTTACTAATTTAATTTACAGTGATTGTACAAATAAACTTTATAAAATAATAAATTCTAATTCTAATATAAGCGAAGAGAAAATAATAAAAATTATTAAAAATGAGAATTCAAATAATATTTGTGGTCTAGTAATTGCTATAGTAGCAACAGTTTTTTTTCTTATTTTTAGCTTATTTTTTTGATAGTAAATGTATAATTTAGAAGTTTGTCTTAATTAGACTGACTTTTATTTTTATTTAAAAAAATATATATGGCAAAGTAATAATATTGATTATTCAATAAAGAATTTTTTTTAGAATATTTTCATAGTTATAAGTAAGGTGATTAATTATAGATTGTGTCAGTTTTATAAATAACGTTGAAGTAAAAAAGAAGAACGAAAAAATTATTTTAGAAGTTGCACTTTCCTTAAATAAAGAATTATTCGATGAAAATATAATATCATATAAAATTTATAAATATACTGAAGAGAATATTTTAAAAGAATTAAGAAAATATAATGTTTAGTTTTGGGTTTGAAAGGAGGAGAAAAATTGGATTTATATACTGTTCGAAAAGAGTTAAATATGGGAATACCACTTGCTAATATAAAACTTAGAGTAACAGATTATGCAAGGGTTTCAACAGATCATTTGGAACAAAAGAAGTCTCTTAAAAATCAAGTTGAACATTTTGAACAATATATAAAAGATAATCCCAATTGGACTTACATAACTGGTTATGTTGATGATGGAATAACAGGTACAAGTGATATAAAAAGAGATAATTTTATGCAGATGATTGAAGATGCCAGAAATGGAAAATTTGATTTAATTATTACTAAAGAGATATCTAGATTTTCAAGAAATACCCTTGATAGTATTAAATATACAAGAGAATTATTGTCTTATGGTGTTGCAGTTTTATTTGTTAATGATAATATTAATACCATTATGCCTGATTCTGAGCTTAGGTTAACTATAATGGCATCAATGGCACAAGATGAAATAAGAAGATTATCTGAACGTGTTAAGTTTGGGATGAACCAAGCTATTGAACGTGGTGAAGTTTTAGGAAATAATTTATTGTATGGGTATAAAAAAGATAAAGATACTGGTGTTTTAAATATAGTTTTAGATGAAGCTAAAGTAGTTAGAAAAATCTATGAATTATATGCTGTATCAGAATTATCATTATCTAAAATTGCAAAAATGTTAAACTCTCGTGGATTAAGAACCTATCAAGGAAACAAATGGTGTGTATCAACTATATCTAGAATGATAGAAAACCCCAAATATAAAGGATATTATTGTGGAAAGAAGTCAGAAATTATTGATTATATGACTAAAAAAGTAAAACACTTTGAAAAAGATGATTGGATTACTTACGAAAATAAAGAAAAAATAATACCAATTGTAGATGATAATTTATGGGAAAGAGCAAATAAAAGATTACAATCACGTAAAAAAAATATTAGTAACGTAATGAATAATTCTTTATATAAAAATCGATATTTGTATAGTTCTAAACTATATTGTCTAGAACATAACACTGTTTTTCATAGAAGACATTTTAGAAAGAAAACTAATGATATATCTTGGGTATGTAGTAATTATTTAAAAAAAGGAAAGATTAATTGTGATTCAGCTATATTAAGAGAATCGGAATTAAATAGTATTTTTTATGATTTAATAGATAAGTTAGGTATTAATTTAAGTGATGTTTTAAAAGTTTTAATGCACAATTATTCTCAATTAGAAATAGATAATGGAACTCAGGAAAAAATATCTATTAAGGAAAAAGAAATAAAAGAAGTAAATGATAAGAAAGACAAGTTATTAGAACTTAGTCTAAATAATAGTTTGTCAAATATAGAGTTTGTTAATAGAAATGAATATTATAATGAAAGGTTAAAAATAATTACTAAAGAATTAAATGATTTATTAGAGGAAAGGAAAAGATTAGAAAAAGTGACTAGTAATGACTTAAGATTAAAGAAGCTTGAATCAACTATAAAACTTAGAATTACTAATAAATCAATTTTAGATAGAGTTATTTATATATTACTTGATCATATTATGGTATCAAAGATAAATGACTCAAAAAACAATATTTATTTACAAGTTTATTTATCCTATAAAAATGCTCAAAACTTTGAAAAATCAAATTGTATTTTAAAAGAATCTTACGATTTTAAACGTGGATATGATACTGTTGCAACTAAAAGATATAATGTTTCATATTTAGTAAGATATTTCTTTTGTGAATAGCAATTATATTAAATATTCATATATTAAAACTGGGAGGAAATATATGAAATTTAATTACCAGTTTGGGAATCAGTATTATACTTATAATAATCCTATTGGGATACAAAGTACAAAGTATAATATTATGGCTCCTGAACAGTCTCAAGAAAATCAACCTGGTATGGAATACTTGATGAATCCAAGACCAATTTTTGATAATCCTAATTACAAGGGAAGTAATAAGTTAAAAGGGAAAGTTGCTATTGTAACTGGTGGAGATAGTGGACTTGGAAGAAGTTGCGCTGTTGCGTTTGCAAAAGAAGGAGCATCTGTTGTAATACCTTATTATAATGAACATCGTGATGCAATGGAAACAAAAGAATACATTGAAAGATTAGGGGGAAATTGCCTTTTATTATCAGGAAATATTGCTGATAAAGCTTTTTCAAAGAAAATTGTACAAGAAACATTAAAAAAATTTGGAAAAATTGATATTTTAGTAAATAATGCAGGAGTTCAATATCAGCAAGATTATTTGGAATGTATTAGCGATGAGCAGTTTGACTGGACGATGAAGGTAAACGTATATGGAATGTTTTATCTTACAAGAGAAGTCTTACCATATTTAAAATCAGGAGCATCGATTATTAATTTGACTTCAGTTACTTGTTTTTATGGAGATCCTCAATTAATTGATTATGTTACAACTAAACGAGCAATTGTTGGATTTACTAGAGCGCTTGCAAGAAACTTAGCCTTGAAAAATATAAGAGTTAATGCTATTGCACCAGGATTTTTTTGGACACCACTTCAACCAGCTTGTTGGGTAAAAGAAAAAATACCATCATTGGGTGCAGATGCTGCTATGGCAAGAGGTGCTATGCCTTATGAACTTGCTCCAACTTTTGTATTTTTAGCATCAGATGACTCAAGTTATATGACAGGGCAAGTTATTCATAACAATGGTGGGCAAATTATGGGATAAAATATTATTAGATTTGATATATTGTCAATTCTTTTATTTTTGATATTAATTATCGTAAAACAATAAAAAAATATTGAAATATAATATTTATGTGCTATTATATAAGCAAGGAGGAAATTATGAAAATTTTTGGAAATAAAGGAATAGGAAACATTTTAAAAATATTATTGCAAGTTGGTATAATAGTGGGTATTGTTTTTTTATTCATGTTATACTGGATAGTTAAATGGTTTGATTTACATTTCGATTGGTTTGTTATGATGATATATCCATGTGGAATCGTTTTTATATTGTTAGTTTACCAATTTGTAGGTTTATTTAATACATTGAAAATAAATACACCTTTTTGTAAGGAAAATGTTAAGAGAATGAAGAATGGAATGATATTAAGTTATCTTATCTCTATATTTGTTATACTTTCTTTACTTATAACAATACTTTTCTATAATTATTATTCTCTTCAATTACAGGTGGCTTTATTTTTTATGTCAGTTTTATTTTTTGCAATTGGAATAGCTTTATATATTTTATCTGAGCTTTTTAGGGAAGCTATTGAATATAAAGAAGAGAATGATTTAACAATTTGAGGAGGTTTATATGTCAATAATTGTCAATTTAGATGTTATGATGGCTAAGAGAAAAATATCGTCTCAAGAATTAGCAGAAAAAATAGGTATTACACAGGCTAATTTATCTATTTTAAAAACGAACAAAGGTAAAGCTATTCGATTTGCAACTCTTGATAAAATATGTGAAATATTAGAGTGTAAACCAGGTGATATTTTAGACTATGAAAAGGAGGATTCATTAGATGGCTAGTTTTCTAATATGGATATTCTTAATTGCTGTTTGGAATTCTGTTTTATTTTATCAGAAAGACTTAGGAATTTCTGTCATTTTATTTATAATTCCATTATTATTACTAATATATTTTATTTTAAACTCACAAGGTCAAATAAAAAATAAAAATGGTTTGTTATGGATGATTCCAATAGTTCTTTTGTCATTAACTTATTTCCTTTTTGATAGTAGTTTTTTTAGCATATTAAATATTCCAGTATTAATTATACTTTTCTTAATAATGTATTTATTTACTATAAAACCTACATTTGATATAAGGAATATTATAAGTAGTTTATATATTTTGTTATCTAAACCATTAAATTATTTTTCGAATGTTTTGCAGATTTCGTTAGACAGTATATCAAAAGCGTTAAAAATATCTGATAAATCTAAACAGAAAATTAAATCACTAATAATAATTCTTCCAATAGTTATTGTAGTACTTTTGTTATTATCTTCAGCAGATCAAATATTTGGAAGTATTTTTGAAAATATGTTTTCAATTTTAGAAAATTTATCTTTATCAAAAATGTTTGGAAATTTAATAAGTCGTTCTATTTCTGTCATTATTTTATTTTTATATTTATCTGCAACAATTTACTTTTTACTTTATCATTTTGGGGATGTTAAAATGAAAGGTAAAAAAGATAAGATAATATTAGATAATCAAGCAATAAAACTTTTGTTAAGTATATTAAATATTATTTATATAGTATTTGATATTATTCAAGTAAAATCGTTAATACTACATCAAGTGTCAATGGATATAAGTTATGCTGAATATGCTAGGGAAGGGTTTTTTCAATTAATGTTTGTTTCTCTATTGAATCTAATTATTATTTTATTGGCTAAATCATCTGAAAACAAAAATAATAGTAAATTTATAATCAAGATGAGTATTACTATGATATTTTTAACTTTTATTATAATTATCTCAGCTTTTATTAGAATGTATATGTATGAAAGTCAATATGGATATACAATATTAAGATTATTGGTTTATATAATTTTAATAACAGAAATCATTTTGTTAATTCCAACTATAAAATATATTTTAAATAGTAAATTTAATATAATTAAGTATTATATTACCATTTTAATAACTGTATATACTGCAATTAATTTTATAAATGTTGATTATATAATTGCTTCTCGTAATATAAAAAGATATTATGAAAAAAATGAAATTGATCTTTCTTATTTAGAAAATTATCATGCTGATAATATTCCTTTATTAGTAGAGTTATATAATAAAACGTATGATAGTGATATAAAAAATGAGTTGGAATGGTATTTTGATAGTATTGATTTAAATGCTAGTGGTTTTCAAGAATGGAATTTTTCAAAATTAAGAGCAATAAAGAAAATAAACTCAATTGAAAAAAAATATAATGATTAAAACGCTAAAATAAATAAAAAAATATTATATAAATATAAAATGATATTAGTTTTTATAGTTTGTAAATAGATAATATATCAGTAATATTAATAATTTCTAGTGTATTAAAAAGATGGTTAATCTCGATTGTAGATTAACTTTTTTATTACATTAAAATAGAAATTAGTGTGTTAGTATTTTATTTTAGTTAAAATATTTGTAATATTTTTATTTGTGACAATTTTTGTCACAAAAATAGCACAATATGATGTTTGTTTTTTTTCCAATTTATACTATACTTTTTTTATAAGGAGCAGTGTGAAATATTTATAATTTAGTAACACTATAATTATATGTTTGCATTTCAAAAAGAAGGAGAAGTGTATGAATCAAAAAAAGATTGGTGAATTTATTTGTATATTAAGAAAAGACAAAAAATTAACTCAAGATGATTTAGCTAAAATAATGTTAGTTGATAGAACAACTATATCAAAATGGGAAAGGGGCGTATATATACCTAGTATTGAATATTTATTGGTGTTACAAAAAATTTTTAAAGTTAGCATTTATGAAATATTGTCTGGAGAGAGGAAATGAAAATTATTGAATAATAGATGATGAATAATGGAACATAATTTTTTCTTTTTTTTATTTTGTCATTATAACAAAAGCAAATATATAAGAAATGGGCCAAATTGGCTCTTTATTTTTTTTTTACTATATGTAAAATTAGAAGTGAAAAGGAAGATTAATTTTGAATTGTAAAGTATAAAATTAATATATGAATTTTGATATAAATGTTCATACTCAAAATAAATTATTACACATTAATAAAAAAAGTATATAGTGAATTTTAATTATTATGAAAACGAAGGTATTGCTATTCCATATTCTTTTTCAAAATCAACGAACAATAAAATTACTTATACCAAAAGTTGTAGTATAGTTTGTACAATAATTATCAAGTTGACATAATTAACTAATCTAAAAAAATGATGTCATTGATGTAAGATTATATAGATATAGAATTAGTTAATCAACAATAATAATAACTAAATTAGCATTTAGTATTGGAACAATAAGCTCAACTAATTCTAAATTTTTAGCAAATTGTTTTAGGGTTTCAACAAAACTTACAAAAAAATAACAAATATTAAAGTTCTGAAAAATTTTATTCAAATCCTAGTGGGACAATATATGACATTTATCGACCTATAACAAGTGATATTTCATTAGAAACTTGTTTGAAATTTACTATCAGTTTTATATGATTAGTAGTGTATTTAACCTTTATTGTGATGTGTCAAGAAAGCATTATGTGGTAAAAGACGTTAGCATTAAATAATGAATATAAATAAATATTGGTAACATCATTTTTATAATGGAATTGTAAACTGCATTAAGATTTGCTATTTCATTAAAACATGTTTGTTATAAGAAAATAAAGAAAGGAGAAGATTGTTATGAAAAAGAAACTATTAAATATTTTTTTAGTAGCATTGGTTGCATTAATGGGAACAGTTTCAGTAAAGGCTTTTTCAAATGTGACATTGCTTTACCAAAACACTAATTATTCAATATCTGCTGGTAGAAAATTTAGTACCACGGCAACGCCACCACTTACTGGAAAATATTTATTAGCAAGCATGGGTCCTGACAAAATATATACTGGTTCAACAACATTTAAAGGATATCTACTTTTAGGAAGTGTTGGAACACTTAAGGCATCAAGAGTTTATACTTTTAATGCATCATACGCACAATGGTTAGTTGGATATATTGGATCAGGTACATGGAAAATGGAAAATGATTCTACATCTGGTATAGGGTGGAGTGGTTCATTAAGATTTTTGTCTTCTACTACAGGATCATAATTTATTCTAATTTGATATATTGTCAATCTTTGGCAATATATTAAATATTTTTTTGTTTTAAAAAATAAATAATATGGAGGAAAAATGTTAAAACTAGAAAATTTATCTAAAAAATATTGCAATAAAAATAAAAAAATACAAGTATTAAACGATATAAATTATGAGTTCAAAGATAGCAAAGTTTACTGTATTATAGGTAGAAGTGGTGTAGGTAAAACTACATTAATTGAGATTATGGGATTATTACTAAATTTTGATTCTGGTAATATAATAATTAATAATAAAGATATAAAAACTATGAGTGAAAAAGAAAAAGCAAAAATAAGAAACAATGAAATAGGATTTGTTTTTCAATCATATTATTTAAATCCATATATGAAAGCTTTTGAAAATGTTATGTTACCAATGTTTTTAAATAAATCTTTATCTAAAACTGAAACAAGAACTAGAGCATATCAGCTTTTAAAACTGGTTGATTTGGAAGAGAGAGAAGAACATTTCCCAAAGGAACTATCTGGTGGAGAACAACAAAGAGTTGCAATAGCAAGAGCTCTTGCAAACAATCCTCATATAATCTTGGCTGATGAACCAACTGGTGCATTAGATCCAGAAAATGGAGAAAAAATATTATCTTTGTTGAAAAAAATATCTAAAAATAAAAGATGTGTTATTATTGTTAGTCATGATGAAAAAGTCAAAAAATATGCTGACATTATTTTAGAAATTAAGAATCATCAATTGATAGAGGTGAAAAATGAAAAACAATTTTGATTTGATTAAATTCCAATTGAGAAAAAAAACTAATATACTAACAATTATAATTATTGGAATATTTATCAGCATTGCATTACTTAACAATATTTATAATGCTTCGATGAGTAACATGACAAAAGATATAGCAGAATCTAAAGAGTTTAGAAGTTTTAACGTGTATAAAGATGATAATGATGAAAAACTAATAGATGAATTGAAAAGTATTAATCATGTGATAAATGCTACTCCTGCTTACGAATATCTTGGTTATGCTTTAAATGTTGATACTTTTATTACGTCAAAATTAAATGGAGAATTTGGTGTAACTCCTGCTAGTAATGAGTCTTTACCAAAAATAGTAAAAGGGACAGATTTTCCAGATGATGATGGTTACTATATGGTGTGTCCACAAAACTTTTATCCAACATCAGGTGAAATGAAATATATGACAATATTTGATAAGTTTCCTGTTGAAAAATACTTAAATAAAGAAATTTCAGTTCAATATTATGGACAAAAATATAGTCTTAATCATTCTGATGACTATATATTTAATATGAATATTAGATTAATTGGACTATATAAAAACAATGATTACAATATTGATGAAAACAGATGTTATGTAAATAGTAAGTTGATGCACGATTATGTATTAAATTATTATAAAGATTTAGAAGAAGAATATAAAGCACAAAAAAGTTTAGGATTTATAATAGAAGTTGACTCTAAAAAAAATATAAATCATGTTGAAAATAAATTAAAAGAATATGGATATACATATGAGCCACTTGGATTCATTGTTGAAGAAGAAATTGAAGAAACAAACAACAATACACAAACATTAATATACATATTATTGTTAATAATAGTTATATTTATTTTTGTTGTATTAGAAAAGGACTATATTGAAAATAGAGACTACTATAAATTATTAATTGTAGTAGGTTATGATAATAAAAGAGTAAAGTTAATCTACATGATGTCAAGTTTGTTAAAAATTGCATTCTGCGTAATTCTAGGATTAATTATTTCGGCAATAATTTGTGGACTAGCTTATTTATTCTTAAAAATATGTCCATTTTGGATGTTTAAGTACAGAATTGTTATTCCTTTTGAGCTTATTTATATTATTTTAATATTTTTAATATTACCTATAATAATGATTATTTTTAATTCATTCTTACACTTTAAAAAAGTAGGAAAATATGAGTAAGATAATTTGTAGCTTTTTTAGAAACAAAAAAATGAATATATTGTATATATCTATATTCGTTTTAATACTGGTTATAATATCTATATTTCAAATAATAAATGATTATTACGATTATAATATTATTGAGAAGTATGGCAAAAATGTGGAGCAAAGAACCTATTATATACTTGAGGAAGATAAATCAAAAATAAAAATGTTGAAGGAAAATTTTGACTTCGAAAAATTTAAATATGATGGTTATAATAGTTATACTTGTATATTAAAAAGTTATAAAGATACAAAATCTTTAATTAAGTATTTTGAAAGAAATTCTATAAATGGTATCTTAGATGGAAGTGCAAATACTAAGGAGATAGAGTTACTTAGAAAAAATCAGTCAATATATAATGTTATGCAAAAAGTATTATATGTTATAGCTTTTGTTGTAATCAATTTTATACTGAGCAATATATATTTAAACAATCAGAAAGATATTGCATTATTA
Organism: uncultured Clostridium sp.; assembly: GCA_902493795.1. GTDB lineage: Bacteria > Bacillota_I > Bacilli_A > RF39 > UBA660 > RUG13868. Next base: position 105,478 of record CABUQZ010000002.1, read on the forward strand.
AAAATAATGGGTTATAGAAATTTTAATATTGCAATTATATTCTTAATAAGATTATTAATAATTATGTTATTTAGTTTTCTGTTAAGCCTTGTATTATTTTATTTCTTACATTTTGGTTATATATTTTTGGATAATAGTCTATTAAAAAGCTTTTTAATGCAACTAAATATATTTGATTTTAACATTAGAGGAACTACATTCTTACTATGCATAGTTTTTTGTGATTTAATAATAAATGTGAAAAAAATAAAAAAAATAGATGTTTTATCAATATTAAATAACTAATAAATAATAAAGGGTTGAAACCATCAGATATAATTAATTATTTGATTTTATATATTTTAAAGATAGAATATTGCTATTATAAATGAAAACTTAGAAATTGAATATTTTGGATAACAAATTATAAATTATTTTGTACAGTTTTGTGAAAATTATAATTTTATTTTGAGTTGATGAATCACGTTTTATTAAAAAACAAATGGGCTAAATTAGTTTTATAATTATATATAAAATTAAAGGTGAAAAAAGGGATTAATAATGAATTATAAAACTAAAAAATACTAATGTAAGAATTTTAAAATTAATATTTAGGTTCAAAATAAAATTGAGCTATTGTCTGTAATTTTAGTTTTTTTAGCAGTAATTACAATTTTATTAGTTGGAACAATTAATGTAAATGCAGCAGATTTTCCACCATATATTGGGGGAAAGTATACAAGAGGTATTTCTAGAATTTCGTGGTGGATGTCTTATAATAATAATGGAGGTTGGTATGAATTTCAAATTAACAATGCAATATATAATTGGCAAAGCCCTGGTTGGAGTAATCCAATTACTTTTGTTGAAGCAAGTAGTAATGCAGGAACAATTCTTGATTTTTATTCAAGACCAAGTAATTTTTGGAGTTCTAGCAATATAATTGCCTCAACAACACATTATGATAGTAATTCTACTCCAATGCATCCTAATAATGGAAAAATAAGTGGAAATTATTTGTTTGTTATAATAAATTTGAATGATGGTATAATGCACAATTCCGAAGTTGAAAAAATGAGGGGTACAATTACTCATGAAATTGGTCATGCTTTAAGTATGGGTGAAAATAATGGTAATGTAAATAGTATCATGTGTCAAACTGGTGCTGGTAGAGCAGTGCAGAGAGTAAAAAAAATTGATAATGACAAAGTTGTTAGTATATACAAATAGAAATGGAGAAGGGATATGAAAAAAGGAATAATTGTTTTTAGTATAGCTGCCTCTATTTTAGTAATTACTTTTATTAGTAACAATGTACATAGTAGAAAAAATCTTAATGATGATTTAAAAAATGATAATTATGTATATGAAACTGATAAAGATGGAAAAACCATATTAAGCTTTACAACCTATTTAGATTTGGCATATGATTTAACAGATTCAAAAGTTTTAACTGATGCTTTTGAGTATATTGCATTAATTAAAATTGATTCAATTGATGGTGTTGATAACTATGATACTGTCATTAATCAATACGTACATCCTTATACATATGGTAAAGCAACAGTTTTAAAAGTGTTGAAGGGAAATATAAATCAAGAAAAAATTGGTTTTAGAAGATTAGGTGGAAAAATATCTTTTGAAAAGTGGCTTGAAGGAGATGATGCACCTGAGAAAATAATTAAAATTAGAGAGGAATATGGATTAAAGAATGTTAAGAATGAGGATACAATAGTAAATTCTATAATAGGTGATGACATTGAAGTTGAAAAAGGCAAAATCTATTTGGCATTTTTAGAATATGATACTTCTTTAAATAAAGAAAATGAATATTTGATTGGTGGAGTACAGTATGGTCTTAGAGAGGTACAGCAATCAGATGTTTCATTAAACTCAAATGGTAATGTTGGTAATTTGAAGGTAAAAGATAATACTACAGGTAACTGGATAAACTTGTCAGATGTTGTAAATTTTAATTCAATCAAATAACATGGTTCATATGTTATATAATATTAAAATAGAAAAAGTTATTTAAGCTTTTTATTGTTAAATGGCTTTTTTTCTTAACATAAAATGTTAATGATAAAATATCAAAAAGATAAAACGCTTACATTTTTATTATATTGCGTTTAGCATTTATAATTAGGTTTAAAATAACAAACTATAATAATTTTCTAAAATAGAATCTATTAAGACACTTTAGTATTATTTATTTGAATATAATTTAAATTATTAGTTTGAATATTTGTTTTTGCGTGCAAATCATACCATTATCAAAATATTTTAAAACTGATATGTTGCAATATATTAATAGCAATTAAAATAGCATGAAATTTGAATATTAAAATTTTAAAGATATAGATCTTTCATAAATATAGGAAGTTTTTCCCATATAATTAATTTACTTAAAAGGCAAGATTAATATCTTGTTTTTTTTAGTTGTTATAAATACTACATGATGTGTTGAACTATATATAAAGAGAGTATTAATTTTTGATACATATATAATTATGATATAATTAATTATGCGAGGTGTTCTTTATTTATGAAAAATGATAAGATTCCATTACAGAAAATTGGTAAACATATTGCTGAGGTACGAAAAGAAAAGGGCTTTACACAAAAAAGTTTATCAGATGCTTTATTTATTGGTGATAAAACGATTTCAAAATGGGAGCGTGGTATTATAGCTCCAGATATTACTATTCTTAGAAAATTAGCAGATGTTTTAGATATGAGTCTCGAAGAACTATTATGTGGTGAAAAAATAACATCTGAAGAAAATAAAGAAAATGCAACTGTTTCAGCAATAAGAATTTATTCAAACCAAACTAAAAGAAAGTATTTAAAAAAAGTATTTATTATTATTTGTGCCTTATTATTTGTTTTTGCAACTATTTTTATAGTTGAACGTCATTATCGATGGGATATAAACAAATTTACAAATGATGGGGAATTTTATGTTAGTGGATATACATTTAGTAATGAAATAGAAACAAAAATAGTATTTGATAATATTACATTTTTTGATGAAAATGCTGGTACATCACTGGAGGTTGAAATTAGTTCAATCAAATTTAGTGTATATTCCAATGATGATCTATTATGTAGTAATGCTAGAACATTTGATACAAAATATTCTTTGAGAGAATTTTTAAAAAATTATAACTATGCTTGTGAGATAGATAAAAAAATCGATTTAGAAAATTTATCATTACATTTAGAATATAATGAAAATGAGGATAAAATATATAATGTAATTGAATTAAAATAAGTAGCAAATTTTGTCACAAAACTAGCCATATAGTTTACTTAAAAAAATAATTAATATTATATAATTATTTATGAAAGGAGTCTAACTATTAAAAGTCAAGTTTTTTTAATAGTTAGATATAAATTGGAAAGAAACCCACGCCAAAAAGATTTCACATAAGTGAAATTTTGAAAAAATTGATAATTCAATTATTTCAATAAAGACGGATCGAAATTTACATGTTTTGTCTCAAGAGTATAGATTAATCTAACTAACTTTTTACAAACATGAGATAAGGCTACTCTATGAGATTTACCTTCAGAACGTTTCTTAAGATAAAAATCATAAAAAGTAGAATTAAATTTAAGAAGAGTTAATGAGGCATTCATTAACACATATCTTAAATGACTAGAACCATGTTTAACCATCTTACCATCAGATTGTAATGTGCCAGATTGGATAATACTAGGTTCTAAATCAGCGAAAGCAAGCATCTTGGCAGGAGAAGAGAAACAAGAGATATCTCCATATTCTGCAAGAATAGATGCAGCTGTAATTTCACCAATTCCTGGAATAGAAAGAATTGATGGATTAAGTTCTTTGATAATTGTAGAAATTTGTTTATCTATTGGATCAATTTTGTCATTAAAGTAGTTATATAGAGAGACATAAGTAGAAATGAGTAAATCAGTGTTATCATCGTAATAACCAACAGTATTTTTAGCAAGTTCTTTTAACTTAGCGAACTTGGCATAGGTAAATTTACCATGAGAAATACATCTAATAGAGTCATAATCTTTCATTAAAGCAATATGAGAAGCATTTTTATATTTATCTAATATAAATAATAAAGTAGAAGAAATTATATCGTTAAAGAAAGGTTTTAACTCTGGAAAAGACTTATCTAATTCGTTAGTTAAAAGAGTAGCAAATTTACTTCTTTCTTTAATTAAATGTTCTCTAGTTCTGCATAATGACTTTAATGAATAAGTGTGATATAATAACAATGAATTTGGTTTATATGGAATGGACATCAGGTAACTAGCCACAGTAAGACTGTCTGCTTTATCTGTTTTAGTCCTACGTAAGCTTCGAGCTTTTAAAAATTGGTGAATGACAAGAGGATTGATTTTCATAAATGAGTACTCTTGATCTATTAAAAATAATTCCAAATTCATTGAATAATGTCCAGTTGCTTCAAAAGCGATATGGACATTTGATTTATCATAGGGTTTCAACTGGTCCAATAAAGATTGAAATCC
>CABUQZ010000003.1 GCA_902493795.1 uncultured Clostridium sp.
GATACTCCTACGTTTGATGTATACCAACTGTTATCTCCAACTGTACCTGAAAGAGAAATTGTACATACTGGTTTTGTTCCATCTTTTTTAAAGTTTTTGGAACAGTTTGCTGTGTTTCCAGCATTATCTTTTATGTATCCTGTGTATGTTATATTTGATGTATCTGCTGTGTGAGTAAGACTTTTATTTCCGTCATATCCACCTATTCCATATTTTGCAACCCCACTTAAGTTATCTGTATGGGTTTCAAATGATACTCCTACATTTGACGTGTACCAACTATTATTTCCTATTGTTCCTGAAAGACTAAGAGAACAAGCTGGCTTTGTCCCATCTTTTTTGAAAGCATTTGAACAAGTTGCTGTATTTCCAGCGTTATCTATTATATGTCCAGTGTATGTTATACCTGCAGTGTCTATTGTATGAACAAGACTTTTGGCTCCACTATAACTTCCTATTCCATAGTCTGTTACTCCACTTAAATTATCTGTATGACTACTAATTGATACAGTTACATTTGAAGTGTACCAATTATTATCACCAATTGTTCCTTCAAGAGATAAAATACAAGTTGGTGTTGTGCTATCTTTTTTGAAACTTGTTTTACATATATAGAAGTTTCCTGCTTGATCTTCTACATAACCTCTATATTCAACCCCTTTAGTATCATCACTATGTAATATATTGTTATTTGAATTATTTCTATCTAAAACACTACTAGGTGGTGGTAAAGACATATTATTTATATTGCTTGTTCTTACTCCGCTTACTGCATTTCCAGAACCTGGAAGTGTATTAATAGATGATAAATCTTCATTTTTATCAAACGATATGGTAACTGGTGTAACATACCATCCATTTGCACCATCAGGATTTTCTTTATTTCTTTTTAAAGTACATGTGGGTTTTGTGTTATCTATTTTTATAGATATTGGATTAGTTATATGACTTATTTTTCCATTTGAATCAATTATTCTAAAACTTATTTCATCTTGATTCATTTCTTTCCTTTCTGTTACTACACACGTTGCATCTTTATTCATACTTCCCAGCGTTCCTGGACATAAATCTTGCCATCTTCCATTTTTATTCCACTGATATTTCTCTATTTTTACACCTGGTTCTGGTATTTCTATAATTTTTCCGTTTCCATCTTTTGGTGGAGTTAGAGTTATTGTTATTTCTTGTACCCATTGTCCTTCTGTATATGTACCTGTTACTATACTTGTTTCTCCATCTAAATTGTTTGCCATTATGTTTTTATAGTCTATTTTTACTGTTGGAGCATTATGCTCATAGACAATTACTTTTGCTACTCTTTCTTCTTTATCTTCTCCATCTTGTGTTTCATGATAGTACTCATAATTTACTTCGTAGATTCCAACTTTATCAGGATTAACTTTGTCTATGTCTTTTGGTAATACTGTTGGAATATCATCTATTCCTAGTCCACTTATCTCTCTTATTATATTTCCTTCATTATCTTTTTTTATTATAGAAATAGGAATTTCTAATAAATCTCTTAGTTTGCTTCTTGGTGTTCCTTTATAGATATATAACGTTGGAAGTGTTCCTAATCCATAAGAAATTGTGCTTGGATCAAACCACGAAGGGTCACATAGTGAATTACTTGTGTTATCATAGCTATCTTCTTTACACACCAAACAAGAGTGATATGTGTAATCATCTTTTCCTTCTTTTATTACTATTACGTAGCTATCATTTTGGCAATTTTTGCCATTATAATCTTTTATGTCACTAATAAAACTGTTTTTTTGAAGAACATCTATTGTTACTTTCTGTGCTGTAAAAATTGAACCAGGTCTAAATCGTCTGTTGTCATTAAAAAATTCTTTTCCAGATTCAGCCAAAGTTCTTTCTAAATTAGTATAATAATCATCTCTAAACTCTTTTAGGTTACTTGTAAAGACATTAAAGGCGATAATTGCTAAAATACCGATGACTATTACTACACCGATTATTTCAATCAGTGTAAAACCCTTTTCTTCACTCATATTATCTCCTATTGTATGGAGTGTAACATCTTATAGTAAAAATGCATATAAAAAAAGAGAAATTTACATAATTTCTCTTTTTTTCTCCATTATCTTACATCATTTTCCATTTTTAAAAATTTAACATTAACCATTCTGGTTTAAAAATCAATAATAATCCTACTATTAGCATTATCAATCCACTTATAACTTTAGAATATTTTCCATATTTGGCACTGCTAGTGCTTAGTTCTAGAGTTGCTACTGCTACTACAAAGACAATTAAGTCATCTATCATATAAAAGATTGTATATATAATTAGATATATTACTCTTGCTATACCACCAACATTATTTACAGCAAGTATTTCAGCAAATGTTGCTGGGAAAACGCTTGAACAGGCTAGTTCTACTGCATTTACAGAAATAGCAAGTATTACTACTCCAATTAATGCAATAAAAATATTTTTTTCTCTTGTAAACTTTTTAATTCTTGTAAATATTTTCTTTCTTTTTGTTTCATCTACTACAACGCATCCAACTTCTTTTTTTCTATCTCTTATAAATTTATAAATATTAAATGCTCCAATTGTAATTGCTACTACACCTATTATCCTTCTTATTATTCTTGTCGATAAAAACGATAGTATACTAGTTATTCCAAGCATAAAAAGAAAATACATAAAAGCTGATACAAATAAGAAAGTACAACCTAGAATTAACATTTTCTTTTTGTCTTTCATTCCAAGCAACATATTAATTAAAAACAGTAGAATCCACATAGCACATGGATTAAAACCATCAACTAATCCTAGTACAATTGCAACAAGTCCGATAGATACATCTTTTTTATCAATTTCTCCAAGTAATGGAATATCTTCTTTATATTTATTAACTAGACTTTCTTCTTCTGTAATAATATCTAAATATCTTTTTATGCGGATTTCTATTTTTTCTCCAGTTGAATCATCATATCCTTGAAATACATCATTTCCAATTACTGTAAAAGGTACACCATTATTTACACTAACTCCCATTTTTTCTTTGGCTTTTAACATTAATTTATAATTTTTATCGTTATGGCCTGTTTCAAAAGAATATAAATTATATTTTCCTTTATATCTTTCATCTAAGAGATTTAAAAATTCTTCTTCTTTAGCACAGTGAGGACATCCCTTTGCATAGAAGAAATATATATTTACTTTTTCTTCATCTTTTGGAACACTTAGTGTTTCGTTCAAATGATCTTCGTAGCTACTTGATAAGGCACTAACACTAAATGGTAGAAAAAAAAGAAAAGAAATTAATAGTATTATTATTTTATTTTTCTTCATTATATTCACCTATTATCTTTTCTATTTCATTTTGCTTTTTTTCACCAATTACTCTTGTTAATTCTTTTCCATCGTTATTAAAGATTATAATTTCTGGTAAAATGTTTCCTATATTTAGGTCTTTTACTTCATCCTCATCCATATCTAGGTCTAAATCTACAAACTCTATATTTAAAAATTCTTTTTTTATCTCTTTCCAAAATTTGTTAGTTATTATACACGCTGGACACCACATTGCCCCAACTTTTACTACTTTCATTTATTTCTCCCTATTTAGTTAGTCTTTCATAACATTTTTCAAAACATCTTATAAATTCCTCGATTTCACTTTTAGTTGTTGTGTATGAAATACTTATTCTTATACTAGATTTTGCTCTTTCTTCATCATTTGTTAGTGCAAATACTGCTTTAGACATTTCTCCACCTTTTGCACATGCAGTTTGAGTTGAAATATAAATATCATATTCTTCTAGTGCATGTTGCATTGTTTCTGGTTTACATCCAATCACACTTATATTTAATATTTGAGGAATTGAATACTCATTGCTATTTATTTTTACTTTTTCAAATTTAGATAAATTAATTTTAAGATAGTTATTTAATTCTTTAATCTTGGCAATTTTTTGATCTAGATCTTCTGTTGCAAGGCGAAGCGCTTTAGCTATTGACACAATAAGTGGTAGCTGTGGAGTACCACTTCTATATATTGTTGTACTTTTACCACCATGAATTAATGGTTCTATTTGAATATTCTCTTTTTTTATTAGACATCCTATTCCTTTGATACCAAATATCTTATGAGCTGAAAAAGATGCTAAATCAACGTTTTCTAAATCTATTTTTTCTTTTCCTATACTTTGTGTCATATCAACATGAAAGAAACATTTAGGATACTCTTTTATGATTTTTCCTATTTCTTCAATTGGTTGTCTTATACCTATCTCACTATTAACACTACAGATTGTTACTAAAATCGTGTCATCCCTTAACAAACTTTTTAACGAGTCAAGTTTTACTCTTCCATATTCATCTGTTTCAACAAAATCAATATCAAAATCTTGATACTTTTCAAGATATGATAAGGGTCCATAAATTGAAGAATGTTCAAATCTTGTTGTTATAATATGTTTACCACGATTTTTATATTTATCAGCTATTCCTTTTATTGCTGTGTTATTAGATTCACTTGATCCACTTGTATATATTATTTCATTTGGTTTAACTTTTAGAATGTTAGCGATTTGTTCAGTTGATGCCATTTCTAGTCTTTTTGCTTCTGTTCCTAGTTTGTGTAATGAGTTAGAGTTAGCAAAAAAAGTCTTAGATGCTTTATTAAAAGAATCTAAAACTTCGTCACTTGTTGGTGTTGTTGCTGAATAATCTAAATATATCATAAAATTCTCCTATTAATTATTAGCTATCAACTTATTTTTGTACTTGACAGCTAAAAGCCTTACATTCTTCAGGAATTACTATTGTATCTTTAACACCATCTAAGTTAAGAATAGCTCTTGTTATTGTAGGTACAAAAAACAATAATATTGTAGCAATTGCTCTTGATATTACTTTGCTTTGTGCTTTTTTTAAGGCATCACTATCTTGAGAAATTACAGCTTTTCCAAAATCAAGTGCTACAAAAACAATTAATAAAATAGGAGCGAAAATTCTAAAATAATTTAGTATTTCTTGAATCATATCTAAAGCATCTTGAGTAATCCATCCCCCACATACTGCTTCATCACCAGCTAAAAAAATATCAGTTGGGAAATTTCCTACTTCTAATGCGTTTACTTCTAAATTTGTAACAAAAAACAAACTCAATGTAATCATTGATAATATTAATACTTTTTTCATATTTAACCTCATACGTTTTTATTATAACATTATGACTATTAAAAAGAAAGCTTCAATTGTCAAAAAAAAACATTGCCTATTAAGCAATGTATTTAACAAAATGGTGACCAGTATGGAATTCGAATCCATGAATGCCGCCGTGAAAGGGCGGTGTGTTAAGCCACTTCACCAACTGGCCAAAAAAAATGGCGCCCCAACTAGGACTTGAACCTAGGACCCCTTGATTAACAGTCAAGTGCTCTAACCAACTGAGCTATTGAGGCAAAATCTGGTGGGCCTGGGAGGACTTGAACCTCCGACCTCACGCTTATCAGGCGTGCGCTCTAACCACCTGAGCTACAAGCCCACTAATTCAATTTTTCAGCTTCTCAATTTTTGATTTTTGATTTTTCAACTCATCAATCAGCCGTACTTCTAAAGTATATAATAAGTTGTTTTATTTTGCAAGTTTTTTTTAACATTTTTTTGATTTTTTTTTGGATTTTTTTATTATTTACTCGGAATTATCCACATTTATATCAAAATCATCGACAAGTCCAAAGTTATAGTACTCTAAAACTACTAGTGCCTTTTTGTTTTCACCAGTATAATCTCCTATTAAATTTGACATATCAAGATGGACTTCTGTTATTTTATTATTCTTCATAACTAATTCTAAGGTGTTAATATCATCTTTGTTATTAATTTTTACGTGGTTACTCATTAATTTATTTAAATTTTCATTTGTTATTTCATAGATTCCATCTTTTGGTGTTGCATTTTTAATAACTTTTTTTAAAAATGTTGTCGTAAACATATTAAATGATGCACTAGGAGAATTACCATTTCCAACTTCAGAAATATTATCTTCTGTTCCAATATACTCTATAGGATTATTTTCATTTTCTTTCAATTTAAAATTAATTTTTTTATTATATCTTTTTCCTTCCATAAGAGAAATATCATTTCCAAATGTCATTGTATATTTAAATTCATAATTATTTCCATCAATAAATGAAAACATTTCATTTAACTCAGCATCTATTTTGTTTTCTTCGACAATTGGTTTATCATTTTTTGGACTATTATTATTATTTTCTTTATTGGAATTTTTAGGATTTACTCTTACCATTATAATTAGTCCTATTATTAAAATTAAATAAGCAAATAAAATTATTCGTGATTTTGTCTGTTTGTCAGTCATCATTTTTGAAAAATCAAAATTTTTTTTGTTTCCATTACTATCATAATCATTATAATTCATTTTGTTACTCTTTTCTAAATTGCTTATTTAGTAATGCTTCTTTTTTTACGCCATTTAAGTATTCTTTAACAGTCATTTTCTTTTTTCCTTCTGGTTGTATTTCTAAAACTTTTATAGCGTCGACATTTGTTTTTACTATAAATGAATCTTTTTCTACTTCTATAATTGTTCCGGGTTCTATTTCTTTACTACATTTTACAACATCACATTTTAATATTTTCATTCTTTTTCCATCAAGGATAGAGTATGCTCCAGGAGTTGGACTTAAGGCTCTTATTTTGTTGAAAACATTTTCTCCTATATCATTAAAATCTAGAACTTCATCTTCTTTTTTTATTATCTTAGCAAATGTTACTTTTTCTTCATCTTGTTTAATTCTTTCATTAGTGTTATCTAAAATACTAGGAAGCGTTCTTATAAGTAAATTTGCCCCTAACTCGCTTAATTTTTTCTCTAATGTTTCGATATTATCATCACGTTCTATTTTTAGTGATTCTTCTTTAATAATATCTCCATCATCCATTCCTTCTGCCATATACATAATTGTTATTCCTGTTTCTTCATCACCATTCATTATTGCATGATGAATTGGAGCTCCTCCTCTATATTTAGGAAGTAATGATGCATGAACATTTATACATTTATATTTAGGATAATCTAAAATCTCTTTAGGTATTATTTGCCCATAAGCACATGTTACGATTATATCTGGGTTCATATTTAAAACACAATCGAATTCTTTTCTTATTTTTACTGGTTGCACAACAGGAATATTATATTGAAGTGCTAGCTTTTTTACATCAGAAAACTCTATTTCTTTATGACGACCTACTTCTTTATCTGGTTGTGTAACTACTCCTACTACATTGCAATTATCTATTAAAACTTGTAATATAGGTACACTAAATTTTGGAGTCCCCATAAAAACTACTTTTAAATCTTTCATTTTCATCACCAATTAAATTATATAATTTAATCATTTGAAAAGCAAATAAAAAGACTATTTAACCTCTTATATAAGAAGTTAAATAGTCGTTATTCTACCATATATATTCTTTTGATAACTGGTTGATTTTCAGGTAATACTGTTCCATTATTATCTTCTACTACTGCGTCTTTACAAATTTTATCAACTATTTCTATTCCACTTGTCACTTTCCCAAATGCTGCATATTTTCCATCAAGGAATATTGAATCTTCATCAACTATAAAGAACTGACTACTTGCAGAATTAGGATCATCTGCTCTTGCCATAGAGATAACTCCCTTTGTATGAGATAGCGGATTATCATATCCATTTTCTTTAAATTCACCTTTTATTGTTTTAGCAAGACTTTCTTTTTCTGTTCCCCAGGCATTTCCACCTTGCATCATAAAGCCATCCATTATTCTATGAAAAGTTAATCCATCATAAAATTTCTTGTTTACAAGTGAAATAAAATTATCTACAGTTACTGGAGCAAGATTTGGATACAATTCTAATGAAATTGTTCCATATTTTTCTATTTCAATGTTTACCTTTTTTGGGTTAGCATAAACATCTACTTTAGATGAACCACCATCTTCTACTTTTTTTTCTTCTTTTTTACCACAAGAAGTCATAGATAGTAAAACAAATAAACTCATTAATACAATAAATATTTTTCTTTTCTTCATATTATCTCCTAAAATATATTTTTTTATTAACTAAAGATGCTTATTTTCTTTCTTTTCATATAATGATTTAATTATTCTTTCTGCTAAAAATGGTTCGCAATTACTCTTTATATATTCGATTTGTGTATCAAAATCAACTTCTCTGATATTATCAGAAAATAACATTTTTAGTAATTCATTATTTGAATAAAAACTTACAAAAGCAGCTTTTCTTAATTTTTCTTTATCTATTTTTGTTATGTCTAAATCTAAGCCATTTATTTTAGCAAGAGTCTCTACAAATTCTCTTTGAGCTCTTCCATTTCCTTCACGAAAGGCATGCATAGCATTTATATCACCATATAATTGTGCTAATTTATCTATTTTCGTGTCGTTATCATAATCAAGAAAATAGTTTTCTTTTTCTAATTTACCAAATATATCATTTGCGAAGGCATCAATATTTTGATAGAAGCAGAAGCAAGTTCCAGCAAAAAGGCTTCCATCTTCTCTTACAGAGTCCCTTGACATTTCACAGCGTCTAACTTCTCCTGCCCAATCATAGATATCTTGAAATAGATAATGATGAATATTTTTTAAATGTTTAAAATCAAAAGAACCTTTAATAGGATGTTTTATAAGTTCTAACATACGAAGTGCAACAAAGTCTTTTTCTGCAGAATCTAAAACAAGTTGTGAATGAATATTTTTTCTGTTAACCAGTACTGTTGTTCCTGGATAATAATAATCTTTCCAATTTTTAAATTCTTTTTTTTGCGCCATATTATCTCTTCTTTACTAGATTGTTCTCTAATTCTTGTTCCATTCTGTTGTATTTTTCAATTGCTTCATCGTAAATTCTTCTTACTTCATCAGAACTCACTTTTTTTTCAGCAACACTTTTTAACGTTCTTAAAGTACCTTTAGAAGGTTTTCCACCTTCTTGCTCCATTGCTCTTCCAATTTTACAAACTTGTTCCTCTATTTCTTCATTCATAGATTCCACCTCACTATAATTATACTAAAGGAAAGGATTAGATTAAACACAAAATATAAATAAAATTTTATTTTTTAAATTATTTTAGTAATTCTTCTAATTTTTTCTTTTCTTCTTCTAATTTAATTTTATCCATTTCTACAATATTTTGTGGTGCTTTATTAACATAGTTTTCATTTGATAATAATTTTTCTCTTCTTTCAATAGAAGCTTTTAGCGTTTTTATTTGTGCTTCTTTAGCTTCTTTATCTTTTTCAGTTTCAACTTTTTCAAAGAATATAGTTGCTTTTACTCTATTTGAGAATACTTTATATGAATGTATCTCTAGTGGAACATTTACAAGAGTATCATTATCAAGTTTTAACATCTTTATTATTAAATCATTATCAGTATTTGTTTCAAACATTACTTTCATATCTTTAGTAATATTGTTTTCTTGTTTTACATTTCTAAAGTTTTTGATAAATTGTACTGTATCATCTATTTCTTGCTCTTCAGAATCAAAAGTATACTTTTTAGTATATTTTGGATACTCTGATATCATTATTGATTCTTCTTCTTTTATTGGTAACATTTGATATATTTCTTCTGTTACAAAAGGCATAAATGGATGAAGCATTTTTAATATTCCTGTTAATATATAGCAAAGTGTACTTTTAGTTTGTTCTTCGTTAATTCTATATTTTGCCATTTCGATATATGAGTCACAGAAATTTGTCCAAATAAAGTTATAAAGTGATGACCCTGCATTATTAAATTCAAACTTATCCATATTTTTCTTTACTTCGCGAATAGTTTTTTCATACTTAGTTAGAATCCATTTATCTTCACTTTTTAAATTATTTAAATTTATCTTTTTTAAGTCCCCTATATTTGATAATACAAATCTTGAAGCATTCCAAATTTTGTTGATAAAGTTCCAAGTTGATGCGATTTTTTCTTCATCAAAACGCATATCTGTTCCTGCTCTTACATCAGTTGCTAAGTAATATCTTAAAGCATCTGCTCCATACTTATCTATCATATCAAATGGATCTATTCCATTTCCTAGACTCTTACTAAATTTTCTTCCTTGTTTATCACGAATAAGTCCGTGAATTAAACAGTGTTCAAATGGTCTTTTTCCTAGAAGTTCTTCTGCTTGGAAAGTCATTCTGTTTACCCAGAATGGAATAATATCATATCCTGTTGCTAGAACGCTGTTTGGAAAATACTTATTTAATAAATCTGTGTTATCAGGCCATCCTAGAGTTGCAAAAGGCCAAAGTGCACTTGAAAACCATGTATCTAGTACATCTTCATCTTGTACCCATCCTTCTTCTTTTGGCGCTTCAACTCCAACGTACACTTCGTCACCTTTATACCATGCTGGAATTCTATGTCCCCACCAAAGTTGTCTTGATATACACCAGTCATAAGTTATTTCCATCCAGTGATTCATTATTTTCTCATAACGAGATGGAACAAAATGTACTTTTTCATCTTTATTCTTTTGTGTTTTTAAAACTCTATCTGCAAGTGGTCTCATTTTAACAAACCATTGTTTTTTAATCATTGGTTCAACCATAACTCCAGTACGTTCACTGTGACCTACTTCATGGACAATTGGTTCAACTTTAAGAAGCAATCCTTCTTTTTCTAAATCTTTTAATAGTTCTTCACGACATTTTTCTCTAGTCATTCCACAGTATTTTCCTGCATTTTCGTTCATAGTTGCATCATCATTAATTACAACTATTCTTTCTAAGTTATGTCTATTTCCTACTTCAAAGTCGTTAGGATCATGCGCTGGAGTTATTTTAACTGCACCTGTTCCTTTTGTCATATCAGCATGTTCATCTGTAATTATTGGAATTTCTTTGTTAACTATTGGAAGAATAACATTTTTACCAACAAATTTTTTGTATCTTTTATCTTTTTCATTTACTGCTACTGCTGTATCTCCAAATAATGTTTCAGGACGAGTTGTAGCAACATCGATAAAGTCATCACTATCTGCTAGTTTATATTTCAAGTGATAAAATGCACTTTTTTCTTCACTATAGATAACTTCTTCATTTGATAAAGCGGTTTTAGCTGCTGGATCCCAGTTAATTATTTTTTCTCCACGATAGATTAACCCTTTATTATAGTAGTCTACAAATACTTTTCTTACTGCTTTTGCAATACCATCATCAAGAGTAAATCTTTCTTTTGTATAATCAAGAGCTATTCCCATTTTTGCCCATTGTTCTCTAATTACTTTAGCATGGTAATCTGTCCATTCCCAACAAGCATCAAGAAATTTTTCTCTTCCATATTCATATTTATTTATTCCTTCATCTTTTAGTTTTTTTACAACTTTTGCTTCTGTTGCAATTGCAGCATGGTCCATTCCAGGAAGCCATAAAGTATCGAAACCTTCCATTTTCTTATAACGAATTATAATATCTTGTAATGTTACATCCCAAGCATGTCCTAAGTGAAGCACTCCAGTAACATTTGGAGGTGGAAGCACAATACTAAATGGTTTCTTAGTACTTTCAGGATCACATTTATAATATCCTTTATTTAACCAAAAATCATTTTTATCTTTTTCAACTTCTTCATGATTATATTTTTTATCTAATTCTTTCATAACAATTCCTTCTTCTTATCTAAATATTCATATATTTCTTTTTTTATTTTATTAAATTCTTCTATACTATTTTTTTTACATTTTATTTTATTTAAATACATATCTAAGTACTTTGTTCTTTGTAATATTTCTATACTTTCCTTGAAGTTAATATCATATACAAAGGCTAGCTGTATAAGTATGGGGTCTGTTTTTCTTTTATTTTCTTTTATCTTTATTGGTTTATGATTTTTAAAATCATTTAACAATTCACTATCTATTTCATTTTTATCAAAAATCAATTCAAAAGAATGTTCTTCACTCATCACCCGATAAATATCTACTTTATCCATATCTCTTATCATTTTAGTAAAGAAGAGATTTCTTCCTGTTACTTTTTCACTTATTTCATATTTATTATGATTTTTAATGGCATCTTTAATTATTTCGTCGTTTTTACTATCTTCTATAAAATCTCTAATATGACCTTTATCAAATAAATAAACACAGCTTTCATCAGCATGATCAGTTTTAGTTTTAATATCAGAACAGGCTTTATATTTTTTTACTTGTTCAAATCTTCCTATATCGTGCAGAAGACCAATATTCTTAGCAAGAATTTTATCTTCTTTTGACAATTTTAATTTATCAGATAATTCTTCCATTAGTTTTTCTACTTCATATGAGTGTTTATATTTATATCTAATTTCTTTTTTTCTTCTATCGTAGTTTTTAATGTAATTATCAAATGCTAGTTCTATTGTTTTATCCATAAAAAAACTCCTCCTTAAAGTTTAAGGACGAGCTAACCGCGGTACCACCTTATTTTGTAGAATTATCTACACTCTCAATACTTTAACGCATGTATTACGGATATTTCCTATTTACTTAGAAATTCTGCTCTGTTGCTACCTTCCATTACTATTAATATTAGTTTTCACCAAACACTAACTCTCTTTAAATATTCGTAATGTACTCCTCAACGTCATTGCAATTAAGTGTATTATAATCAATTTTTTTAAATTTGTAAATATCTTATAATTTTAAGTTTATTTTTTTTAACTTAGTTTTAATTCTTCTGTTTTTTCTTGTTCTTTTGCTAACAACATATCAACATTTTCTTGAAAGGTATCAAGTGCTTTATTTGTTGTATCATAAACGTCTTGAACATCAATTCCTAGAAATTCTGCTATATCGTTTGCTTTAAATCTTTTTCCTCCAGCTCCTAATCTTAAACAAAATATTATTGCTTCTTTTGGCGTCATTACTTCAAGTAAGGTTGTAAAGCTTGGTTTTGTTAGTATCTCTAACATTTCTTTTAATCCATCTTTAGTTGTTAAACTGTTTATATTACTTTCTTCATTTTGACTAGCTATTTCAGGTTGTATTTGTTTTTGTGGTTCAATAGGCTCTGGTACTTCTCTTTGTGGTGTTTTTTCTTGTTCTACTGATTCCTGGGTAGTTTGTACTTGTTTTAATTCTTCTGAACTTTCAATTGTTCCTTCTTGAACATCTTTTTTATCTTTTTTTAATCCATTAGGAATTCTTTTTGATAGTTGTCTTTCTAATTTACGAATTATAGTATTATGCAAGATCAATATCTCGTTTGGAGTAAGTTTTCTTTCCTCTTTTGGATTTTCTAAATCACTACCAAATCTAATTCTAATTATCTCTTTTTGATTATCTGGTAAAGCATCAACTAATTTATCTATTTCTTCCTTTGGATAGTCGCTTAACGCCTCATATAATGAAGTTATTTTTCTATTTCTTTTCTGTCCACTATTTTTATTACTATTTTGAGTTTTAAATTTTTTTCTTAAGTGTCTTCTTATTTTAGGAATTAGAGATGCGTAAAAATAGTCTTTTTCTTCCTTTGTATAGTCTTCTGGTGGATTTGGATTATTTAAATCATTACCATATCTTCTTCTTAATGACTGATGTTCTTTTTCACTTAACTCATCTATAATCTCATCTATATTTTCTTTAGTATATTCATTAAAATATGTATATATTGATTGTACTTTTCTTGCCATGGGTTATTTCACCTTTTTTAATTTCTTTTTGCAAGATTTTCTCTACTTGCATTTTTTATGTTAAGTTCCAATTTTTGAAGTTTTTCTTCTTCTTTTTCTAATAACATATCAACATTTTCTTGAAATGCATCAAGTGCTTTATTTGTTGTATCATAAACATCTTGAACATCGATTTCTAGAAATTCTGCTATATCGTTTGCTTTAAATGCTTTTCCTCCAGTTCCTAATCTTAAAGAGAATATTATTGCTTCTTTTGGCGTTAGTGCTTCAAGCAATATTGTGAAGCTTGGTTTTGTTAGTATTTCTAACATTTCTTTTAGTCCTTCTCTAGTTGTTAAACTGTTTATATTACTTTCTTCATTTTGATTAGGTATTTCAGGTTGTGTTTGTTCTTGTGGTTCAATAGTTTGTGGTCCAGGTGTTTGTGTTGTTTCTTCTTGTTGTTCTTTTCCTTGTTGAATTTCAGGTGTTACTTCTTGTTCATTTGCTTTATTTTTCATTATTCTTGCTAAATTTCTTTTTAGTTTTGGAATTATTGTATTATTAAGTGCTAATGATTCATTTCTAGTAAGATTTCGTTCTTCTTTAGGATTTTCTAAATCACTACCAAACCTAATTCTAACTATCTCTTTTTGATTATCAGGTAGTGAAGCAACTAGTTTATCTATTTCTTCTTTTGGATAATCGCTTAAAGCATCATATAATGAAGTTATTTTTTTATTATTTCGTTTTCTACTATATTTTTCACAATTTGGATTTTTTAATCGTCTTCTTATTCTAGGAATTAGTGATCCATAGAAGGCATCTTTTTCTTTTTGGGTTAAGTTTTCTTGGGGATTGGGATTATTTAAATCATCACCATATCTTTTTCTCAATAAATCTCGATCTTCTTCACTTAAACTCTTTATAATTTCATCTATTTTTTCTTTAGGAAATTCACTGAAATAGTCATATATTGATTGTATCTTATTTACCATAAGTTCTTTCTCCTTTTTTTTATTTTTTTAGTACTTTTGGCTTTTATTTCTATTTTTTTATACTAAGGTTTATTTTTTTTACTTTTTCTCGTTCTGTTTCTAATAACATATCAATATTTTCCTGAAATATTCTTATCGCTTTTTTTGTTGTATCATTGATATCTTGAATATCAATTTCTAAAAACTCTGCTATATCATTTGCTTTATAAGCCTTTCCTGTTATTCCTAGCCTTAAAGAAAATATTATAGCTTCTTTTGGAGTTAATGCCTTAAGTAAAGTCGTGAAACTCGGTTTTGATATTATTTCTAACATTTCATTTAATCCTTCTTTAGTTGTTAGACTGTTTGTACTGTTTTCTTCTTTTTGATTAGTTGTTTTAGATTGTGTTCTTAGATCTATTTCCAATACTTGAGAAGTTTTTGGTTGTTCTCCCATATCTATACTTTTGATTGGTTTATTTTGGGATTGTTTAATCATTTCTTCTTTTATTTCATCAGATCTCTTTTTAGATAATTTTATTCTTATCTTAGGAATTATTGCACTATAAAGTGTTGTTAATTCTTTTTTAGTAAGATTTCTTTCGCTTACAGGATTATTTAAATCATCACCATATCTAATTCTAATTATTTCTTTTTGACTATCAGGTAATTCAGCTATTTCTTCATTTATTTCTTCTTTTGAGTACCCTATTAATAGTTCATATATTGTTTTTATCTTTCTTGGCTTTTTTTCCTCTTTTCCATTTTCTAAAATGTTTAACTGTCTTAATATTTTATGATATATCACTTTAAAGAAGAATTCTGAATCCTCTTTTTTTATTTCATTACACAATTTAGGACTATTAAAATCATCACCATATCTATCTCTTAATATTCGTTGTTCTTCTTCATTTAGGCCTTTTATAACTTCATCTACCATCTCTTTTGGAAAATTTTTAAAACAAGTATATATTGATTGTAATCGTCTTGGCATGATGATATACTCCTCCTTTTCCTAGTTTACTTTAGAAAGTTTTTTTGCATTTTTTTCTTTTTCATTTATTTCTTTTGCATTTTGTATTAACCTACATAATTCTTTACGATATTTTATTAAAGACTTTTTGGTAAGTTCTATTACTCTTTCTTCATCTATATCAAAGAACTCTGCTATTTTTCTTGAGTCAATTTTAATCTCATCAATAATACCTAATTGTAAGCATACAATAATACATTCTTCAGATGTTAATTCTGTCATTGTATCAAAGATATTAAAATTTCTTATATTATCAATAGCTTTCTTGAATTCTTCATCCTCTTCTTTTATTTTCATTTCTTGTGGTTTAGTTGTCTCTAGTTCTTGAGGCTTAACAGCTACTTCCACTTTTTGGTCTTCTTGTGGTTTAGTTGTCTCTGGTTCTTGAGGCTTAACAGCTACTTCCACTTTTACTTCTTCTTTTGGTTTAGTTGCCTCTGGTTCTTGAGGTTTAACAGCTACTTCCGCTTTTTGGTCTTCCTGTGGTTTAGTTGTCTCTGGTTCTTGAGATTCAACTGTTACTTCCACTTTTTGGTCTTCTTGTGGTTTAGTTGTCTCTGATTCTTGAGGCTTAACAGCTACTTCCACTTTTACTTCTTCCTGTGGTTTAGTTGCCTCTGGTTCTTGAGGCTTAACAGCTACTTCTACTTTTCTTTCTACAGCTGGCGAATAAGAAAATGGGTAAATACATTTATCATAATTTGAATTTGATACTTTTATTCTTTGAGGAAGAGTATAAAATAAATGTTCTTTGTTCTCGTCTTCTTTTGTTGGTTGCTGCTGTTTTTTTTCTTCTTTTGGTACTTCGCTTTTTTGCTCAGCAGTATCTATAAACTGCTGTGGTATTTTTTTAGAATTATACTCAGCTGTTGTCAATGGTCTTTTATTCTTGCCAGAATAATTACTAACTAGTTTAATTGCCTTATCAGGGTCGTCCATGTAATCTGCAAACTCTTTTATATTTTTAGACCTTCTTATTTTATTTAGAGCTTTTGCTTCTATCTGTCTTATTCTTTCACGCGTTATTTTATACATTTCACCTATTTCTTCTAGTGTTTTAGGACCAGATCCATCTAGACCATATCTTAATGTCAATATTTTTATTTCTTTTTCTTTCAAATGACATTCTAATAACAAGTTTTTTATATTATCTGGTAATGTATTCATTATTGTTTGCTCTTCTGGTGAATCTTCATCTGAGGGAATGAAATCTCCTAATTCAGATTTTTCATCATCTCCAATTTCAGTATTTATACTTACACTATCTAACTGTAGCTTAATTGTATCACTAACACTTTGTTCTGATAATCTTGTTTTTAAAGCTATCTCTTGTATAGTTGGCTCTCTTCCTAATTCTCTTGAAAGATCAGTTCGAGCTTTATTAATTCGCGCCATTTTTTCATAAATATGAACTGGTAAACGAATATTTCTAGATTTATCTGCAAGGGCTCTTGTTATTGCTTGTTTAATCCACCATGTTGCATAAGTTGAAAATCTAAAACCTCTTGATGAATCGTACTTTTCTACTGCAGTAATTAATCCTATATTTCCTTCTTGTATTAAGTCAATAAATTGCATTCCATGTCCTACATACTTTTTAGCTATACTTACTACAAGCCTTAAATTAGATTCAATAAGTAATTTTCTAGCCTCTTCATCATTTTGTTTAATTTTTTCTGCTAATTCTTTTTCTTGTTCGTATTTTAAAAGTGGATGTTTACCTACTTCATTAATATATAACTTATAAATATCATCTTCTGTATAGCCACTGGTTGTATTATTAGAAGTTTTTTCTTCCTTTTCTGCTTTCTCTTCGTCTTCTTCTTCCATAGAAATATTATTTACCATACAATAGCATTCTATTAAAGTAGCAGTTAATTCATCATTTGTTATATTTCCAATATTATCTCTTATAATATCTTTTTTATTTTTATCATAGATTGTTTTCATTAGTTTATTAATTTTAATGTTATTTAATAATTCAACGCAAAAATCTAATGTAGGACTAAAGTCAAATTTATCGAAAAACAAAGATAATTTTCTTATTTCTTTTAAAGCATCTTTTTTTCCAATATATCCACTAATCTCTGAATCAATAAATTCTTTTACAAGTCCTTCATTTGGACTTGAGTTTTCAACTTTGCTAACTATGTAAGTATTAATTTTTTCTTCAAAAATTTCTACAAATAACCTATCGTATAAAGAATATTGTCCAATATTTATTTTTCTTTTAACTCTTCTATTGAGCTATTTATCATTTCATTTAAATTTTTTTCTTCTATTTCAGCAAACAAATACTTTTG
The DNA here is from genome assembly GCA_902493795.1 of uncultured Clostridium sp. GTDB lineage: Bacteria > Bacillota_I > Bacilli_A > RF39 > UBA660 > RUG13868. The sequence continues at coordinate 17,978 of CABUQZ010000003.1, forward strand.
TTTTTCTCTTTTTATAACTGGTAATAGAATTTTTTTTAAGTCATCTATAGAGTATTTTCGTAATTCTTCTAATGTAATCATTATCTTACCACCTTACTAGTTAATTTTTTCAGCGTTTTTTATTATAACATATCATAATTGTTTTTCAAATTAAATTCAAAAAAAAATCCTTTTTTAAGGATTCTTTTAATTTATTGTATATGGAGATGAAGAAGTTCCATTTCCTCCTTCTATTGTAGCATTACCTTTAACAGATATTACTGGTCTAATATAAGAGTATTCTTCAATTCCTTTTGTTTTTATTGTACCATCAGGTTCTATTACGTTAATTAAGTCAATTGTATTGTTACTTAGTGTCCAGTATTCCAAATTAGAGTCAGCTGTAAATAAATCTCCTACTTTTGGAATTGCAACATTAAGAGAAACTATATCAGCTGTTTGACAAGCAGTTGTTTGTGGAATCGTATTATTAATTTTCATTCTACAGAAGTCTGATGTTGTTAATTTGTCTTTGAAACTATTAATCCATGTTGTTAAATATGTTCCTATATACGTATCATTTGTATAAACTCTGTTGAAATAATGGAACTGAGTATTTGAACCATTTATTGCTTTATCAGCTATTAATTTTGTATGGTTTTCATCTGATTCTACTATTCTAAATAAAATATTGTTTATTTTAACATATTCACCTGCAAATCTTGTGTTTAAACTTGTTCCAACACTTGCACTTGTATCACCAGTTAAGCGGTATGGGTTATTTGCTGTACCATTTCCACCAACTATATATGTGACATTTGGTCTTAGTACTACTGTTGGACGAACTCCAAAAAATTTGTTTACAGAAGAATTTGAAGCAGTGTTACTATTTGAAATGTACCACACATTAGAACCTGAGTAATCTGATAATAACCAAAAGTTTTTTCCTATATTTAGGAAGCCACGTACTTTATTATATTCATAATAGTTAATTAATCCGACTTTAGCATTTACTTTAGAACTACCATTTGGTTTAACTGTAGTAGTAGTTGCTGTATAATCCCAATCAGCATTCATTAAATACCTATCAGGATTTCTTAATGTGTTAACAAAATTATTATTTAACCAGTTTTTAATGTTACTTGTTCTATAGTTATTGCTATTCATATCATAAGTTACTAAAGAAGCATTTTCATCCATCACCATTTTTATTGTTTTTTCAGTTGGTTTAAAACTTATTATTCTCCACATTTTACCAGAATACCAAACATAATTATTGGTAGCAGATCCTGATACAAATGACTCTCCTGTTCCATCTGGTGTAGCAGATAACTTAGTTGTTATTTCTTTTATTAAAGAACCATCTATTTCTGCAACATATCTATCACAATTGCTTGTTTTCTCAATTAATTTTTTATATTCTACTTTATTTTTTCCTTCTTTATTACATATCATACTAACTTGAGTAGAAATTTTACCTTTATTATTTTCTATTCTAATACTTACATATTCTTTTGATGTATCTATCCCTAGTGCTGTTAGTTCACCTGCTGATATTTCATTAGGAGTTCTACATATAACATTCTTTTCTCCTTCGAATTTCTTTATATAATCTCTTTCAATTAAATCGCTAAGTTCTAGATTATAACCATCAGAATCTTCATATTCATCATCGATATCAATGCAACCGTTACCAAGAATTCCTCCTATATCATCTCTTCTTGTTTGGGCATATTTTTCTACCCCTGCTTTTACGATATCATAGTAAGTATCATATTCTTGATCTTCGTTATCTGACATTAAACGTGATACTCCTGGAAATACGATTAATAATATCATTCCCATTATTACTATAACTGCAATTAATTCAACTAAAGTAAAACCTTTATTCTTCATTTTTTACGCCTCTTTCTATAATAAGAAGTATAACATATTATATTTTGTTTTACTAGAGTTCGAATAATTACTTTACTTAGGTTTTTTCACATTATGTCAAATTACACATATAATATTTTAGGTGATATCTTTGTTTAAATCTTCTAAACACAATTTCTTCTGTCGATGTAGATCTTGTAGAGTAAAAAGAAGAGGTAGTTTTCTTTACCTCTTTATATTGTTATTTTTGTTAGTAATTATTTTATATCAGTCATTAATTCTTATTTTTATTATTAATAGATTCAATGCGATAATTTTGTTTCTTGAAATTCTTACTTTTGTCTATTTACTTTGCAACACAATCTTTTAAGAATTCGTTTATTTTAATTAAATAATTAATTTTATCTTTTACTATTTTAGTGTTTAACAACTCACTTTTAGAAAGTTCTAATTTATCAATTATTAGGAGCTTGGAGTACAATAGATATTTTTCTTCATCTTGAAGTCTATACTTCGAGTTATAAATATCGTACATATCTTTCATATCTATTTCATAAAAATTATTTTTAAGTAAGGAACAAATATCGTAAATAGGATAATCTATTAAAGAATTATCCCAATTAATTAAGTATTTTCTATCTCCTGTTATAAAATTAGATAGTTTTAGGTTATTATGATTTAGCACTACTCTTTTTCTTCTTTTATCTTTTACTATTTTGTACCAATTATCTAGATATAATTTACTGTAATCTAGTGAAGATAGAATTAGAGATATGTTTTTTATTAATAAAAAAATACTAGGCTTTAAATACAGATACGATACATTATCATCGAAAATATTTTCATAATATTTTTTAGTATTTATTATTTCACTAGTAGTTTTTTCATAAAAATCCTTTATTCTTTCTATAGAAATAGTTTTATAGTGAGTTGTTTTTATATGAAGCATAGCAATTACATACATTAATTCATTTAATTTATCTTCTTTTGAGATATTCACTTCTTCAATGTAATCTCTTACGTCATAACCATTTACTATTTTTGTTTCTATAAAGTTTTGGAAATCTTTAGATTTTAGATATTTATATTTTTCTATTAATTTAGAATCACAGTTTTTCTTTAGACATATCGAGTGATTATCTTTTGTGATTATTTTTAAGTTACCAATTAACTCTATTTTACTCATTATTACATGGTATTATTAGTTTTGTACCTTTTTTTACTTCGCTTAGGTTATTGTATTCTTCTAAATTTTCTCTTTTTACATTATATTTTTTCATTATATCTTCAAGTGAGTCATCTTCTCTTACAATATAGATTGAGTAAGTTTTATATGTTTCTGATGTGGTATCAAGTTTTGCAAATAATGATTCTGAAACATTTGAGTCATTCTCTTCATATTCCATTGCTTGTTCGCTTGCTTGTTCATTTGTTTCTTCGTTTCTTTCTGTGTTTTTCTCTTTTTCTTCTTTTTTTAGTTCTTGTTGTTCATTTCTATTTTTATCTTTAGGTTCTTCATTTATCTTTTCATTTCTTTCTTCTTTTAGAGGTTCTTTTGCTTCTTTCATTTCTTCTTTTTCATCCTTTATTGGTTCAGTATTTATCACTTCAACTTGTTCTTCTTGTTTTTCTTGTTCTTCTTTTTTGTCCTTTTTTTCTACACTTCTCATTTCTTTTGGTGGATCAAACTCTAATTTTTCTTTTGTTTCTTCCTCTTTAAACAAGTCATCTATTTCTATTAAGACGTCATCATCATCTTCAACTTCTTTTTTTTCTATTTCTTTTAACTTTAATTTATCTAGTATTAAGTCAATGTTTAATTTTAAGACATTTTCTTTTTCCACTTCATAAGTAAAGTTATCAATATCGATAGTCATATCACTTATATCATATTTTGAATCTATTACGATATCTATTGGTATTTTATAATTAAATGGATTATCAATTTGACTTGCAACCATCTGTTTGTAAGTTCCTCTTACTATTAAATCACCTTTTATCGTTTCATCTTCATAAGACATTAATGTATGTTCTAAAGAAATTGAAGTAATTTCGTATATTAAAGTTTTAAATTCTATTTTTTTTGTAAAAGATACTATTTCGTTCATTAATCTTTCCTCCCTATTAGAATATATGTACTTTTTTAGTTTTTATAACAAAAAAAGAATTACTAACATTCTTCATTTAGTAATTCTATTTCTTTTTTTAGTATTTCTTTTTTACTATTATCGTTTGGTAGTGATTTTACAATCATTTCTTTTACATTTTTTATATTTTGATAATAGTTGTAAAAGTTTTCGTCTTTATTTTTTAATAAAACTGGCCCAAAATATAACTCTTTATCAGAATAAGTTTCTTTTCCTTTTATGAATTCAACTATTGTGTAGTACTTTTCTTCATCGTAGATTATTGTCTCATAAGATATTTTAAATCCTAATTTAGTTATATTAGTTCTTAGTTCTTGATATTTATTATTTGACGATATTATTAATCTTTCAATGTGATTTAACTCTTTTTTTCCATTTTCTAGTATTTCGACAATTGTTTCCATACCCATTCCTGATATTACTACTGTATCAACATCTTTATCTATTTCTTTAATTCCATCTTTTAGACATATTTCAATTTTATTTAAAAAAGAATATTTTTCGATATTCTTTTTAGCACTTTCTAATGGTTTTTCATTTATGTCTGATGCAATTATTTTTAGATTAGGATTTTTTTGTAGTAAATAAATATCTAAAAGTGCATGATCACAACCTACATCTATTATTCTTTTTGAATTTTTTTGTAGTACTATGTTCGCAATAGTTGTTAGTCTTTTACTTATTTTAATCAATTAAGAAGTCCTTTAATTTTCTAGATCTAGATGGATGTCTTAATTTTCTTAAGGCTTTAGCTTCAATTTGACGAATACGTTCACGAGTTACTCCAAATATTTGTCCAACTTCTTCAAGAGTTCTACATTGTCCATCATCAAGACCAAATCTTAATCTTAATACTTTTTCTTCTCTATCTGTAAGTGTTAATAATACACTTGCAAGTTCTTCTTTTAACATTTCAACAGTTGCATATTCTTCTGGAGACATTGTTCTTTCATCTTTAATGAAATCTCCTAAGTGAGAGTCATCTTCTTCACCAATTGGTGTTTCTAAAGATACTGGATCTTGAGATATTTTGTAAACTTCTCTTACTTTATCAACTGTTACATTTAATTTTTTAGCAAGTTCTTCTTCTGTTGGTTCACGATTTAGCTCTTGTGTTAATTGTCTTTGAACACGAGCAAGTTTATTTATTGTTTCAACCATATGAACTGGTACTCTTATTGTTCTTGCTTGATCAGCAATTGCTCTTGTTATAGCTTGTCTAATCCACCATGTTGCATATGTTGAGAACTTGTACCCTTTTGATGGGTCAAACTTGTCAACAGCTTTCATTAGTCCAATGTTTCCTTCTTGAATTAAATCAAGGAAAAGCATTCCACGCCCAACATATCTTTTTGCTATACTTACTACAAGTCTTAAGTTAGATTCAGCAAGCATTTTCTTAGCGTACTCATCACCTTGTTCAGCAAGTTTAGCATATTCAAATTCTTCATCAGAAGTAAGTAGGTTTATTCTACCTATTTCTTTTAAGTACATACGTACAGGATCATTAATTTTAATGTCTTTAGACATTGTTAAGTCTTCGACAATAAATCCGCTTGGATCTTCATCTTCGTCTGTAGAGTTATCTGCAGTTTCACTTATTATCTCTATATTGTTATCTACTAAGGTGTTATACAAATCGTCTAGTGTATCACTATCTACTTCTAGTCCTTTTAACTCATCAACCATTTGTTCATAGGTAATGTAACCTTGTTTTTTACCTTTTTCAATAAGTGTTTTTTTTCTAGCTTCGATAGTTTTTATTTCTTCGACCATATTTTCACTCCCCAATTCTAAGCTTTCTAATTTTTTCCAACATCTTTATTTTTTCATCCATATCATGTTCTTTTCTCATTTGTTCTTCTAGTTTTTTTATTTCTTCTTTAACGTTATAATCATTGATTACTTTTACGTATTCCATAATTGTAACGTCACTTATTTCTTCATCTAGATTAAGACTTTGGACTTCATTAAAAATACTTAATAACTCCTTTTTATCATTCAAATAGGTATAAAAATCTGCAATGTTTATATCTCCATACTCATGGTAGTAGTAACTAATCTCTGCAGCAAGATTTCTAGTTGAAGAATCGATAAAATAAAGTTTTTTACTGTCGTAAACCTTTATCACTTTTGGATTTATTAACATATAGAAAATAAATTCAAGGGATGCTCTTTGATATTTATCTTTTCTTACATTTTTCCTTGCTATTACATTGTTATCAACATTTTTTCTTTCTTCTTCATTGAGATTTTTGTATTCATTTAATTTTTTTTCTAGTGTATTATAACTCAAATTGACTTCTTTTGCAAGCTTTTTCAAGATTATTTCACATCTTATTTCATCTTTTATATTAGATGTTTCCTTAATTACTTTATTAATGTAATTTGATAGTTCAATATCACTTGAAAAATTTACTCCATCTTTTAACTTATTTATTTTAAAATCGCTATAATTTAAAGCATTTTCTATTAAAGAAGTGAATTTATCTTTGCCATATTTTAAAATATAGGAATCTGGGTCTTCGTCGTTATCAAGGCACACTACTTTAACATTTAATCCTGCTTTTTCTAGAAGTTCTCCATTATGTAGGTCAGCATCTTGTCCTGGTTTATCACCATCAAGACATAAATAGACATTTAATGAAAGTTTCTTTAAAAGGGCAATTTGGTCATCAGTTAAAGCAGTTCCCATAAGTGCTACTGTGTTTTTAATACCAATTGTAGATGCTCTTATAACATCCATAAAGCCTTCCATTACAATTACGTATTTTGAAGTTCTTACATATTCTTTTGAAGAATTATAGTGGTATAAACATGTACCTTTTTTAAATATTACAGTTTCCTTAGTATTCATGTATTTACTCATTTTAGAGTCATCATAGATTCTTCCTGAAAAACCTACTACTCGTCCATTTCTATCATCAAGAGGAAACATTATTCTGTTTATAAAGGTATCTATATCATTATTAGCAAGACCTAAATCATTTAAAGTGTTAATATCATACTTTTTCTCTTTTAAATAGCTTACTAATTTATCTTTATCAGAAAGTGCTAATCCTATACCAAATTCTTTGATTGTTTCTTCATCAATTCCACGTTTTTTTAAGTAGTCTTTTGCAAGATCTCCTTTATCAGTGTTTAACATTAACTGATAAAACTTAGATGATAAATCGTATATTTCGTAGTATTTATTATATTTAGAGTCAAAAGAGCTTGTGTATCCCTCTAGTTTTATTCCTACTCTATCACCTAGTTTTTTTAGGGTCTCTTTAAAAGAAAGATTATCGATTTGCTCAACAAAATTAAAAACATTACCACTATTGTGGCAACTCCAACATGTATAAGTCTGTCTTTTGGGATCAACACTCATAGATGGGTTTTTATCGTTGTGAAAGGGACATACTCCCCAATAATATTGTCCTTTCTTAGTTAAAGGAACATATTCGTTAATAACATCTACAATATTTAATTTACTTCTAATTTCATTTATTGTATTCTGATTATTCATAGTAATTCCCTTTCAAATATACATATATTATAATTCAAAATTAAAAAAAAGAAAGTCATTTTTAAAATTATAAAAGACCAGCTTAACTGGCCTATTTATCACTTTCTTTCTTTTTTATATTTTTTTTGGGTATTAAAGTTTATATATGAGCTATATTCTAATTATCACTCATCCTTTCCGGTCGAAGTAAATTGTTTTTTTATATTTATATTGCCTATGGCAATTAAGATTTATCTTTATAAATTATAAATAGCGTTTGCTATATTTTTTAAAATATTTAATTGTTATACTACGTTTTTCTCTATACTCATCATCTCCTTTTGTAACTAAAGTATATAATATAATTGTGTAATAATTTTGGGATAATTGTCAAAAGTTTATTAGAATTTCAAAATCAAAAAAAGTTTACAATTTTTCGTAAACTTTTTCTTTTTAAAATAAAGATAATTGATCAGATTCATCAAGACCATCTAGTATTTTCATTTTTCTCATTCTATCGATTAATGTTTGAGATACTTTAGCTCTTTTTTGTAAATCTTCTATACTTGTAAATGGACGTTTTTCTCTTTCTTCGACAATTGCTTTTGCAACTGTATCTCCTAGTCCATCAATTGCAGAGAATGGTGGGTAAATATTTTTATCATCTCTTACTCCCCATACTGTTGCATCACTGTGTTCTAGATCAACTGGTAAGAAGTTTATTCCCCTTGCAGTTGCTTCAAGACACACTTTCAAACTTTCAAGTTGACCATTTTCTTTGTTTGTTGCATCGTATCCTTTAGTTTGAATTTCGATTACTTTTTCTCTTATTGCATTATATCCCTTTATCATTGATTCAACATCAGTATCAGTAGCCTTTGAAGTAAGCCAAGAAGCATAGAAGTATACTGGCATGTGAACCTTGTACCAAGCAATTCTAAAGGCACTTGTTACATAAGCACAAGCATGGGCTTTTGGGAACATGTACTTGATTTTTTGACATGAATCGATAAACCATGGCTCAATTCCTGCTTTTTCCATTGTTTCTTTATGTGTCTTCCATGTTTCTGGATCTTTACTTGCTTTTCCTTTACGAACAAACTCCATTATCTTAAAGGCTTTTATTGGAGCAAGCCCATGATATATTAAATAAACCATAATGTCGTCACGACATCCAATTACCTCTTTAAATGGTACTACATTTTTTTTAATTAATTCCTGTGCATTTCCAAGCCATACATCAGTACCATGTGATAGTCCTGATATTTTAACAAGTTCTGCGAAAGTCTTTGGTGTTGTATCTTGAACCATTGAAATAGTAAATGGTGTTCCAAATTCTGGAATTCCTAGAGTACCTGTTTCATTTAGAATCTGTTCTGTTGTTACCCCAAGAGTACTTGTAGATGAGAAGATACTCATTGTTTCTTTATCATCCATTGGTACTTTAGAGACATCTGTTTTAGTTAAATCTTGAATCATACGTAATTGAGTTGGATCACTGTGCCCTAAGATATCTAGTTTTAGTAAGCACTGGTCGATAGCATGGTATGAAAAGTGAGTTGTTCTCCAAGCGCTATTTGGGTCATCTGCTGGGAATTGGAATGGTGTAAAATCTGATACATCCATGTAATCTGGTACTACAACTATTCCTCCTGGATGCTGTCCTGTTGTTCTTTTTACTCCAGTACACCCTATTGAAATACGTTTTATTTCAGCACTTCTTACTGTCGAGTACTCTTTTACTTTTCTTACCATTTCATTATATTTAAGAGCAATTTCGCCTGTTACTAAGTTTTTAATTTCTTCTTGTTTTAGTAAGAACTCTTTAGCAATTTTTGCTTCTTTTTCTTTTTTTTCTACTCCTAATAACTCTTCAACTGTCTTACCGATATTTTTAGCGATATCTCCAATTATTTCCATCATTTTATCTTCGTAATAACCTAAAACAAATCCATAGGCAGTTTTATCTGCTACTGTACCTATTGTTCCAGCACGATAAACGTTATCAACTCCAAATAAAACTTTTGTGTATTCGTGTGCAGATGCTTGGTTTAAATCAGAGAAGTTTAAGTCGATATCAGGAACTTTATCTGCATTAAATCCTAAGAAAGTCGCAAATGGAATATCCTGTCCATCTTTTACCATTGGTATTTTACAGTTTGGACATTCTTTATCTGGTAAGTCAAATCCAGATGAGTAAGTTGCACCTAGTGCATTACCATTTTCATCTTCAAAAATACTTAACTTACATTTTGTACATCTATAATGTGGTGATAATGGGTTTACTTCAGAAATACCCATCATACTTGCTACGAAGCTTGATCCAACAGATCCACGTGATCCTACTAAGTAACCATCATCATTTGAGTGTTTAACAAGACGTTGTGCTATTAAGTATATTGGATCAAATCCTCCTCCAATGATACCTCCTAATTCTTTCTTAAGTTTCTTCTTAACTGATTCATCAGTTAATTCTCCATCTTCTTCTTTCCAGTTCTTTTTAATGTACTTAGTCATTTCTTCTTTAACTTTATCAAAACCACTTGATACAGTATCGTGAACTTTTTTAAACACTTCTTTATTGAACTCTTCCTCTTCTATATTAGGGTTTTGTTCTTTTATTTCAGCACTATAACTATTATAGATAATATCTCCATATAGCTCTTTTGCTATACGTTCTTCGATATTATATGGTAATGGATCTCCATACCACTCTTTAGCTTTGTTAAATACTAGTTCTGTTACTACTTGTGGACAATCTAGATAAGTTTTTCCATCATCACTTTTAACACGTGGTGAAAAAGGTATTCCACCAGTATCAGGAATTACTTCAATTTCTTCAACCATGTCAGCTATTTTATTGGTGTTTTCAACTACTATTTCATATGCTAAATCTTTATCTAAGAAATTAAAGTCTTCTAGCATTTCATTGGTAGTTCTAAAGTGTTGTGAAGGTATTTCTGTTATTTCTTTTTTAGCAAGAGGGTGTCTTCCTCCTCCTGGAACTTTTTGATTAACAATTATTTCACGATATATTTTGTCACTTCTATAAAAGTGATGTACGTCTCCTGTTGCTACTATTATTTTTCCAGCTTCATGAGTTGCATCTATTACTTTCTTTATATGATCTTTTAATTCTTCTTCATCTTTAAAGTCAGAAGTATCGATTAAGTGACTATATACTTCAGGAGGTTGTACTTCAACATAATCATAGAAGTTAATTATGTTTGTTAGTTCTTCTCCTTCTTTACTTCTTGCTTCAATAAATACTTCAGAGTTATAACATCCACTTCCAATTAAAATTCCTTCTCTTAGCTCGTTTAGTTTACTTCTTAAAATTCTTGGGGTTTTATATAAGTAAACAGTGTTCGCTAAAGATATAATTTGGAAGAGATTTTTTAATCCTTTTTTGTTTACTGCAATAGCATTAAAGTGGAATGTTCTTCCAAATTTATGGATTTCTTCTTTTGATATTAATTTATCTAAATCACAAATTCTTCTTAAGTTTTGATTAATAAGCTTCAAAGTCATTTTATGGAAAACCTTAGCAGTTCCTTCAGCATCGTAGTCTGCTCTATGGTGTCCTTCTTCATCAAAATCTACATTATATCTTGATACTAATGCAGAAAGAGAATGTCTTGCAAAACCTTGATCTAGGGTTCTTGATAATTCTAGAGTGTCAATTACTGTGTTTTTAAATTCTCCTAAATTGTATTTTTTCATAGACATTTCAATGAATGAAATATCAAATTTAGCGTTATGAGCAACCATAGGAGCATTTCCTACCCACTCCAAAAACTTCTTAGTAACTGTTTCTTCGTCATCTTTTCCTTTTACCATTTCGTCAGATATATTAGTAAGTTCTGTAATATGATCTGGTATATGTCTTTTAGGATCAATTAATTCATCGAATGAATCTGTTATATTCCCATTTTTTATTTTAACAGCACCAATTTCAATCATTTGATCTCCACCTGCTGCATTAAATCCAGTTGTCTCTGTATCGAATACTACAAACTCAGTGTTAGAAAACTCTTCATCAGTTGGTCTTATTACGATATTTACTGTATCATCTACTAGAGTTAACTCTGTTCCATATAAACCTTTAAATTTTTTAGGATTTGCTAATTCTTCTTTTACTTTTTCAAGATCAGAATTTAGTACTTTTTTCTCATCTTCATTTTCTTCTTCATTTATCTTAGTTTCTAATTCTTCTTTTTTAGCTTTAAGTCCTTTTATTAATCCTTTATTGTAATTTGTTATTAATTCAAACATAATTGGGAAAGCTTGACACCCAGAGTGATCTGTTATTGCTACTGCTTTATATCCCATAGATATAGCGTTACTTACCATTTCACACGTGTGCTTATCAAGGTCAAGTTTGGATACTCCATCCATTTGACTCATCATAGTATGAGCATGTAATTCTACTCTTTTGATAGGGGCATCATCTACTAATTTTTCATCCTTTTTAGATGACTCATAGATATCATATACGTTAAGTACTAGTTCGTTATTTGAGTACTCATCATATTTTGTATTTCCTCTTAACTTTATCCATTTTCCAACTTTTGTTTTCTTTACAACGTCATCGTATACTTCATCATCTCTTATGAATGTTTTACAGTAAATACTATCTGTGTTATCTGTTACATAAAGTGTTAATATTTTAAATGCTTTACTTTGAGGAACAAACTCTTCTGTTCCAAATACTTTTCCTTCGATAATAATATCAGCATTTTCCCCTACTATAGACTTTATCTTAGTAACTGCTTCATCTTCGCTAATTAAATTTCCAAAAATAGTTTTTTCATCGACATTTTTCTTTCTTCTTCTTGGAAAAGCATTAGATACTTTCTTTTCTTCTTGATGAATATAAGGTCTATTCATAATATCAATTGTTTCATTGTTAATTGATTCTTCTATTTGATCTTTTATTGCTTCATCTATTTCGATATTATAAATAAATACTGTTCCAAAAGCATTAATAAGTTCTTTTAATTTCTTTAAATCTTCTTCAATGTACTCTTTTTCTTTTTCATTAACTACTTTTATATTCAAAGAGTTTCCCACTATTTCAACTCTATTTTCAAGTGCTACTAAGTTAGGTAATGTTTCTTTGTTGTTATTCATAATATACTCAAAGTTTTCACTAAAATTATTAGAGCTATCAGAATTATTTCTTATTTCTAAAACGATAGTTGCTCCATCAAAATAGTTAGAAAACTTCTTACATATCTCATTATGAACAGAATAAGGTATATCGTTATCATTTTCAATTATGATTACAACTCTATTTTCTAAATCTATTATTTCTGTTTTTAATATTTTGGCATTATAAAAGAGATTGAAATATGATTCATCTAAGTTGATTCTTTCAAATATTTTATGTAATTTCTCATCCATATTTTAACCTCTCTACTTTTACATTTTGTCTAGTTCATTTAGTTTAATAATATATTTTTGGTTATTACAACAAAAGTCTATGAAACCTTTTATATCTACCTTTCTTAATCCTTTCTCTATTGGATATTTGTCAATATCAAATGGCATTTTATCTCTCATCATATAACTTACTAATTCTTCCCTATCTGCTCCTTGATACATTAGCCAGTAAGGATATAATTGTCTTTTTAACAACTTTAATCTTTTTATTCCTTCATCGTATTTTGAATAACCTGATACTCTTGTGTATATTTCATTTGTTACTAGTAAATCAAGTACTGAATTTACTATTTCTCTGTTTGTTTCTTGATAATCTCCTATTTCATATTTTACAGTGGTAAATAATACTCTCATGATTGCTTTTAAGCCATCTTCAGTGTCTTCTTTTTTACCCCATACAATATTTTTTTTAGGATTTTTCTTTAAGTATTCAACATTATCAAAATATGGATGTATTACTAGTATTTGATAGTCATTTTCTACTTTAAATCTTAATAATTCTTTTAATGTTACTTGGATAGTTTTTTGATGATTATCCCATATCTTCATTAAAAATCTTCTATATTTTTCTGTTTGCTTTTTAACAAGCTTGTATTCTTCACTATCAAAAATGAAATTGTATATCGTATCGTCATCTGGAATAAAATCATTCGTATATTTTAAAATTTCTATGTTTTCTTTTTCAAGTTTTAAGTAATCTTTAGAATAATTTTTCCATAGACGTTCTTTTAACTTCTGTATTTCTTCTGAAATTGAAGGGCGAAATAATAAGTTCCATGCTAGCAAATAATCGTTAACTACAAATTGTATATTCATTTTCTCACCACCAAAATCTACTTAATATAAATATAACACATAAGAAGATAAATTACCCAATAATTTTAGATTTTTCCATAATTATTTGAATATTATTTCTTTTTTCTACTTTTCCTTCTAACAATAAAATATTTCCTTTTTCTAGCTCTTTTAGATTTTGATACTCTTTGGAAAAAGCTATTACTTCAACACTTTCTAGTTCATCAGTTCCTGTTATAAAGGCCATATCATTACCTAATTTGTCTTTATGAACTTTAATTTTTTCTACTAGTATGATGATATCTACTATTTTTCCAACATATTTTTTTAAATCTGTTAGATTTACTACTTTAAATTTATCTTTATATTTTGTTGTTGGATGATAACTTAGGTAAAACCCAAATAGTTCTTTTTCTTTAGACATTATGATACTTTTATCAAATTCTTCTTTTATTTCTATTTTAGGCTTTTCTATCATATCACTTCTTAGTCCCTTAGAAATAAAAGCAAAGGTAAGTAAATTTTCAAGGTTATCTATTATTGTTTTCTTGTTGTAACCAAAACAATCAAAACACGAAGCATAAGTTAATGATTCAATTACTTTTTTGTTTACACCTATCTCTGTTAATTTAGTAAGGCACTCAAATAAGTCAGTAAACTTTTCTTCTCTTGCATTTTTTATTTCTATTGCAGAATTAATTCCAATGTTTTTGATATTTGAAAGTGGAAATAATATACCATCTTCTACTATTTCATATTTTTCTGTACTTCTATTAATATCAGGTAAATAAAACTTTACTCCTTTTGCTCTTGCTTCCCTTATAATTGCTGGAGTTTTTACATCGTTTCCAATTGTCATAGAAAGTATATTTAGATAAAAGTATTTGGAAAAATGCACTTTTAGATAAGCCATTTTATAGGCAATTAAAGAATATGATACAGCATGTGACTTGTTAAATCCATATTCAGCAAAAGATAGGATATCTTCATAGTAGTCTTTAGCTGTTTTATAGTCATACCCATTTTTGATAGCACCTTCTATAAACTTTTGTTCTTGAACTTTAAGTAAGTCTTTTTTCTTTTTAGACATTGCTCTTCTTAGAATATCAGCTTCTGACATTGTGAAATTTGCCATTTTGTTTGCTATTTGCATTATCTGTTCTTGGTATACTAATACTCCATAAGTTGGTTCAAGAATATTCTTTAAATCATTATTTTTATATTGGACAATTGTATTATTGTTTTTTCTTTCAATATACGTTTTAGTATCAGGTCCAGGTCTTACTAAGGCATCTGCTGCTACTATGTCATCAAAGCATGTTACTTTTAAGTTTTTAAGCAAGTTTTTCATAGTATCAGATTCAAACTGGAATATTCCATTGGTATCAACATCATAAAACATTTTTAATGTTTCTTTATCATCTAAAGGAATATTTAAAAAGTTAATTTCTTTTCCTTCATGACTTTTTATACTTTCAAGTATTTCCATGATAGTTGTAAGATTTCTGTTTCCTAAAAAGTCCATTTTCAAAAGTCCTAACTCTTCAAGGTAGCCCATCTCATATGAACTTACATAACCATCTTCCTGTTTTATAAGAGGGATAACCTCATCCAAATCTGTTTCTGATATTATTATTCCAGAAGCATGGACAGTTGTGTTTTTAGGGAAATCTTCAAAGTAACAAGATAGTTCAAATAACTTTGTTAATCTTTCATCATTTACAACAATATTTCTAAACTCATCATTTTGATTATAGATATCTTTTAGTTTAGTTTTTAAATCAATAAATCTTTTTAATCTATCTATTTTATTTTGTTCTATTTTTAAAATTCTTCCAACATCGTCTAAAACTGCTTTAGCTTTTAATGTTCCAATTGCAATGATACCTGCAACTTTTTTTATTCCATATTTATTTCTTACATATTCTATTACCTTATCTCTATAGGTATCTGGAAAATCGATATCGATATCAGGCATAGTTACTCTTCCAGGATTTAAGAAACGTTCAAATAACAAATCGTATTTTATTGGATCTACATCTATTATTCCTAGAGAATAAGCAACTAAACTACCTCCAGCACTACCTCTTCCAGGTCCTACTAAAATACCACTTTTTTTAGCATATTTTACATAGTCATATACTATTAAGAAGTAATCAGAAAACCCCATTTTATTTATAACATCTAGTTCATATAATAATCTTTTTTTATAGGTTTCAGGAACATCATTTTTAAGTCTTAGTGTTAATCCTTGCATACTTAATTTACTTAAGTATTCAAAGCTTGGTACTTCAAAATTATTTTTATAATGAGGAATTTTATTAGTGCTTTCTGGAAACTCAACATTACATCTATTTCCTATTTCATTTGTTTTTTCTAAAGTTTTTTTACTTACCAAATTAAGTACATCTTTATCATCTAATAGATAATTATAATGATCTTCAAAACTAATATCATCAAAGACATTTTTCTTATCTCTCATCATAATAGCATACTTATAATAATGTGATTCATTTTTATTTAAATATAATATTTTATTAATAAATACTACATTTGATGTGATTTCACTTGATGAGATTTCTTCTTCTTTATTTCCTACTCCTATATATGTGTTAATAAATATATTTTTCAATTTATTATATTCTTGTATATCATTATAAGGTATTATACATATAATATCTTTATTGAACTCTTTTAAAATATCTAAATTTATTTCATCTTTTAAAGTTACTATTTTTAATAAATTTTGATATCCTTGATAGTTTTCTGCGTATAAAAGAAAGGAATTTTGTATTTCAACTCCAATTATAGGTTTGATGTTATTTTCTTTACATTTCTTATAGAAGTACATAGTTGCAATCATATTGTCATCTGTTAAGGCAACTTGTTTTATATTCTTTTCAATACATTTTTTAATTAATTCTTCAATTTTAACAAGACTTGATAGAAATGTATAATTACTTTTAACATATAATGGCGTATACATAAGAGTCCTCCCTTCTAAATATATTATAACACGTAAAAAATTTTATCACTAAAAAAAGCTCAAGAGAGCTTTTAATTATTTTCTATTTGTTTTCTTTTTTTTATTACAAAGTAATATAGTAAGATAAATGAAATTCCTAGTAGTAAATAGATAATACCAAGTATTAACATACTATTACAAGTACCTGTATAAGTATCCCCTAAAATATTTCCAAACTTACTAAGAAATGTTTTTGTTGCTATAAAAAATCCAATTATAAACGTTATTCCATTTAATATTAATGGGCTTGATAAGTATAATATTGCATTTAGTTTTTGTATTATTATAAGGCTTATCAATAATATAATTGCTGCAATAAACGAATACTTTTGATAACTTAAGTTAAATACAAATGATAATAAAGTTTTAGTAGGTTTACTCTCGTCTATCTTTTCAACTGCAGTTTCAACTTTTTCTGTTACTTTGTTAGTTACAAAATTGGCTTTTTCTTTTTCGATTTTAACTTCATTTTCTTTGTTATACTTTTCTACACTATCGTTTAGAATTTTATCCATTTTTTCTTTATTTACTTTGGGTTTATCTTTTTTACCTTTTAAATAGTCAATATAATCTTCTTTGAACTCAGAAATAGTACTGTCATAGTTAGGATGTTCTACAACATAATCCAATATTTTAGGTGGAAGTCCTTCATTTTTTAGATCATCATCAAACTCTTTATGAAGTTCATCTAAACTCATATTTGAATATCTTTCTATATCTTCTTCAGTAAACTCAACTGCTTTTACTTTTTCAAATAATGCAAATTCTTGTTGTACTGAATAAAAGAAAGTAAAAAGAAATAAACTAAAGAAAAACAAAATACTTATTATAATAGAAACAACTTTTTTCATAATATCACCACTATAAGTATATCATTATATATAATTTTTATAAATAATTCTTTTAACAATAGTACATTTTAATTGTTATTATTGTTGTTATTGTTATTATTTGATGATCTTCCTACTGACGAAGAGCTTCCGCTAGTTCTATCGCTACTACTCCAATCACTCCAAAAACCACCACCACTACTACTACTTGTGTTACTACTATTTTTTATTGGTGTTTTATATATTTTAATGTTATTATTCTTGATAACTACTTTATTAAGACTTGTAAATGGTATTCTAATAACATCTACTATTTTATTTCCAATTTGTAAATTGATGTTATGCCCATCACCTACAACTACAGCATTTTCGTTTTTTAGTAAAAAGTAATATATTTTATCTAAATCACCTTTTTTTATTTGATATTCATTAGTAAGTTCATAACATAATTTTTTTGTTATTAACTCTTGATATGTTTCTGGTTCTTTATCCATTTCTATACTCCTTTTTTAGTTATAATTCTTCATCTTGGGACTCGAAAAACGTGATTATGGTTGGGCTTCCTTTAAAAGCTCTCTTATTTATTCTAACTTTTTTAGGAACTTCCATAAATCTTAAATTTTTACAATCTCTAAATGCAGATGACCCTATTTCTTCAATTTTACTATTTTCAGTAAATTTAACAGTAGTAAGTGAAGTATTGCCATCAAAGGCGTGTCCACCAATTCTTAAAATATTATTAGGTATTTCTATGTATTTTAATGAAGAACAATTTTGAAAACTATTTCCTCTTATTTCATATAAATTTTCAGATAATTTTATATTTTCTAGAGATTTTGCTCCATAAAAAACTTCTCCTCCCATATATGATAATGTATTAGGTAATGTTATTGATGTTATAGATTTACAGTTATAAAAAGCTCCCCCACCTAAATACTCAAGGTTTTCTGGGATATTAATTTTTTCTAAAGATATATCATTTTTAAAAGCTTGACCACGTATTTCTGTTATTGTGTCTGGTAACGTAACTTCTTTTATAAATGGCATATTTGAAAATGTATTACCTCTTAAGCTTACTATAGGTTTTCCATTATAAGTTTCTGGTATTGTTACAGTTGTGAAATTTGTAAGTCCAAAAGTATAAAATCTTACTGCATAACCATCCCCTGCATCTTCATAAAAAACTCTTGGATTAAAAAAGATAATTAATGGTAATATGATTGCAATAGGTAAAACAATAAATAAACTTCTTAGTGATTTATCAGGAACTAAAGATGCCTTTGTATTCATAACAACATTTGATATTTTCTCATTTGGTCTTATTTTTATTTGTTTTCTTAAATATTTAACGAGATTGTATTTTCTTGTCATCACAAAAAAACCAAACAAAACAAATAATCCAATTATATATGTTAACAATGAAAGGTGAAAAAATATCAATGAAATATATA
Organism: uncultured Clostridium sp.; assembly: GCA_902493795.1. Taxonomy (GTDB): domain Bacteria; phylum Bacillota_I; class Bacilli_A; order RF39; family UBA660; genus RUG13868. The sequence goes on from CABUQZ010000003.1 coordinate 37,015, forward strand.
TAAAAAGTAACATAGAAAATAAAACATTTAGTATTTTTTTCCTTCTTAGTAATCCGGATGGTATTAATTTAGTATTTTTATCAAAGTTACAATTTACCAATTCTTTTTCAATATACTTATCCATTATCTCTCTAACAGAAAGACTATAGACAGGAGAAAATTTACTTTTATCAAACATAGTATTAGCAAGATAATCTTTATTTATTTTTGATCCACAGATTATACAATATTGTGTATTATTTTTTAAAATGGCGCCACATTCTTTACATATTACTGAATCAAAACTGTGATTTTTAATAAATTCTCTATTAGTATCTTTTGGTCCACTGGGTCCACTTCTAAATTTATTTATTAAGCTTGTTATTGGAACAATTATAAGGAAACCAATTATAACATTTAATATTGCTAAACATAATGCAATAGAAGGGTCTTTAGAATTCCAAACTAACATAAGTGGAATTATGATACCAAACATAATCCAGTATCTTTTTTTATAATCAATTTCACCAAATAACGATGTAATGGGTGTGATAACTAAATGTGACATATACGCCAAAACAACTAATTGTGTAACAATCAAGTTTTCAAACGTAAGATGAACCAAAAAAGCTGCCAAAAACATAGATAAAAATATAAAAAACTTCTTCAAATTCATAGTTAATAATCCTTTCAAATAAGTTATAAGAATTCAACCCTTTACCTTAATCTAATTATACAATAAAATCACTTTTTTTTGAATTATAATTATTAAATCCCTTATAATTAACATAAAATATTTGACTATTAAACAAATATATGATAAAGTTATATGGCAAGTTAAATTTGAAGGAGGGCTTATAAATGGCAATCAATATATCTAGTAGAAAACCTAATAAAAATAAAAGACTTCGTTCTCATGCTTTAAATAGAACTAATAGTACTCAAGCATTAAATTTACAAGTTGTTAGACTTGAAGATGGTACAAGAGTAAGAGTTAGTGCAAAAGAAGCAAGAACACTTAGAAAATCAGATAAAGTTGAAGAATAAAAAAAATGCTTACAATCGTAAGTATTTTTTATTTGTCTAAATCGATATCTTCTATTTCTTCTACTACTGCTAGTTGTTGTTCGACAACTAGTTTTAATTTTTTCTTAAATATTCTCATATTTCTTTCAAGGGTATCTGTCTTTAATTCTATTTTTTCAGCACGTAGTAAGGCATCATTTACAATTCTTGAGGCATTTCTTCTTGCTTCTTCGATAATAACATTCTTTTCATCATATGCTTGCTTTTTTATGTCATTACTTGATTGTTCTGCTTTAAATAAAGCACTTTTTAGATCGGTTTCGATCTTTTTATAATTTTCTACTTCTTTTTTTAGAAGTTCCAATTCTTTTTGCTGTTTTTTCATTTTATCAAGCATTGATTCAGTTTGTTTAATAACGTTATCAATAAATTTGTTAACTTCACTTACACTATAACCTCTTTCGGTTACTGTAAATTTGTCCATGACATCACCCACTTTTAGACTTTAAGAAATATTACCAGTTAAACTCGTCTTCTTCTTGTTCTTCTCCAGCTCCTGTTTTAACTTTTGCTGCTTGATTCTTATTATCTTTTGCTTTTACAGCTTCATCACTGATTTTTCCTTCAACATTAACAGTATTTGGAGTACACAAGAATATTCCTCCACCTAATTTTTGTAAATCTCCACCAATTGCATAAATAGTTCCACTTAAGAAATCTACTATTCTCTTTGCTTGATCAGGAGTTACTCTTCTTAAATTAACTACAACTGAAGAATTTCCTTTTAAGTAATCAGCAATTTGTTGAGATTCAGAATAAGCACGTGGTTCTAAAAGAATCATTGTGTTGTCTTTTTTTACCATTTTTGGTAAAGTATCATCTTCTTCAACTTCACCTATAACTTCTTCATCTTCACCATTTCCTGTTAATTTTCCAAACAATTTATTCAAAGCCATATCTATCCTCCATAGTTTATATAATTATTTTAGCATATATATTTTATTTTTTAAAGTATTTATTTACAACGCATACCATATTTTTGAAATGTCACTGTTGAAACTTGATGGTTGAGGATCTGGAATATCCATCTTTAAAGATACCGGAACTCTAAAGGCACTTCCAAACGCTATTGCACTTCCTGGTTGTAATGTTTTTAAAATTGCTAATATTTCATCAGTTACATTTGGTACCATTTCTTTAATATATTGCAAGTCTTTTGGGTGTAGTGTTCTTAATACCATGAAGTTTGAACACTGAGAAATACTTGTTTCACTTAGTTCACTAGGTCTTTGTGTGATAAGACCTAATACTACTCCATACTTTCTTCCCTCTTTTGTAATTCTATCAAATATATTGTATCCTAATAATTCTTGGTCTATATCTTTTTGAACGTATCTATGGGCCTCTTCGATTATTATATGGAATGGGAAAGATCCACGTTTTTCATTACTAACTGCTACATCAAATAAGATTCTAGAAATAATTTTTGTAATTGATTTTGCAGTTCTATCATCGATATAGTTTATGTTAAATCCAATTAACTGAGCTTTTTGGTTATTAAATGTTGTAAGTAAATCTCTTACATACTCGTTTTTAGTGACCATTTTTGGGTATTTGAAGTATTCTTTATAATCTCCACTAGCTATTGAGTGAAGTCTTACTGATAAGACGTTGGCATAGTCATATACCTTATCACTTTTTAAAACTCCTTCAGAAATTAATGAGAAGTCAAGAGCCATTTCAAGGTCATTTAAGTCATACATTACATTTCCTTTTGGTGTAGGAATTTCAAATCCTTCAATTATAAATGTTTGAATAAAGTTTACAACAAGTTCCATTTCTTGCATCTTTCCTGAATTATCAACATAAATACATTGTTTTAATGTTCTTACATATCCTGGTTGAATTATCTGACTTTCAAGACTTAATAAATCTGTATGGAATGTTGTTAAAACTGCTGTTATTTGGTCTCTTATTTTGATTGAATCTTTTCCACTTTGTAAGATATCTAGAATTGCTCTTGCAATAATATCATTTTTACATTTTACGGCTTCAGCATCTGTTCCTTTTATGATTGGTACTAGTTTTAAAGCTTTTTCTATTATTGGTAGCTGACTTGGATTATCTGCATTTAAAAGTAGTGCTATATCATCTACATCCATAAGCCATAAAGGTATTCTTAATAAATTATTTTTGCTTTTCAAGTTTGTTGTATATGCCTTGTAGTTTAACTGGTTATTAAAGTCATGCAAAAAAGAAAATGATCTTTCGTATTCTCCATAAGCATCAAAAACAAAGATACTTGAATTTACTGGCAAGTACTTTGATTTAGTAAATATATTTTGTACAATTCTTGCAAATGTACAACTTTTTCCACTTCCTGTATTTCCTAATATAGCAAAGTGATTACTAAAGAAAGCATTTACTCCTACATTTATTTTATAACCATTATATATTGATGATCTACCTAAGTATAAATGATCACTATCTTCTATTTCTTGTGGTCCTAAAATTAGTGCTAGTTCATCCTTATTTACTATTCTTACATTTGATGCAAAAGAAGGTTTAGAACTTACTCCTGGAATAAAATTGTTATTTTCAATTTCTCCTACTACTCCTACAACTATACTTTTTATTGTTACTTTAAGTATTTCTCCTACAATTTTCTTCGCACCATCATCAAAAACGACATGAACGTTCATCATATTTCCATATTTTGATACATCAAAATTAATTTGTATTGTTACATAGTTTCCATTAATATCAACTATATTTCCCAAGTTCCCTATCATATTCTCACCTATTCTATTTCATTATAACATATAAACGTTAAAAAAAAAGAGTATTATTGACTCTTTCTTAATTATTTTTTTATTCCTAACACATATGAATAATTGTCCATTAAGATATTATTTCTTACTTCTTCGATATCTTTAAGTGTTATTTCTCTTAATAAATCCATTTTATTATATATAACATCATCAAATTCTATTACATGATCTACAACTGAATCAATTACCCTATATGGTTTATCAGAATCTATAACTTGTAAAGCAATTTTAACTTTTTTAACTCTTTCAACATCTTCTTCTGTAATTTTTTTGTTTTTTAAATAATTGAATACTTCTTCTTTTAATTCATCAGGTTTCTTTGTTTCTGCTACAAATTCAATTATGAATAAGTTATCTATTATAACTTCAGAATAGTAAAAAAGTGAGTATGCTTCTTTTTTTAACATTTCTTCTCTAAATTCTGAACTCATACCAAATAAAATATATAGTAAAATATTTGAACTAAGTAGGTATTTATATTTTTCTTCTTTTGTTAATTCTCGTACTGGAGATTTAAAATTTAGGATAAATTTAGGTATTATTAAGTTTTTAATTTTAACTATTTTTTCTTTTTCATTTACCTCAAGTGGTTCATTTGATTTAAAAACTTGTACAGGTTTTAATGATGATTTGGAATTAAGCTTCTTATGATTTTTTATTAATTCAATTGTTTTTTCTGGATCAAGATCTCCTAGTATTACTAAAAACATATTACTAGGCTGATAAAATGTGTTGTAACAATCTGTTAATATTTCTTTTGTTATTTTCCTAACACTTGATGGTGTTCCTCCAACATCTCTTCTCATTGGATGTTTTTTAAACAAAGCTTGATTACTTTTTTCAAAAAGGACATTTTCTGGTTGGTCTTTATACATATTTAGTTCTTCTATTATTATTCCTTTTTCTTTTTCTACATTTTCATCAGTAAAATATGGACTGTTTACATAATCTAAAAGATAAGATAAGTTTTTTTCAAAATCATTAATTCCTTCAACAGTATAAGATGTAACTTTATATCCGGTTGATGCATTAGCATCTGTTCCTGATTCTGAAAAGAATATTAATGGATCCGTTCCATCTTCTTGTTCAAACATCTTATGTTCTAGAAAATGTGCTACACCATATGGTTTTTTAGTCTTTTTTCCTGTATCAACAGAGATAAATTCATCTATTTCTGCTCCATATTTAGAACAATATTCTATATAATAATTTTTTCTATCTTTATATGGTATTATATAGACACTCAATCCATTATCTAGTTTTTCATAGCAGACATTTATATCTAATCCTTTAAACTCTTTCTTTAGCATTTCTTGTCACCACCTAATAAATATACTGTATCAATATATATTTTATTTGCTAGAGCAACAATTTCTTCTTTTGTTATATCTTTTATTTTTTCTTTTCTTTCTTCAATAGAATCTGCTTTTAATTTATCTATGGCATAATAAGAAGCAATAATTTGATTTGGACTATCTTCTATTTCTTCTAGTCCTGATAGATAATATTTTTTAGCATTGATAAGTTCATCCTCAGTGATATATCCTTTTTTAATATCATCCATTTCCTTATCAATTAAAATAAGCATCTTATTATAGTTTTCTTTTGTTATTCCAGATGAAATTAACAATATATTATCAAGTTTATTTGCTCCTGTTGTTGCATAATAACATAGAGAATATTTTTCCCTTATGTTTTTAAAGAATTTAGAATCTGTAGATCCTCCTAAGATGGAGTTATATAAGTTTAAAACGTAGTTTCTTTCTTTATCAGTCATGCTTTCTATTCTACAAGTAATAGCAAGTTTAGACTGGTTAGTGTTATCTGTTTCAATTATTTCTTTTCTTTTCTTTCTATTGTTTAAAGTTGGAAGAAGAGGATATTTACTTTCTTGATTTTTATTTGTAAATTGAAATTTTTCTTCAATCATCTTCTCTACTTCTTCTATTTCTATATTACCAATTATAAATATATCTACATTGCTACTTTCTATAAATTTATTGTAATAAGAATAAAGATTTTCACTTGTTATTTTATTTAAGTCTTCCATATATCCTTTTAAATTGTAGGAAAACGGAGCTTTATCATCTGTTAATTCACAACATCTTAAAGTAGCATATCTTCTTGTATCTTCTTTAAACCTTTCAATTTGAGAAGACTCATCATTTTTTATTATATTGAAACTTACTTCATCAAATTTACCATCTGTTACATTGGGATTAAATAATACTTCCTTTAAAAACTCTAAAGATTCATTTAATAAACCATTTTCTGCATATTTATCATTTAATATTTGCATATTAAAATCTACATTAAAATTACTTCCTAATCTATAACTGTTTGCAAAAAGTCTTGCTGCATACAAACTTTCCATTTTTTTGGCATATTTTAGTTTGGTATTATACTTTTTTGTAGTAAAGGTAAGTATGGAAGATAAAAAATTAGTGATTGTTATATCTTCTTTTTTTATTTCTCGTTCGAAGATAACTTCAATATTTGTTGTTTTAAATTTATCAGTTTTGATCATATGAAGATTGTAACATGGATATTCTTTTTTGATATATTTCATATTCTCACCTCTTTCTTAATATGCTCACTTCTCTTTTTTTTATAATTTTATACTTGTTTCAAGAGCTATTTTCATCATGTTAGTGAAGCTTTCTTGTCTTTCTTTGCTTGTTGTTTCTTCATGTGTTTCTAGGTTATCTGATATTGTTACTATAGCGCTTGCTTTTTTATGCAATACATTGGCATTGTGAAATAAGGCAAAAGTTTCCATTTCGCATGCTAAACATTTATATTTCTCCAATAGTTCTTTGTAGTTATCATTTTCCTTATAGAACACGTCACTACTATGTACTATTCCTTTATTTAATTTAATATTTAGTTCTTCGGCTGTTTCAGTTATTACTTTGTTTATTAGAGTATCTGAATACAAGATATTTCTTTCTTCATTTCCTTGAGTTTTAGCAAAAGTTGACTCGCTATAAGATCCTTCAACTAATAAAACTTCATATAAACCTAAATCTTTTGTGTAAGATCCTGCTGAACCAATTCGAATAATTGTATCAACATCATAGAATTTAAACAATTCATATGAGTAAATTCCTACACTAGGCATTCCCATACCTGATGCGAATACTGTTACAGGATGACCTTTATAAGTTCCTGTGTATCCTAGCATATTTCTTACGCCATTTACTTGTTTACAATTTTCTAGAAAGTTTTCAGCAATAAATTTAGCTCTTAATGGGTCTCCTGGCATTAAAACTGTTTTTGCTATATCCTCTTTCTTTGCTTCAATATGTGGTGTTGCCATAATTATTTCCTCCTTTTGGCATAAAATTAAATTCTTATTTGTTTCTAATTAATTTGTTCATCAGATGTTTGTTCCATTTTAACAAGAACTTCTCTTGGTTTTGAACCATTTTGTGGTCCTATTATTCCTCTTTCTTCAAGTAAATCTACAATTCTTGCTGCCCTATTATAACCTAATTTAAATCTTCTTTGTAATAAAGAGGCACTTGCTTTTCCAGTAGTTATTACAAATTCAACTATTTCGTCATACAATGGATCATCGTATTCTTCATCAGGAGAGTTTACTTCTCCTCCTGCATTTCCTTGTTCTTTTGCTGATTCAAGGTTCATAAATTTTTCTTCAAATTGGGCTTTTTGTTGTTTAGCTGTGTAGTCTACAAGAGCTTCTAGTTCTCCATCTGATACATAAGCTCCTTGAATTCTTTCTGGAGATGACTCACCCATAGGGATAAATAACATATCTCCTTTTCCTAGAAGTTTTTCTGCTCCAACTGCATCCAAAATAGTACGAGAATCGATTCCACTTGATACGGCAAATGAAATACGAGATGGAATGTTTGCTTTAACTACTCCTGTTATAACATCTGTAGATGGTCTTTGTGTTGCAACAATTAAGTGAATACCTGCTGCACGAGCTTTTTGAGTTATTCTCATAATTGAGTCTTCAACTTCTTTTCCTGCTACCATCATAAGGTCAGCAAGCTCATCTACTATAACTACTATATAAGGCATTTTAGGTATTTTATCTTCGTCACTTCTTACTTTGTTTTCTTTTTCTACCCATTCATTGTATCCTGCTATGTTTCTTACATTTTTCTCTTCTAGTTGGTCGTAACGTCTTTCCATTTCATCAACCATTTTTTGAAGAGCGACATTTGCTTTTTTACTATCTGTAACAACTGGCATTAATAGATGTGGAATTCCATTATACATTGATAATTCTACTTTTTTAGGGTCTACTAATACAAGTTTTACTTCGTCTGGTTTACAACGCATCAAAATTGAAGCAATAACACAGTTTATACATACTGATTTTCCTGAACCAGTTGATCCTGCGATAAGTAAGTGCGGCGTTTTATCGATTTCACAAAATCTTGCTTTACCCATTATGTTCTTACCTAGTGCTACTAAAAGCTTACTATTTACTTTATTCTGTGGAACTTGCTCAAGTATTTCTTTTAATGATACTGGAGAAATTGATTCATTCGGTACTTCTATTCCTACTGTACTTTTTCCTGGAATAGGAGCTTCAATTCTTACGTCCTTCTTTGCAAGGGCTAAGGAAATTTCCTTATTTATACTTAGTAATTTATTTAATTTAGTTCCTGTTTGAAGTTCCATTTCGTATTGAGTAACAGCAGGTCCAGAGTTTACCTCGACAACTTTTCCAAAAATACCAAATTCTCTTAATGTTTTTTCTAGAGTAGAAATATTTTTTTCAATAAGAGCTTGATTATTACTGTTTGATTTCTTTTCAACATCTTTTAGTAATGATAATGTTGGAAGTTTGTAATTTGATGGTTTTGGTTTTGGTTTTTCCTCTTCTTCTACATATTCATCAGTTAATAAAGATTCAATATTTTCTTCTTTAACTTCTTTATCCATTCTTTTTAATTCATCAATACTTGATATAACAAGTTTTGGTTCTGTTTCTGGTTCTGTTTCTCTTTCTTTCGGTGCATTATTATCATTAATTATTACGACAGACTCTTTCTTTTCTTCTTCAAGACTTTCATCTTTATCACTATGTTTATCGTCTTTTTTATCTTTGTTTTCTTTCTTAGCCAATTCTTTTTTGGCAATTAAATCTTTACCTTTTTCTGCTGCAGTATCAAGAAATTCTCTAATTGAAAATCCAGTGAATAAAATAATTCCAACGATAATAAATAATACTGACACTATCTCTGTTCCTGTTACAGCAAATAACATATTAAATACTACTGCTAAAGAACAACCGATTATTCCTCCACCAGGAGAAGAAAAATCTTGCCCACTTTTTATCAATTTAAATGTATTTGATATATCTTTTAATGTTGCATTATAAATACCATTTACCCCTCCAGTTACTTCAGTTATGTAGTTAATGTGAGCAAAAACAAGTATTCCTAATGATACAAATAGAAGCCCAATAAATTTTTTTGACCAAAAAGATGGACTTTTTCCTTTAAATAACATATATATTCCAATACACAATGTTACTGCAATAAATAACCAATCAAGAGAACCAAATAAAAATAATGCAAATCCTCTTGCCATTTTTCCAACGTAACCTAATGGTTTTCCTGGACCATACGCCAAAATAGAAAGAATTATAAGGACAATACCATATACCTCAGGCCTTACTTCAAGTTTTGTTTCCTTCTTTTTTCTTTTTTTTCTTTTTGCCATTTTATCACTCCAGTCTACTCCTTAATTATAGCACATATTATCTTTTTTTCATAATAATAAAGAAAAAAAGAAATCTTTCGATTTCTAATAATTTGTTCTTAAAAATGGCGGAATGTCATATTTATTATCATCATTTTCTCCATCATTCTCATTTAAGCTTTCTATTTTTGAATTATCGATAACTGGAGTTTCTCTTCTTCTTACCATTGGTGCTTCTGTTACTGTTTCAATTTGAGGTTGAACCTGTTTACGAAGCATTTGTTCTTTTTCTTTCTTTTCTTTGCTTTTATCAAATCCAGTTGCGATTACTGTAACGATAACTTCATCAGTTAAGTTTTCATTGATTACAGAACCAAATATTGTATTGATATCAGTATTAGCTGCTGCTCTTACTACTTCAGCTGCTTGTTCTGCTTCAAACAATGTTAAGTTCATACCACCAGTGATATTGATAATTGCATCTGTTGCTCCTGAAATTGATGTTTCAAGAAGTGGAGATGATACTGCTTGTTTAGCAGCTTCAATAGCTCTTTCTTCTCCCATACCAATTCCAATACCAATGATTGCATTTCCTGATTTTTCCATAACTGCTTTAACGTCAGCAAAGTCTAGGTTAACAAGTCCAACTACTGCAATTAAATCTGTGATAGATTGAACACCACGACGAAGTACGTTATCAACTTCTTTAAATGCTTCAAGCATTGGTGTTGTCTTATCGATTATTTCTCTTAATCTGTCATTTGGAATAACGATTAAAGTATCTACATGTTTCTTTAGCTCTTCTATAGCTACAAGAGCATTTTCCATTCTTTTCTTTCCTTCAAATGTGAATGGCTTAGTTACAATTGCTACTGTTAATGCTCCAAGACCTTGTGCTATTTCAGCAACGATTGGTGCAGCACCAGAACCTGTTCCTCCACCCATTCCACAAGTTATGAAAATCATATCAGCACCTTTAAGTGCATCTTCTATTTCTTTCTTTGCTTCAAGAGCAGCTTCTTTTCCTATTTCAGGTTTTGCTCCTGCTCCTAGTCCTGTTTTTCCTAACTGAATTTTAACATCAGCTTTTGATGTATTCAAAACCTGCAAATCAGTGTTTGCAGCGATAAATTCTACTCCCTTAACTCCTGTTTCAACCATACTATTGATAGCGTTTCCACCACCACCACCAATACCAATTACCTTGATTTTGGCTAATTGATCCATTTCTAGTGATCCAAACATTCAATTCCCTCCTTTAGTTATCAGTAAAATATCCAAATATCTTGCTAATAAATGTATCTTCCGATAAGTCTAGCATACTATGTTTGTTTTGTTCTATTTCTTCGATTTTATCATCACCAAGAAGAGATATATTCTTCTCTCTTAGTTTCATTTTTTCATGGAAATACTTAATTATTCCTATGGCACTTGAGAATTTATTGTTTCTTATACCCATTGTTGTTATATTTAGTGTTGTTGCATTAAGTCCTAAAATGTTTTCTACAACATAACTAAATCCAATTAATTCCGTTATACCACCTGTAACAATTATATAACTAATTTTCCTTTTTGTTAAGTCATTAATTTCTTTTTGTGCTAGTTTAAGTAGTTCTATTATCCTTGCTTCTAAGACTTCTGTAATCTCATATTGGTTAATTGACTTCTTCTCTCCTGTTTCATCTGTGAACTCTAATACTTCGTTACTATCTGCATATCTTTTGCTAGCTAGTGCAAATTTCTCTTTTAGTTCACGAGAAACAGTCTGATCAGTTCCATATATATATGTTATATCATTATCAAGATTTTTGCTACCTAAATTAAATATATTGTTTTTAATTAGTATTCCTTTATTGAAAATAGATACATCTGTTTTATCATTTCCTATGTTAACTATAGCACCTAAGACTTCATCAGTATTTTTTCCTCTTGCTTCATAGTAGTCACCAATACAGTTAAATGTTATATCTTCAACTTCTACTCTTGCATCTTGAAATACTCTTAAATAATCATATATCTGTTTTTTTGGTGCTGTTGCAAGTAGTGCTTTAACTGTTAATTTATCTACTGTTAGTCCAATTGGGTCTTTTGTGAACTTATTGTCTTCTGTATTAAACATAATTGGAATAATAGATATTAATTCATAGCCATTTTCTATTTCTTTTTCTGCTGCATTTTGTAAAACTGATACTATATCTTTTCCATTTACTGCTCCATTAGTATCAATTGTTCCACTTACAACCTTAATGCTTCTATTGTTTGCAGGAACTGTTATAATTGCTTTATCTATTCTTGTTCCTAATATTTTTTCAATATCATCTAAAGCATTATTTAAAGAATACAAAGCCATATCATGGTCTACTACTAATCCATTTTTTATTCCAGCAGATTGTGTGTCTGTTGATGCTAGAACTTGAAATTTATCTTTTACTAGTTCAGCAACTACAATTTTAATACAATCACTACCAAGATCTATTCCTGTATAAATATTTCTCATCTTCAGCACCTACTATTCTATTTTTATTATACTAGTATAGAAAAAGAAAAACAAGTTATTTGATTTACTATAGAACCTAAAAAGTTAGGAAAAACCCTAACTTTTTAATAATATAATTAATTATAACATACTACATAATAATATATATATCTTAGAAATGTTCCTAGATACGTTCCTGTATTGAATAATACTTTTACTAATACATTAAACATATACATAGCTATTGGAGATATCATTATAGCAAGTATCATTATTTTGTATTCATTTAATTTTTTTAAGATACTTTGCACAACTTATCCTCTTTTAATCTTCTTAAGGAACTTCCTAAGCTTCTTCCTACATCTAGAATAGTTTTAATTCCTTCTACAAAGGCATTAACAATTGAACCAGTAATAGAAAATCCCCCTTCTATTTCTCTTAATTCATTTCTTTTTAATTTTTTTATACTTCTTCATTCCTTCCTATTATTCATTGCATTTTTTTGGATTTACAAATCCATCAATTACTCCTACTAAGAATATACCAGCGCCAATAATTCCACCAATTCCTAGTAGTGATAATCCTCCACCATTCATTTCTTTTAGTTCTTCATTACTTAATTTTTTGATATGTCATTCCCCCTTCATCGTATTAAGCAAATACTCAAGAATACTTGTCTTATTAATTATTACTTTTAAATCAACAACATTATTATCCAGTAAATGTTTTTTATCTAGTTTATCAACTTTAATCTTAACTTCTTTATAGATATCATTATTCATAAGCTTATCGCTTATCTTTGTAACTTCATAAGTAAATATGTCTCTTTCTATTATTATTTTTTTGTTGTTTGTTACTTTATCAATATCATTTATATCTACAAAAAGAGTTAATTCTTTATCTTTTACTATCCCTTTATTTACATAATAATCTTCTATGTTGTTATTGAAAATAATTATTGATACAAGAATTCCTATAAAAATAGATACCACTAATAGATATGGCTTTAAATCTATTTCGTTATTTTTAAAGCTCTTTTGAAATACTTCTATATCCATAATCCTCCATATTATATACTTCATCATATAAATCACTATTATCAAGTCTATGAGAAATTACTATTATTGTTTTATCTTTAAATTGTTTGAAAATATTATTTAATATTAACCTTTCTTTTTTTCTATCTATTTCACTAAATGTTTCATCTAAAATGTAGATATTACTGTTTTTTAAGAAAGTTCTTGCAAGAATTATTCTTTGTCTTTCTCCTCCACTTATATTTCTTGCATTCTCTTCTAAAATCATATTATATCCACTTTTATTTTTACTTGTTATATCATCTAATAACATACATTTAGCTATTTCAATAATCTTATTTTTGTCACGTGCATTTCTTATATTTAAATTTTCAAACAAAGTATTATTGAATAAATATTCATCTTGAGATACGTAAGTTATATCCTCTCTTAAATTCCATAAATTAACATCTGTTATATCTGTTTTCCCAATAAATATTTTACCTTTTCTTGTTTCATGAAAACCTGAAATTAATTTTGCTAATGTACTTTTTCCACATCCTGATGAACCTGTTATCAGAATTTTCTTTCCCTCTTTAAAAGTTGCACTAAAATTATTTAATATATATCTATCACCATGTTTAAAAGAAAGATCTTTGATTATGATGTCACCTTTAACATTTTTTATAGGATTTAAATCTAAATATAGTTTTTCTTCTTTTATATTAAGAAGTTCGTTTATACGTGAAATTGTTATTTTTGTTTTTTGTATTAATACATCAAAGTTTAAGATGTTTTTTAGTGATGACATATTATAAAATATAATGCTGTTAAATGTTATTAGGCTTGATAATTTAAGTTCATTTTTAATTACTAGACTTCCACCCATTACTAGAATTATTAATGATACTAAACTTACTACTAAGTTATCTAAAGTTTGTTTATTGTTTATCTTTTTAGTGAAGTTAAAACTTACATTTAGATACTTATTATAAATAAGTGAATATTCTTCTGTTATCTTACTTAATATGTTTAAACTTTTAATTGTGTTTATTCCATTAATTAATTCAATTATTATAGAATTTACTTTAGCATTTTCTTCTTTTAATTCTTTTAGGTCGTCATTTAAATACCTATTGTAAAATATCATCAAAATCGAATAAACAACTATAATTGATAAGACAATAAATGATAAACTGGAGCTTATGTTAATAAGTGCAAAAAAAGTGACAATAGTTATTATTAAATCGATAAAAACTGTAGAAACAAAATCACATATCGTTTCTTTCAGTTCCCCTAAATCTGCTATTCTTGATAGTATTTCTCCTGTGGTTCTATTTTTAAAATATATATGAGGAAGTGTTAGAATGTGATTAAGCGAATCGTTTACAAGTATATAATCCAGCTTATGACTTATGAAGTATAATATTTTTTCTCTTGAAAACTCAATAATATTTTTAAGAGCATATATTGTAAAAAATATTAAAGACAAGACGAAAAGATTATTATAAGAACTATAAGTAATAACTCTATCTATAAGAAATTGAAAGTTAAATGAAATTATTATATTTATTAAAGTGAATAGTATGGATAAAAACAATATTACATAAAATGTATTTTTGTTATCATAAATAAAGTTTTTTATCTTATGTTTTATTAAGTCATTTTCTCTCATTATTGGAATAGTTCTATTTGGAGTAAAAAGTAAATAATTGTTTGTCGATATTGTTTTAAATTTATCTATATCCATCTTTATTATTCCTCTTGAGGGATCTGCTATTGTTATAATGTCTTTTTTTCTATCTATTTTGTGAATTACTACAAAGTGTTTATATTTGTTATCTAATATAACATGGGCAATACATGGTAGATTTCTTTCTTCTAACTTTAAAACATCTCCACTTACACCTTGAGTATAAAAGCCTAACTTTTTCCCTGCTTCTAAAAGTGATAGAGCACTTACACCATTAGATGTAGTATTTGTTAATGTTCTTAAATACTCTTTAGATACTAATCCACCATGACACTTGATAATAGTAAGTAATGCACATACTCCACAGTCTTTTGGACCATCCTGTAAAACATATTCAAACTTTTTCATATCTCACCTCCTCAATAACATTTTTATCTATAAGTATTTTATTTCCTAATTTTTTTTAAATTTTTAACAAAAAAAGTGAATTTATGTAATCCATAAATCCACTTTTTTCTTGTCATAAACCTATTTTATCTACTATAAATAATTCAATAAGGATAAGTTATTTCACCAATATTTTACATTATTTTATTTCCGCAATAGCAACAATAAATAAACCCATTTTCAACTTTCTTGCCACATCTTGTACAAAATTTATTTTCTGTTTTATCATCTAAATATGGTTTTTTTTGTCCGCATTTTGTGCAAAATTTACCGAAATTATTTGTACCGCATAAATTACATTTCCAACTGTTATTTATTATTTCTTGCGATTCTTTTTTCTTTTCACCACATTTTATGCAGAACTTACCAAAATTATCTGTTCCACATTTTTCGCATTTCCAGCTGTTTTCTTTTTTTTCTTGTGGTTCTTTTTTCTTTTCACCACAATTTATACAAAATTTACCAGAATTATCTGTTCCACATTTTTCGCATTTCCAGCTGTTTTCTATTTTTTGTTGTGGCTCTTTTTTCTTTTCACCACAATTTATACAATATTTACCAGAATTATCTGTTCCACACTTTTCGCATTTCCAGCTGTTTTCTATTTTTTCTTGCGGTTCTTTTTTCTTTTCACCACAATTTATACAATATTCACCAGAATTATCTGTTCCACACTTTTCACATTTCCAGCTGTTTTCTATTTTTTGTTGTGGCTCTTTTTTCTTTTCGCCACAATTTCTACAAAATTTACCAGAATTATCTGTTCCACACTTTTCGCATTTCCAGCTATTTTCTTTTTTTTCTTGTGGCTCTTTTTTCTTTTCGCCACAATTTATACAGAACTTACCAGAATTATCTGTTCCACATTTTTCACATTTCCATTTGGTTTCTACATCAATTGTTCTATTAGTATTCTTTTTTTCCTCATTTTGATCTTCATTTACATTTATTGTATTTTTCTTCTTTTTATTATTAACATTTTCTTCTATTTCTTCTATTTTATCTTGTTTATTTTTTAAGAAATCATCCATTGCTTTAATTGATTCTTTCTTAGATAATCCAGTAATAGTTACATCTAATACATTACCATCTTTAAGATAAAGTACATATTTATTATTTTTATTCTTTTTATAATTTGTAATCATTTCTTTTGAAATGCTTGCTTCAGGTTTTCCTTTTCCTTCAATAGCACTTCCTATAGCACCAAAAGCTGATGAAACCACTTTACTCTTTTTAAAAACATCAATACGATCTTCATAAAGTTCTAATGTTCCTTCAGGATTACCACCAAATCTATATTTGTGTGCATCATTTTCAGTGCCAATAAAATAAATACAACTCACACTTACCATATAAATACCTCCAGAACATTTATAACATAAAATATACTTTTTTTCAATTTTATATAAATATGTACAAGTTAAATATTTTTAGTTTCATCTTAATCATTATTTACAATACTTTTATCATTAATTTAACTTTATTTTTTTATTTAAGAGATGAATTTTTTTAAAGAATACTGTAATTCGATTCAAAATATTTAGTATTTGATTGATTATAAGTTAAGAAGTAAAAAATGTTATATAAAGAATATATGATATTTTTAACTATTATATAAATTGTTTCTACATATAAAACTTGAACACTTTATAAAATCAAAAAATAATAAAAAGCATCAACTCCTTGTAGAAATCGATACTTAATTTTTGTGTTTCATTTTAACTATTTCTATTATTATTTCTTTTTCTTAAAACTAAAGGATGTCCTTTTTCTTCTCTATCTTCTTTTTCTCTTTGTGTTTTGTTAATGCTTCCTAAGTCATAGTAGTAATTTAAATTATCATTTAATGTATCCAATTTTTGTGAATCATTAACCTTTACTGTTCTAAATTCTTTAGACTCTTTTTCTCTAGATTTATCTTGTTCTAATCTTTTTAATTTTTCTTTTTCTTTTTCTATTTGATTTTTTAGAAAATCCAATTGACTATTAATTCCTTTTTCATATTTTATTGAGCTTTTATAACTACTATATATTATATGTTCAAAAAGTGCAGCAACTGGAACCGTGCAAATTGATACTGGAATACAAAGTGACATAGCATTACTCATTGTTCCAAAAATTGTATCTACTGATGTAGTAAAAGCATCAGGACCAATTAGCAAATATTCTAGAAGCATTGTACCTAGTGTTGACATTAATACTGATGTAGGAAGAATAACAGGAACATAGTGTTTATGACTATTTTTCTTGTATGACGTTCTTTCTTTTTCTAATTCTTGTATTTTTTTCTCCATCATTTCAATTAAGTTTTCTTGAGCTAATACTTCATCTAAATTATCATAATATCCACTTAAAGTTTTTTTATTATTCTCATCACATATTATAACTTTTCCGTCAATGTAAATATATTCTTTATTCATAATATCCCCTGTAATTTGTTGTTATAGACACACTATATATAATTTAATCTTATTTTATATCAAAGTATTTTTGTAATATAATCTTCTCATTATTTTTTAAACATACTATTCTTATCTTATTATTTTATGATGTTACAATCAATAATCGTTTTTAAGTTACTATATACTTTATCAACTTCATCTTCTTTACCTTCAATTGCAACTACATTCATAAGAGGAGTTATGTATTTATCTATTTCAAAAGGAACAATATCCTTTACTTTAAAACTATATTCATATTCTTTATTCATTTTTTATTCACCCACTAATAAAACAAGTATATTATAACACCTATTTATATATGTAAAATGTTGAGTTTCTTTTTTAATTCATTTATGTTTAATCACTTTATTAAGTATTTTTTATTAAATTTTAAAATGCAAAAAATGAGCATTATATTTTTACTTTTTTAACGATTTAACCTTTTCTTTTGCTTCTTGTATATCTTGCATTGTTACGCCAGGATTTAATCTTAAAGGTATTCTTGGTTCTTTTGTTTTTAAAATTGTAGATGATAAATATTTCAATTGTTCTAATGTATATTTATTAACTGGTAGATCTATACTATCAATTCTATAATTATTTTTACTTACGAATTTAGCTTCAACATATTGTAAAGAGATGTCATTTTTATCCGTTATTACAATTATTGCTTTACTACCACTAAGATTAATATTAAATTTCATATCAGTCAAATCAAAATTATCAATACATTGATTTACATAATTTAAAAATGTTGGATACTTTAATAAATTATATCCTTCAGATGAATTTAGGTGTTTTCTAAAGTAGTTAGAACCATCAGCAATTTGTTCTTTTATAAAATTACGAATATTTTCTTCACTAGATATTGATTGAAAATCTGAAATTCTTAATGTTTCTTCACCATCATATTTTCTATCTTCCAAATGTAAAATAAATTTCTCTTCTGATTCTGTATATAATTTTTCTAATTCATATCTTGTTACATACCTAGTTTTTTTGGTTCCAGTTATAATTTTATTAAGTAATAGTGCTTCATTCTTGTCTTTAACTGCAAAACTTTCAACAATTGAATTATCACATACTCTTATATATGGAACTTCAAAGTCAAGTAATTGGTTTACAAAATTAAATTTTCCAAATACCCCAACTCTTGAATAATGAGTGGGAATATTTGAGTATGGAAATTGTTTTCTTCTTTCGTCATCTAAATATTTATTAATTGCAACATGTGAGTCCACATTGTGAGAAAAAAGAATTCCATCTTTATTAAAAATTGTGATTTCATTTTTATATGGAGTCATCACTTGAACACAATCATCACCAACATAATGACTTTCTATTCTTCTAACACAATTATCACCAATATAATGGTTTTCTATTTTTTTAACTAATTCTGATACTTTTTTCATAAATGTTAAACCTTTCTTGATAGCTAACTATTTTATCATACTATTTATAAATATTTATCAATTATCTATCTATTTTTTTATCTTTAAACTCAAGATACAACTATCATTTTTTATTTCAAAGTAGTTTTATAAAAAGTTGATAAAATTAATTTATATTTATTTTAATTATTATTTATAATTTTATAAAGGTTTCAATATAGTTTATTTTATAGATTACATAATTAAGTTATTTCAAACTATTCCTTGCTAGTTAGGAAATAATAAAAAGCTTGTAACTTTTTTAAATAATATTTTAATAAATAATTATTAATTATGTGTTTATTTAGTTAATATTTTTTTTAATATTTCCGTTTTTTCACTTCGATATATTTCATTAACAAATTTGCTTAATGGAATGTATACAAGTTTATATTGATTGGTTTTAAATTTATTTATTAACACCTGATTCTCTTCATAATATTGTCTTATTTTTGATTGGTTTATTCTAATTTTTTCATCTTCTTCCTTTTTATTGTATTTTTCATACAATTCAATATTTGGCCATTTTATACCACTATATTTTATATCATCGGGATTTGTGTATGCCATCATAAAATGTACTATATCAAATCTTGAATATGAAAAAGTTCCATCATCAATGTTTTCAATCATTGCAACTTCTATCAAATCTCTATCAATTCTGTTACTTGTAAATCCATCGACCTCATTGTTCTCATTTACTACATTTTCACTATCAAATGTCAAATAAACTCCTTCTCCTAAATATTCCCTTATGTTTTTTGAATTAATAACTCTTGAGTATAGTTCATTATCGGAAAGTTGCATATGATTATTTTTTATTTTATTATAGACAATATTAAAGTCGATCAAAAGCGCAATTGTTCCATGAAAACCTTCTGAAAAAAACACTTTTTTTCTATTATCACCAATTAA
This sequence comes from uncultured Clostridium sp., assembly GCA_902493795.1. GTDB lineage: Bacteria > Bacillota_I > Bacilli_A > RF39 > UBA660 > RUG13868. The sequence continues at coordinate 56,954 of CABUQZ010000003.1, forward strand.
TCTTGAATTTCGTCCACAAGAAGGAACTATACCTTCAGCATAAACTCTTTCTATTGTGTTAATTGATGTTGACCTAAAACATTTCATAAGACTATCACTCCTCTTTAGTAAATAATTATAACATACTTCTCCTACTCTTTTTCTCTTTTATTTAAGATTAGCCATACTATTTATAGATTGGTAGTTTTTCTTGTATCAAAAGATTTAGACAACTAAAACCCGATACTACCAACTTAAACACTAAAAAAGTACCAACTTCTTTTGAAATTGATACTTTGTATATAAGTCCTTAACTATAAAAGTTCGGACATATTTCCCAATGGAGGGCCTAGTCGGATTTGAACCAACGATCGGGGAGTTGCAGTCCCATGCCTTACCACTTGGCTATAGACCCATAACACTATTAATATTCTATAATAAATTATAATATGTGTCAATAAAATTAATTACAAAAAAATAAGGATTTAGTCCTTATTTTCTTCTTTTGTATTTTCTTTTTCTTCTTCTATATCTTTTAATACATATGTATATACTTTATCTCTTATAGTAAAATCTAGGTATATTTTATCTGCATTTTTTAGTTTATCTCTTACTTGTATAAATACGTATTGATTTGTTACAAATGGTGTTACATCTGTTAACTCTAATCTATTATGATATTCTTTTCCATTAATTTCAAATCTTATGCTTCCAAATTTTGTTATGAACTTTGGATTAGAATACTCTTTTCCTAATTTTTCATAGTCATAATTTATATTTAAGTCTAATCTCATCAAAGTAAATGCAAATTGGGAAGTTTGAGAAGCAGAAATAACATTTACCCTTTTTGTACAATTTCCACCAGTACATCTTACTACATTATAATTGAAGTTATCTTTTAATTGTACTTCGTTTATTTTTAATTTTGTATTACCTAGTAGGCTTCCACTAAAGTCTAATTCTTCTTTTAACTTTGCAGTTTTCTCTTTTGTCGCTTCATTTTCTAATGATTTTGGAGATATTTTTATTTTTTTGTAATTATATATTAACTCTCCTTCATTATATTCAACATTATCTAAGTATTTTAGTTTAAATGAAGAATCATAGTATTCAACTGGTACTTCAAAGACAAATACAAAATCTCTTGTTTCATAAGCATCTAGTATTTGGCTAAAATAATTTACACCAAACTCAGTAAATTTAGAATTCATATCAGTAGTTGAAAAAGCAGCATTTGGTCCACCATAGTCAAGTTTCATTAATTTTGAATTTGCTTGATAGTCTAAGTTTGATTTGTTTTCATATCTAATCTTGGTAATAACATAAAAATATTTTGAGTTAATCATTTCTCCACGTGAATCTTTATTTGTTTTATAACTTTCTAATACTTTTACATTGTATGGTCCAACATCAACAAACTCATTTTCTTTATATATTTTTTCTCTAGTAGTAATGAAATTTATTACAAATACTAATACTACTACTCCTACAACTATTTCTATACCTGTAAATATAAATTTATTTTCTTTATAAAAGTATTTTAATAGTCTTAGTTTTTTCTTTGTTTTTGCTTTGATTTCTTCACTATCTAAGTTAAATTCAAATTCATACTCTTCATTATCTTCTTTTTCTATTCCTAAGTCTAGTAAGTCTTTTTTAAAGTCAAACCTTTTTACATCAAACCCAATTGCCCTTACAAAGCAGATTAATACAACTGGTATCTGAATAACTGATAATAACCTAATTATATCTCTTATAATATTAACTAGCCTTATATTAGGAGGAGAAAATAACATCTCATATATGAATGAGCTCACAAACATGTAGGCAAAAAGCAAAACAGTATAAGTAATAAATACATATACATAAAATAATATTGGCTTCTTTTTATGTCTTAATAAGTAAATAATACTTCCACATAGTATCAATATTAAGAAAGTAAATATGTACATGAAAGTTGTTACATAAGTTGATGATAAATCATCTTTAACTATTGATTGTCCATCTCTTATATATTGACTGAAAAAACTTACAATATTCCATGTTTTAAATATCAATATAAGTGAACAACACAAAATAAAAGCATGAATTATCTTAAAATGCTTTACCAAGAAAGCATATGGTCTTTTTAGTATCATCACAATCACCCTATGATATAAGTATACATTATTTTTTTGTTCTTATAAAGACTAAATCAAAAAAAAGAAGATTTCTCTTCTTATTTTAAGTAAATATCATATGGGTCATCTACTTCTTTTATTAATTTATCTTTTTTACCAAGTAAAACTATGCCATTTTCATTGTATCTATATATTGAATTACCCTTCATATAATATATATTATCATCATAAACCTTTATTTTTTGGGCATTTTTTTCTTCAAATAGCTTTATTTTTATTTCTGGATATTTATAATAAGCTTTATAAAATACCCCGTCTTTTACATATATTGCATATTTATTCTGTGGAAATAAAGAGTCATAATCTACTTTTTCAAAATCACTAGTTTTTTCACTAAATATTATTTTGTTATTATTCATTTCATCTACAGATACTTTTGTTTCTTCACCATTTATGTATGCGAAAGCATCATTTTGTTTGTCACCTGTAATTTTTACTTCATCAGTATATGGATCTATTTCGTATTGTTTTAATTCTTCTGTGTCGAATATATATAATTTATTATTATATACTCCATTAATATATGACTTTTTAGATATTTTATATATCATATTTATTTCTGTTTTTACGCCTGTTTCAATATTATATTTTACAAACGTATTAAAAGTTGGAGTTGAAATTAATCTAGGTATTAAATAATATTTACCCACTATTCTTCCAAGGTTATTTGGGGTCTCATAAGCATTTGTATAAGAAGCTGCGTGAAGATCATCTTTTTCAAAAAAGTATACTGATTGATAATCATATATTATTAATACTTCGTTTTTTGAAAGATAATCTTTATTTACTGATATATCTTTTTGCTTTTTTATTTCGCTTTCTTCACTATATTCAGTTTTATTTACATTTGGAAGTTTATTAACATATTCTTTAAATCCATCTGTTTCTTTTTCAGAATTCATAACATATAAGCCACCTTCATTAACACAAAGAGGACCTGATGAGGTGTTATCATACTTATAAAGTAATGAAACACAGTATAAATTCTCATCGCTATAAATTGAAACGTCTTTTACTACTTCTTTTTGCTTATTAAAATCATTATGAGTATCAAAGACAAAATCATTTTCTCCATCAGAAACTTTAAAAACGTAATAATCTCCACTACTGTTTTTTTTGTACTCTTCTTCAATCATAAAACCATTAACTTCATATTCGATTGTATGATTATTTTTAAAAAAAGTAATTACAGCTTGATAACATAAAAACATTAGAAATAGTACAATTGTAAACGAAATCGATTTTTTTATCATATATACCAACACCTTCTATAAACTTAGTAGAAACAGTTCGAATAAGGAATTTCCTGAAATGTTACTACATTTTGATCTATAATCTATATCTGCTAGAGTATCTAATAAATATAATAATTTTTTTGTGCTATAATTATCACAATTATCTTGTGCTACTTTAACTGAATATTCCTTAGCACCTAAAATATTACATATATTACTTGTGTTATATTTTTTTTCTTTTAATACTTTTACACAATACAAATTTCTAATACCATAGGCTACTCCAGCGACTATATTAATTGTATCCTTTTCTTTTTGAGATACTCTTTTATAAATATCGATTGCACTGTCTTTGTTTCTTTGAACAATAGCGTTAACAAGAGCAAAGATATCCTCATCATAATCTCTTAAAACAATATTATTAATATCTTCTATAGTTATATTTTTATCTTTTTCACTATATTTATAACATTTTAGTTTTTCTAACTCATTAAGAATTTTCTCATTATTATAAAGACAATAACTTGCAAAATATTTTACTGTCTTATTATCCATAGTGCATTCTTTTAGGTTATTTTTAATTAAAACCTCTGATGATACACGTGTAGTTATTACTTCTACTTCTTTATTTAAGAAATCTTTTATTTCACTTTTTTCATTTATTGTATCATTTACAAGAATAAGATAGTTTTCACTAGGATTTTGATAGTATTTTTTTAATTTAATTAAACATTTTTCAGGGTCTTTATCTAAGAAAGAGCAATAATAATAGATAATTACTTTTCCATTTGACAAAAAGTTATAGGTATTTAAGTCTTCTAAAACTGTATCTATTGATGTTTCTGGATAGTTATACCTTACAATTTCTATATCTTTTTGTTTAATATCGTTAATTATGTTATTTATTCTAGAGTTAATAGTAATTTTATCATTTGATACAATAATGTAATTATTCTTCATTTTTATTATCTTTTGGATACTTTCTTTTTAGTGTAATCATATTTTCACTAATATTTGTTTCTATCTCATCAAGGGATGCTTTATCAATATTAGTGAATACTATTTCTTCTTTTATTGTATCAATTATTACTTTACCCCATATTAGTCCTGCTCTTATGTTTAAGTCGTTATACATGTATGGCATTACAGAATCTAAAGCATAGCCAAATAAAACACGTTTTCTTCCAATTAATATTCTCTTATTTGTTATAGCAATTACTCCTGTTGAAAAGATATCATACCATTTATCATTCTTTTGACCTGTAAATATGTATCTTACTTCTTCATCTTGATTAAGATGTTTTTCAATTATACTGACATTTTTTCTTAATCTCCATGCTATGGTAAGAGGATATTTTTTCTTAAATTTTTTTATTTCTTTATATAGATCCATAATACTCACCTTTTATAGAATATTATTAATTAAATCATCAATAAACTTTATAATTTTATTAAAAATATCAACAATAAAATCTATTATAATTCCTATTATTCCTTTATCTTTTTCTTTTTTAGTCTCTTTTTCTTCATTATCTTTTTCATCGCTAGCTGTGTCAACTATTTCATCTTTCCAAATACCTAGCTTATTTAATTTAGCATATTCTTGTGCTTTTTTTAAATCTTCTGCATACGTATATTCATCTTTTATATACATTATTCTTGCATATCCATTTTTAACTAGGTCTTCTTGTAGTAAAACATCATCTATAACTACCCATGCTTGTATTCTTCCAAATTTATCTTCTATTTCAATATTTGGTTCATACTGTATTTCTATTTTTTTAGCACTTTTCAATGATTCACATACGTAGTTACTTACGTAACTTTCATTTATTTCGTCAGTTTCATCATCTTTTATTTTTTCATCTGATTCAATCCCAAGAAATTTAACATTTATTTCTTCTACCCCTAGCATAAAACGTGCAGAGTCACCATCTACACAATTACTAAGTGTAACAGCATCTTTTGTTAATTCTTGAGAGTATGACTTTATAGGCAATATAATCAAAAGCAATAACGTTAGTGTAAAAAATCTCTTCATTATCTCACCTCTTTTATAAAATATTAATCATCGAAGAAATTATCAAAGAATTTTTCATCGTCTGCAACTTCATCTAATTTAATCGTTGTTGTTGGTTTAAACATATTGTTCTTTTCTTTTTCTTCTTTATATTCGTTTACTTGTTGTTCAAGCATCTCAATCATTTTTTTGTCTTCATCATTTTCTTCATATGGTTCATATTTTATTTCTTTTGGTGTTTTTTGTTTTTCTTGATCATGCTTTATTTCTTCGTAAACTGCTTCAATTGGTTCTTTTTCTTGCTTTCTTATAGATGTTTCTTTGTTTTCTTTATAAGATGGAACAACCTTTTCTTCTTTAACTTCCTCATCTAGATAAAGATCTGATAATTTATCATTAACTTTCTTTTCAATGTCTATGTCATCAAGTAGAAAATCATCATCATCATCTAATAGTTCTATATTTGTATTTGACTTGTTATATTCCGAAATACTCATTGGTTTCTTTTCTTTTTTTTCTGGAATTTTTTCTTCTTCTTTTATTTCAGTTTTTTCTTTGATTTCTTTTACTACGTTTGGTTGAACTGGTTTGTTTTCTTTATTCTTCTCTTGTTTAGCCATTTTTTCCTCTTTTTCAAGTTCAGCAAGTTTTTCATCGATTTTCTTAACTATATCTGATACTGAAATATCTGGTTCTTTTGATCTTAATGGTGGGAACATTGGTCTTGCTCCACCACCTGAAGAATTATTAGATGGATCCCCCATAAATGGGAATCCCATAGGAGAACCTTGTCTTGAATCTATAGATGCCATAACTTCGTTCATTTTTTGAGCTTTCTTTTCTTTAACAAATTCTCTTATGTCAAAAACTTGTACTTTTTGTTTTTCTCTTGTTGGATATCCAACTTTTGGAGATGTACAGTTTCCCCAATCTATTTTGAAATCTGGTACAAATGACGTTTTGAATGGATTTTTTCTTAATCTTAGTAAAATTTGATCAAACTGCTTCATTCTTTGTAAATCACTTACTGTAGCAAGTGGAGTTGATGCTGTTTTATCATCCTTTTTAGATTTCTTTTCTCCACACAATTTACTTATCTCTTCAAGAGCTGCTAGTTCTGTTGATATCAAATATATGATATTACCACAGTTACCTTTTATAGTTTCTGCATCATCTTTTCCGTAAACTTTGTTTAACTGTGCAAAGTTTTGGATAATTAATGTAAATCTTACTTGTCTTGAACGGGCTGCTGTTATCATTGTTGTAACGTCTTTTAATGGTGGCATATTAGCAAACTCATCTAGTAAGAAGTTTGTTCTAACAGGTAATTTTCCACCATTTTCTTGTGCAACATCGATAAGTGTTTCGTAAGCTTGTTTAATAAAAATTGTAGCTAGTGGATGGTATGTTCTTTTTTCATCCTGAATTATTATAAATACTGCAGTTGGTTGTTTTCCTATTGAATCTAGTGTAAAATCACTATGACTTAACATTTCTGATAAGTTTTCACGGGAAGCAAACAATTTAACTTTTTGTTTAAATACTGAAATAATTCCACCTTTTGTATCACTAGGTGCCATTACTGTACCACTTGCATTTACATAAGCAGCACTTGTTGGTTCTTTATAACTAAAATATTCTTTAATATATGTAGATCCACCAAATTTATCTTCTCCTACTGTTGCTGTCATATTAATACTATTGATATTAATTTTATCTTCAGTAGTATCTTCAAACATTGCAAGAGCAATTCCAGAAAAGTAGTCTGCTGCTGTTTTTTCCCAGAATGGATCGGAATTCGCATTTGATTCGTCATACAAAATATTTAATGCAAGGTCATCAAGTAACTCAATTGCTTTATCTTGATTTCCATTTTTGTATAATTTATATGGTAATTCAAGTGGATTCCAAGCATTACCATTTTGTGGATTACGGAAGTTTAATAAAATGATATTATAACCATTCTTTTTTAGTAATCCACCAGTTTTTTCATAAATTTCTGCCTTTGGGTCTGTTACAATTATTGACTCTCTTTTCTTAGCAAGTACTTTCATTGCTGGCAAAATTGTACATTGTGTTTTACCACTACCAGTAGAACCTATTACAAGTGTATGATATTCTCCATTATCTACCCATAATTCTTTACCATTACTAATTAATGGAACTCCGGCAAACTCTGATTTATCATCAGTTGTATTAACTTTTTCGATATTTTTATCTGTTTTAATTTCTTTTACTTTAGCCCAACTACTATATCCACCACTTGATTTTCCACTAATACTTAATCCAATTCCTTCTTCAAATTCAAAGAAGTATGAATTAACACTTAGAATTAATCCACCTAGTGAAATAAAATAAAATATTAACGTGTAATATAAATAATTACCAGTAAAAGCCTCAATTGGATTTAGTCCATAAAATCTTCCTTCTGAAGCAAGTAGAGGAATATTTAGTACTCCTAAAGCAACTACATAAAGTAAAAATAAAGCAAATATTAAAAATATTATAACATCTCTTTTTGATGCAACAAACTTGAATTTCATAGAGAAATCACATCCTTAAACATATATTAAATAATACCATAATAGTACATTTTTTTCAATAAATATAGACTATATAGAGTTTTGTTCTATTCTTTTTTTATACATTAAATAACTAATTAATCCTACAATTATAAGAATAAGAATAATAATAAAGTACCAAATACTATTATTTTTATTTGCTTCTTCTTTTAAATTTGTATCTAGTATCATATAAAGTTTATTTAGTCCATCAGTATTTCCTTTATGTACCTTCCACGTGTATTCACTGTTTTTCTTTATTCCATTACTAGATACTATTTTATTATCTGATTCGATTGTTATTTTCAATTCATCAAAATTTTTAAAATTGTTTATGAAGTTCCATGAAGAACCACCTACTATTGTAACAATATTTTCATTAATATCTACTTGAAAACCTGGAAAATGTTCATTTGCTATTGCTGAATCATTATACTCATCAAGCTCAAATTCGTGTGTTAATCTAAAGCCTATTTTTCCATCTTCATTTATATATTCTTTAGTGTAATAGCTACAACCATCTTCGCAAGATTTATCACTATACAAATCATAGAAACTAGTTGTTAAGTCATATGTTTTTCCATAGATTTTCGCATAATCTTCAAAGGTTCTTCCAGCTTCATCTTTTATATTTAAATTATCTTTATTTTCTTCAATGACGGTTAATGTTTCATTCACTTTTCCATCTTTTATTGTTATTTTATATTCAGCAGTACATCCAGTCATAAATATTGCAAGAAGTATTATCAAAAGTTTTTTCTTCATTTTAATCCTCCATTACCATGATAAAGAATTTTGATTAGATGAATTATTATAATATTCATCTAATAGCAATACTACATACGTCATTGAGTTAGATTTTAGCTCACTTTTTGGTATCTTTCTTGTTTTTCTTCCGTTTTCTGCTATTGTTATTGAACTACTATCTGTTCCTACTATTAACATTACATGATTTCCTGATCCGTTGTGATCTGAATATAAGACATCTCCTGGTTGAATCATTTCTATTACCTCATCTTTTGACGCTCCATTAACAGATCCACTTAGTACTCCAAATGAAGGGGTTAGTCTTACTCTTACTGCACCTGGAAAATAATCTTCACTTGAATTTACTCCAGCCATTCCTGTTGCGTAAGTTGATCCTCTACTACATAAATCCATTCCACCATTACACATTGACCATCTAACAAAGTTGGCGCAATTTAGTCCAAGTCGACATGGTTTTGGTCCTGAACAACCAGTTGCATAATCAGCATATTCTCCCCATTTGCTATTAACTCCTAATTTTCCTTTTATATCTGGATTATAACTACCACCAACATAACCACCTCTATGGTCATATGGATAAGTAAATCCTCCTGTCATTTTCATAGTACATTCAAGAAGACCTACTCCTGCTTCTACAACAGCGCCTCTTGTCCCCATTCCTTTTGAATTTACTCTATCTCCTATACAGTTATTTAAGTCATCAACTGTATATCCATTAGATGATAATGCTTCTGTTAGTGATGTGTTTAATGCTGTTCCACCTATTGTGTCACCATTATAATTTGCATCTGTTCCTGATTGACCAGTTCCACCTTTTTCTCCAGTATAAAAAGGTATATCTTTACATTTTCCATTTTCTAGAGAACTTGAAAGAACTCTTACTGCTGCTCCGTGGAAGAACATTCTAAGTAATGCATCTTGATCATATCCAAAAACCTCATAATATTTTAGTCCATATTGACTTGCTCCTCTTCCATGACCTCCAGTTGGTCTATAACTCCAACCATATTCTGTTTCATTATTATCATTTTGTCTTGTAATTCCTTCATTAGTCCAGCATACATCTTTAGTTGCTTGACTAGGAGTTCCACCTGGCCATGTTGGAGGTTCAGTATTTGATGGTGTGTACCTTATACTTTTTCTATCGATAATTTCATCATGTGGCCTTGAATTATTATTTTTAAAACATGGACAATCCAAATATTTACTATCAGATTTAATAAATTCTTTTCCAGTTATTTTTTCATAGGCTTCAGGATTAATTGGTAGCGATTTTTGTTGTTCTGGTAAATAGTAAAATCCATTTTCTAAGACATTTTTTTGTGGACAAAATGCATCATACTCAGTTTTCCAAACTTTAGGCGACTTATATTGTGATAATACTAGTCCTCTTGTAGCTTTAACTGCTTCAGCTATTTTAGGATATTTTTCTGGACTATAATTTGGATTGTAGTTTTGGTCATTTGAACTATTTTCAATTGTTCCAGATCCATCTGTTCCTACTACTGCAGCTGCTTCTGTTCTTGCAAGAATTGCGAAAGCTTTCAAAGACTCCATATCACCACTATTATACTCTGCAAGCATTACTCCACCAATATATTGATCTTCGAATTCTACTTGTGAAGTTGTTCCTGTTTTAGGGTCATACACATTTATATTTTCTAGAGTACTTTCTATTACTTTATGCCCTTCACAATCCTTTCTTATTGAATCATAATATAAATAAATATAATTTACTGTATCTACAATTGTACTTTTATTTGCTTCATAGTTTTTTTCGGTATCTTCTACATATTCATCACTTAGATAGTCTTTTAAATAAGTATGAATAAATCCATTCGGATTAATTAGATTCCAGAAATATACTCCACCTGTATCTGGTTCTTTAACATATTCAAATTCTTTATTTGCATTGTTTGTTTTATAGTATATTCCTTGTTCAGTTGAAAGTGTGAATACAGTTGGTGCTTTGTATTGTCTATAACTTGGAGCTTCTGTGCACACTGCGTTTACTTCAGCACCTGCAGCATCACGAAAGCCTTTGAACCAGTTAACAGGATTTAACCATCCCCACCATGGAAAAACATTTTGCTCTAAATCATTTTTAGCATACTGCTCCATTGTTTCTTCTTCACCACATTTTGCTTGAACATTACCAGGTGACTCTGGATTTATATATGTTAATATTTGCATTTTAGCAAGTAGTTCGGACTGATCTGCCCATGTTGATAAAAAATCTTCCCAGGTATATGATTTTCCCTGAAAATAATAACACTCTTCTGCTCCACAAGAACCATCATTTACAGGTTTAATAAGTCCATTTTCAATTGGAGATATCAAGGTAGCAATAATTAAATACTTATCTATTTCTAATTGATATTTATCACTTACTTTATTTACTTTTTCTACAACTTTTTCGTATAGATTTGGGTAACCTGCGAAAATATTGACATCAGGATCATCATATTTATAATCTTCAGATTCAACAGTTCCATCATTTTCATTACTAAATATTTGACTGTCTGCATTTTTAAAAATTGAAACCACAAGTAAACATAGTATAAAAACTGGTAACAGAAAAGCAATGATTGCTAGGATTAATTGTTTTTTCCTTCTATCTTCTTTAAATAGTTTCAATACATTTTGAATACCTTTTTGTGGAGATTCAGCTTTTGCATAAGCATCTAAATATTTCTCTCCCTTTTCAGTTTTCAAAGCTTGATCTGCAACAGTTCCTGCGCCTGGAGCTACGGAATTTAATCCTGTTACAATTGCTTTTTTTGCAACTTCTTTTTTTTGTTTTTCTTTAACTCTTTCTAGTCTATCTGCTATTTGATTATCTGGTTGTATATGTTGGTTTCCAGAGTTATTTTTATTTTTAAAGCCGTTATTATTTAATCCATTTCTATTTTTTACTTGTTCAAGATTAATATTATTAGGGTTTTCTCTAGTGGCTCTTTTAGGTACATTATTTGAATTTGTTTTATCTTTATGATTATTTGCTAAATATGCCATACTACCACCGCCTTTTTTTACAATATAAGCTATTTTAATTATAACACTTTATTATATTTTTCCTAAATAAAATATTAAAAAAAAACAGATAAATCTGTTTTTTGTATTCTATAGTCCTCCACCACTACCGAATGAAGATAATTCTTCTGGTGTTACGACAACATTTATTCTCATTCTTCTATTTCCACAAACGAATAATGCTTCTCCTTGATTATACTGTTTAATACTTTCTTTCTCATTGTCATTTAGGTCGATTAACAATCCTAAATCTTCTGTTGCTTGTTTCTTTAATCCCATTACGATATAGTAAGAAGCATTATCAAATATTGCTTTACCTTGCATTAATACTCCAGGAGCAGCAAAGTCACTTGGTTGTTGAGTTATAATGATTGTTCCTGTGTTATATTTTCTTGCACGACGTTGTACTTGGGCTAAGAAGTCAGCTCCCAAAGTATTATTATCTCCTAATAATACGTGAGCCTCATCAACCATAAGAATTGTATCAACTTCTTTATCCAAACAAAGTCCCCAAGCATATTTTAAAATATTAAAGAATAAGGCATTTTTAATATTTGTTTCAGCATTCATTAACTCTTTGATGTTAAATACTATAAAATCACTTTCATGTGTTATAGTTGTATGTCCATCAAAATAGTATTTTAAATCTTTAGTAAGTGGTCTAATTTTTAACTCTAGGCGTTCCATTATGTCACGTTCTTGAGTGTGATCTGTCATTGACAAAAGAATTGCTTTAATTGTTTCATAAACATCGGAAAAAGTTGGATAATCTTCTGGTTTAAAATTATAGAAATCTTTATCAAAATCAATTCCAAAACGTCTATATGTATCTTGAACAACTTCACTAAATAGTGTTAAAACGTCTTCTTCAATTGAAGGGTCATAATACTTCATAAATGCTTTTAAGAATTGTAATGTTCTTGTTAGAATTGTATATCCAAGCCCTTGTTTGATTTCGTCTTCATCAGCATCTACAACAATCTGTAAAGGGTTAATCATTCCAAATTCTCCACCTTTACCTAAGTCAATTGTGTCTCCACCAAAGGCTTTAGTCATTTCTTCAAGTTCGTTTTCTGGGTCAATTGCTACTATTTGACAACCATTTCTTATATGGTTTCTTAAAAGTAATTTAGCAGTTGTTGATTTACCACTTCCTGATGTACCTAACAAAATTAAATTAGCATTGTTTCTATTGTTTTCTTTCTTAATTTTATATAAGAATTGATTAAACAAAATAACTCCTCCAGAGAAATCAACTCCTAAAAGAGCACTTAATCCTGGATCTTTAACACTATCAAAGATAAATGGATACATTGCTGCAATTGTTGGTGATGGTATTGGAGTTCCTATACGTTCTTCTATATCCTGTTTTGGAAATATTGGAATTATTGATTTAAGAGCTTTTTCTTGCTCAAATCTTAATGATACTCCACGCATTTCCATAGCTTCCAAATAACTTTTTACATTTGTTTTCTTAAGTTCAAGCTCTTCTTTTGTATCTGCAGTTATCATTACATGCATTTGAAAATCAAATATCTTAGCTTGAGATGCTGCTATCATAGTAACAAATGACTCTAAAGATTCATAGTCAATACGAATTCTTTCTTGCATTGTTCTATCTCTTTCATCCTGGTACTTTTGTTTTAAGTCTGCAATTTGTTTATTCAACATCTTAGAAACTATTGAAAAAGATACAGGAATGTGTTTTATTACTATTTTTATTCCTGGCATACTTGTTAAATTGGATAAGTATCCTGGAGAAATAAACTTAGGAAAAGATACAACTGTAATTATGGTTGCATATTTATCACTTATAAAGAAATCACTAGGATAAAATTGTAACCCTTTTGGGGCAATTTCTGATTTAAAACTACTCACCTTGAGCCACCACCGTTCTAAATTTTGTTGTTTTTCCTCCATTTAAGAAGTTATCAAGAATGACTCTTAAATCTTCATTTGATGTTTGTTGAGCAGATAATCCAGCTGTTGCCAAAGAATTAATTAAAGTACGAATCTTCTTTTGAATTTTCTCTGGATCTTTTTCTTTAAATAATATGTAGTATTCTGTATCTACAACATTATTATTTATAAATGAATTACCTTTATTAATGTCTTCTGCAATTAATTTTCTAATTGCAGGTGATTGTTCTTGATTATATCTTAATTGTAACTGAGAAAGATATATAGAAATATCTACTGGTCTATCTGCTACAATAAGCCAAAATTCAAAATCTATTTGGTTGTACATATTTCTTAAGTTAACAAGTACTGATTGTTGTGATTCATAATCAAGAATAAAGATGTTACGTGGTGCAATTTTAACACCTGTTACTTTTTCTTGATTATTTAGTACTATTGCGCCACTTGTAATTCCCTTTACAGGAACCCAGTCTTCAGTATATTTACTTTTTATTGTCGCCATTACCCCTACACCATCCTTTCCAAATGTAAGTTTGTCTATTTACAAAATAATATCTATATATTTCTTGTAATAATACCATTACATTATGCTGGTTCGGTATTGGTAGAACTAGTAACAATCCTATTCCAGCTGGTATTAATGTAGATATTGCTATCCATGTATTTGACATTTCTTTTTGAAATACAAATAGAAGAATTAATGTACAGGTTATACCAACAAGAAATACTACTAAATCAACCGGTCTAAAATAACCTAGTATAAGTTTTCCCCTATTAGCATTTGCAGGGATTAAATAATTTCCATCCATTAGTTATCACACTTTCCTTATTATTTTTTTGCACTATATCTATCGTTAGCTTGAGCTTTACTTTGTCTTCTTTTTAACTTAGCATTTTCAATATTAATGTCTGATTGTCCATCTTTAAGAGCTTTTCTAAGTCCAGCTCTACCAGCAGGAGAAGTAGTATCAATAGTATGTTCAACTTTATGACCACTAGCATCAGTTGTAGTGTATGTAAGATTATTTGCTTGTTCAATGTAGTATTCTAATGTACTGTCGCCACCAAATCCACCATTTGCAATATAGTCTGCCTCGTTATCAGTAAGCAATGTTCCTTTTTCTCTTTCATAATCACTCATGTTGACAGTATGAGTAGTCCCACCTGTATCTACTATATCAAATGAATTTCTACCGGCTGTTTTGGCTGCTTCATATTCAGCATTTACACTTTTATAATTAAACTTTGAACCACTGAAAAGATTTTTGAAAGATCCTGATGAATTATCTGACTTAACCATTTCACTTGATGCTCTATCTAAAATATTTTTCATTATTGCAGATTTACTGTCATTTGCAGAAATTGCTTGAGCGATTCCTGTAGCTTCAGTTGAACCAAACATTGCATTAGAAATTGAACTTCCCTGTCTACCCAACCAAGTTGATCCTGCAGCTCCAGCGTTCAACACTCTTGTATTTCTTTCGTTTTGTGCTTTCATTACAGCACCAATTCCAGCATTCTTACCAGTTAATGCTTTAACCGCTGTTCCAGCACCAGCTCCTGCTCCTAATAGACCTGCTCCTATGTTTTTGGCTATTCTTAAACCGTTATGTTCTTTTCCATTTTCAGTATCTGCCATATAACTTGCTCTTCCTGATGCAATACCAGAACCGATTATTCCTGCTGCTCCAACCGCAGCTCCACCAACAAGACCTGCTGCTTTTCCTAATGTTTTAACATCATCAAACAATCCGCCTCCAGAATCTTTAATTCCTATTGCATCTTTGATAAATTTTGGAGCTTCTTTAGCAAAGAAGATTAATCCTAAAATTAATAATATTGTTAGATAAGTTGATCTAAATCCATTTTCTTCTGGGAAGTTTGTAAATATTCCTCCATCATCACCAGCTGCCACTATCATATGGATTAAAACTACAATTAAATACACTAATCCTAGTTTTAGGAATATATCTAGAAATGTCTTTATAAGACTATGTATCCACTTTGAAAAGGCACCATCTTTTGATCCTTTAGGATCTATTAAAGACATTATTGGAATTGGTGCAATAACTTCTAAAATTATAAGCTTAAAAATACGTTTTGCAATGTCAATAGTAATTCCTAGTAGTAATGCTGCTACTAAAATTCCTACTACTGATGATACAAAAACCATATAGCTATATTTATAATATTTTGAACCAATTATATCAAGTGGTCCTAAACTTATATTAAATTTGGAACATGAAGTATTTATATTATTGGCAAAATCTGCAAGACTTTGTATTTTTGGTGTATTACTTAAAGTACCATTTCCACAATAATGGTCTAAATCTTCAGGAGGTGCAAAAAATCCTGACAATGTTGCAGTTGCTATTTCTTCTGACGTTGTTTCTAGTGTTGATGAAACATCTGAACTTGAGAAAGTTCCGCCATACTCACTATCACCAAATATTAATCGTGGTAATGTTGGTAAAAATGCATCTTGAGCTCTTGATAACAAACCTTTTTGCCCACTACTACCGAACAAAAATGAAGGAAGTGCAATAAGGGCAAAAAGCATTATAAATACTCTTTGGAAAAGTTTTCCAACTCCTTTTTCTCCTTTATCTCCCATACTATCGGGATCAATAATATATTGAAAGAACGAAAATGTTAATTTAAAGGCCATAAAAATACCCAAAACAACATAAATTCGTTGATAAATTCCGTTAAAAACATCTGAATTTGTAGATAATTTTGATAGGTCAAAAACACCGAACAAAATCCATTTGATTAGTCCATATATAATTTGATCTAGGAAGCCAAATATACCTCTTATTAAATTCATCCACCAACTTTGTACTTGAATTCCCATGAGTTCACCCTCTTACTTATTATAGAATTATTATAGCATAATAAATAATAATAATAAATATATCATTATTATTTATTTTCTTCGTAATATGACTTAATTTGATATGGATTTTCTTTTGTTCCATCTCCATCTTTGAACACTGTTCTAGCACCTAATTTAACTACTGGTCTTATGTTAGCTTTATAGTTGCAAAGATTTGAACTAGCATATTTTCTTGATACTAGGTATGCTTCGTTTGTTGTTTCAGAGTTTGCTGTTAAAAGCCACCAATAATCATCAAATTGTGATAGATAGTTATAATTTCCGCAGCTTTTTGCAGATATGCTATTACAACCATCATCTAATGATGCACTCATATAGTAATACGCAGGAAGAAGTGACATATACTCTTCCTCTAGAGTAGTTTTACACTCACTACTACCATCTATACTTTCGTCAGTTAAACTTCTTTTTCCAACACAAATTGTCATTGGAGAAATTAAAGTTTTAATTTTACCACTATTATAAGGTTCTTTATTAGTAATTGATAGTTCTCCATCATAAAACTCTCTTACTTTCTTATAAGCATTACTTTCAAGGCCGTTTTCCTCATAAATATTTACTCCTTGATATTTATTTGTTTCCTCATTATATTTATCATCCCAAGAATAAGATTTTTGTGACGCATTTTCAAGTATAATCATGATGTTATTTTGATCATCAACAGCTACTACTCTCCAAATATTTTCATCGATTTTAAGATAGTTATTAACATCATCACCACGGAATACATACTCAATTGAATCACCGTTATAACTTGAGTTTTCATCAGTTATAAATTTTCCATCAACTTTTGCATATAGACCTGATCCATATGTAACACCTTCATTATTGTCTTCAATTATTTTGTCAGCTAATGTAGTAGTATTATATTTACTTCCACACTCAAGATATGGAACATAATCATAGTTTCCATTTCCTGCATTAAAAATACGAACCCCACCTATACAACTTACGTCATCCTTAATATAATCTGATAACTCATTCATATAATCATTTGATACTAATCTATCAGAAGAAACTGTATACTCTTCACCAGGTTCAGTAGGCAAAAAATTTACATCATTTTTCTTATTATCTTCAATGTATTTTTTTGTTTTTTTAACAAGTAGTTCTTCTACTTCTTCATAAGAATATTTTTTCCCCCCACTTACAGAATTTTTAAGCAATAAAACTATTACTAATAATACTAATAATCCTATTAAAATTCCAACGTATTTCATCATTTTTTTGTCCATGTTGGTCACCTCTATCTATATTTTATCATTGTAAAAAAAAAATACAAGAAAAAAAGGAAGTAATCTTCCTTTATCTACTATTCCAACACTGAAACCAACCAGTGGTATCAGCATCATCTGATCCAATAAGTCCCATAACAGCGTCAACTAATGTTACTGCAAAGAATACCGCAACTGCTGCTATTGCACGTTTAATAAATTTACCTTGAGCTGCTTTAATTTCTTTTTCATCACTTGCTAATACAGCCTTTGATAAATCAATTACACCCATTATCAATAGTGCAATTGGAATTATTATTTTAATAATATTAAATAAATTTTTTACAGTGGATACAATTGGACCTAATCCTCCACATACATCATCTGCAGCTACTAGAAACATATCCATAATAACACTCCTTCAATTCATATTGTTATAATACAATATCATTTTCTTTTTGTCAATATTCGATTATACCATTCCTAAACGATTAAGTAAATCATTTATTTCACGTGGACGCTCACGATCATTTAAAGGTGGTAAAACATAGAATATTTCAACTCCTGCTTCAGATGAGAATTCTTTAACATCTGCTTCAGAAAGAGTTGATTTATTTATAATAATTTTTTTGTCTCTTATTTTGCTAAAAATATTTCTATCTCTTAGCATTAATTTATTTAATTTTATAACAGAAGGTTCTATAAGGTATATAGTGTCATCACAAATAGAATCCTCATATTCATTTAGATCAACTAAAACGAAGTTATAGTCTTTAGCTTTCATTAAATCTGTTGCTAAAGAATTCTTATCTGAAGATAACATATTTTTTTCTCTATAAAATGAGAAATCCCTTTTATCTACTTCTATTGAAAAAACTGATAAATTATGATTATCTTCAAGTTCTTTCTTCATCATATATACAAGAGAAGTTGCACCAGCACCATCAGTGATATTCTTTACTCCAAGTGTATGAATTCCACTATAAGATGGTTGTGTTTGCTCATATTGTTCTACTGGTTGTCCTACGTTCATCATTGGTTGTGGCTGTGGTCCAGCTCCTATTTGATGAAGGTGTGCTACTTCTTTATATGTATTTGGTGTATTTAATAAATAGATTACTCCATCACCATTAGTGGTGAAATTGTAATACCCCATTGATATAAGCTTTGATAAAAAATAGTTATTTGCGACCTGTGAACTAGGTGGAATTAACAAAATTATTTTATCAATTGGAAGCCCTATTGATAATTTTTGATATGTTACTACATCTTCAGATTGTTGAAGTGCAGTAATATCAATTATCATTCGTGCGAAGAAAAAGTTAGTAAAAGTACTAATTATCTCATCGGCACTAAAAGTTCCTCTAAGCGTTTTTATTATTTCAATATTTAACGGGGTTAAAATATTTTCTTGTTGATTTACAATTAATACGTTCATATCACTAACCTACCCTTATTATCTTCTTTTATCCTCCTCTTGTTCCATCTGTTTCACATACATTGTTTAAGAACAACGTTACTCCATCATGTGTACCACTACCTACAGATGTTCCTGTTTCTATTGTTCTTGTTTCACCTTTTATAGAAACATTAAAGGCAATGTTAACAATTGGAAATGAAAATGTTGAATATAACTGAAGGGAATAATATGACCCTCTTGTCACATCAAATTTACATATTTGATAATACCCATCATCTGGATAACCATACACTTTTAGTTGTTCTCTTAGTTCATCCTTTGTCTTTACGCCTTCTTGTCTTTCAATATAGTTAATCATTGAGTTTTTTATTTTAACAATTCTTGCGTATTTGATAACAGATGCCATAAACGCAATAAATATGCTTAAAAAGAACAACACTATCCAAAATAGCATTGTACCACCAATAGATTCACGCATCCATTATCACACTCCTTCTCTTACTTTTTATTTACTACCAACTTTGTGACACTCAGATTTTCCAGTATTTGGATCTGTTGTACAAACTGTATCTGTTCCTTCATTGTACTTATCTCCAACACTATTTAAGATATTAGGTAAAAAGAATGTAACAAATGTTAAAACAGCTGCAATTGCTATGATTGTAACTAATGTCATGTTTAATTCTCCTGTTGCCTCTTTCATAAACTATTCTCCTTTCTATGCTATATTTTTATTATATACTCTTTTTTTATTTATATCAATATTTAAAATCCAAAAAGCATTAACATTGACAATAGTAATATTACCATTGTTCCACCACCAGTAACTACAAGCATTGTCATTGTTTTCTTTTCCATTTTATCAAGTCTTTGTTTATACTTTACTTCACGAGCTTTATTTTGAAGTGATGAAACTGATTTAGAGAAAATCAACAATTGTTTATATTTATTTTCTTGCGCTCCTAAACCTAATCTATATAGAAGTCTCATCATTCTCATTGAATCACGTACTGGATATGCTATTGCAAAATCCATATATGGTTGAATTGTAGAATCTCCTGCATCTATTTTTGCTACCATTTCTCTTAAACCAGACTTGAATACATCTGGTGCACTTTCGATTGATCTTGCTAGTGCAACTGGAACTGTGTAGTTTTGGCATAATATTTCTAGGTTTTTCAAATAATATGGAAGTAATAAATCTACCTGTGCCATATATTTTTTATAATACCCTTTTAAACTAGTATACCCTGACTTAAATATGAAGTAAGATACAACTAAAAGCATCATTATGTTTAGAAATGATAAATTACCACCTATTACCATCATTGCTGTTAATATCAAAAATGAATAAAAGGCATTTTTTATTCTAGACATAAACACTTTGTTAGTGTCAACATTTTCTCCATATTTGGCATGAAGTAAGAAATCGTAGTCTTTTTCCTTAAGCCCAAGTAAATATCCATCATCTGTATTAAAGAATTTTTTGGTACTAACGGTATCTGTATAAAACAATCCAATTCCTAACAATATTAAAATTATAACTGTTTCTATCATACTACTCAGCACCTACGTTCTCGTTATAATATTTTTCTCCAGATAGAAGAAAATAACTATTAAATAAAACTATTCCGTGAAGAGCAAATTTAACTATTGGCTCTTCAAGTATTTGTAAATAATTCTCAATACCTAATAAGTATTGAACTAGTGCAACCATGGCATATAGAAGTAAACCATATTGAACAAATTGTTTGTGGAAGTTTTTTCTATCCATTCTATCTCTATATACTCCTTCTACTAATACGTCGATATCTAGAAGCATATTTTCAAGAACTTCGTTAGAGTCACGTGCACCTTCTTTAGTAATCTGTAAGAATAGTTGGTGCATATTTCTTGTCATATGGTATTCATATTTTGTATTCATAAATTCAATTGATTCATTGATATCTCCATTTTTATATGCCATATCAATCATATATTTTACATCTTCTAATACAGGAGACTCTAATACTCCTGAATTATAAACTCCTTCAAGAGCTTTAACAAAGTTTTGCGTTGTCTGAAACTCCATTATAGTATTTGTTGTGTATACTTGAATTTGCTCAAAAAGAAACTCTGAATAAATTCTTTTACATCTTAAATACGTTAAATATGGAATAATACTTACTACAACGACTACATATATAATTGATACTACAATGTTATAGAAATATAAGTAAGATATTGCAAATGCAACTCCTGCAAATATTGCTATTTGGACAAGATATTCTTTCTTCGAATATTCTTGTCCCATTGATTTAACCTTTTCTCTTATTTGTCTAAATGAATAAGGAGCATATCTTTCGTAAACGTTTACGGCTTGATCAACGACAAATTTGTGCATTGATTCGTCTCCTTTTTTGAAATAGAAGGCTATACCAAAGATAAATATAACTAATGCAATTATTGTTTCAACCATAAAAGCACCTTCTTTCTTATTGCTACATTATTAATGGATTTAGTGGACTTGCAAGTGGATTTGTCTCATTAGTTTGATTGTTATCTGTAATTCCTCCGAAAAATTTCGAAGGTTGATTTACTGTTTGTCCCATTGTTTGCTGATTCATATTTTGTCCACTAGGCTCTAGTTGCTGTACATTAATTCCAACTGGTTGTGGTTGTACCATTTGTCCTTGTGGTTCAATCATCTGTGAAACCTGTTGTGGTTGAACAAATTGAGGAATTGTTTGTGGAATTACTTGCTCTACTTGTATAGGTTGTGGAACAATTTGTTGTACAGGTTGACTAATTACTTGTTGTGGTATTACCTGTTGTACCATTTGAGGATTTAATACTTGTTGTTGCGGTACTACTTGTTGTAATGGTTCTATTTGGATATTTTGAGGAACCAGTTGAGGCTGTATTGCCTCGTGCACCTCTATATTTTGTGGTGCAGCACTTTGTAGTGGTGCGTTTTGTGGTGCAACATTTTGTTGTACGATATTTTGTTCAGGTACTAAATTAGTACTACTTTGATTTAGCGGATTAATTTGATTTATAGGTTGTTGTATTGCTTTTGGTGATTCTGTTATTGTTTCTTGTGTTTGTGGCTTTCCTACAACATTTCCTTTATTTTCTTCGTTATTTTGTACTAATTCTTCAACTTTAGGTTCTTCTTGCTTATTTGCTACTTGCTGTGTTTCTTTATTTTGTTCTACTGCAGTTGTTTCATTATTCGTATTTTGTCCAGGTATATGAACTGTTTGTCCATTTGGCTCTTTTACATCGCTTTCAATACCATTTGCTTTATTGGCTTCTGCAAGAGACGCCATTTTCTCACCAAACAAATTATTTATATCAATACCTTGTCCTTCAAGATAACCCTTGATATATTTGGTTGGTTCTGTATAGAATTCTTCTCCAGCAACATTTTTTAAATAAATATTATTAAATTGTGGCTCATTATCATCTGTTACGAAGAATTCACAAACTCCTGCTATTTCACGAACGAATCTTTTTTCTACTGAGCTATAACGTCCACGAACAAATACACCTATTTGAACATAACGATATATTGTTTTTAAGAATTGTACTACATCGATATTTGATTCAAGCAAACTATACATACGGTGAGGTATACTTTCAGCTTTATCAGCATGGATTGTAGACAAGATATAGTGTCCTGATGAAATTGAGTTACGTACTGCTGTAACTGCTTCTGCACTACGAACTTCGGAAAGTAAAATCCACTTTGGGTTCTGTCTCATACATGTAACAAGTACATCTGAGTAAGAAGCAATGTTATTTGTTTTCATAGCAACTATATCTCTTTGTGGGAAAATACGGTCTAGGTGTAACTCTAATGTATCCTCGATAGTTATTAATTTTTCGTTTTCTGCTGTGTGACTTGCAAGATACTTTACAAGCTCAGTTTTTCCTGAACCAGTTTCTCCACATACAATTATGTTACAATGTCCTTTAACACAATTTATCAAAAATTCATGTATACTTAATTCAATATATTTTTCTTTTAAAAGTTTGTTTTTTTCAAGTCTTATCTTTGCTGGTGTTTTACGGAAAACACAGGCAATTCCATTTCTTGCTATTGATTCATGAACGAAGTTCATACGAAGTTCTGCACTTTCTGAGTCCAAGAATGGATGGGCCATATTAAATGTTTTACCCATTACGTTAGAACACTGAAAGGCTATTTTTTCGATAAGTTCATTATCAACATCTTGTTGTTCTGCTCTATAAACACCTTTTTCTAATGATTTTAGCCATAATTGTCCGTTATTACTATATGAGATATCAGTGACATCATCATCGTCCAAATATTTTTTTAGTGGTCCAAAATCTATTTGTGAAAAGTTATCGGCATCTCTTTCAAAATTTGTCTTTTTAGCAGGTCCTTTTTTGAAGTCTTCCATTGCTTGTTGTTCTTCTAATTTTTTTCTTTCTTGTTCTTCTTGAGCTTCTTTAACTCCTGCCATTAAGTCTATTTTTCCATTTTGAGGTGCTTCAGTATTTGCAGTAGCAGTTGTTGGTTCTGTTGTTTGTTGTGTAGTACTACTGTTGCCATTATTACTATTATTGTTACTACTTGTACTAGTACTAGAAACATTTCCAAAGCCAATACTCCCAAAATTCATTGACTCGTTCATATTTCACCTCTTATTTATTCTGTTTATTCTTTTATTTCTTTTCTGTTTTGTCTTCTGTTGGATTTAAGAAATCTAGATTATCTGTACTATCTGGTACTTCTTCTGCTAGTGAAGAAATTAGTTCTCTTAAGTATTCACTTGCTATTTCTGGCTTAACGTCTTCATCTCCATCTTTGAAGTAAGCAGTTGTTGGAATTGGGATTATTTCAATTCTTGAGAATCCAGAATTTTCTGATGCTATTGAGAAATTATTTATTGCAGTGATTTGTCTTAAAAGTAAGTGTTGAGACTCAGGTAATGAGAACATTATTACATATGGAGTTCTTGATTCTTCAGAGTTTTCAAAAACATTTCGTCCATCTGCTGTTTTAACTTGTAAAACTTTAACATTTCTAATCAATTTACCTACCAATGCTTTTCCATTTTCTTTTGTTGAAATGTAAATATCTATATATCTATTTGGAAGGATTGAGTTTGTATAACTTGTTAACATATTAACTGTTAAATAGTATAAAGTCTCTCCTTCTTTTACATTTAATAGTGCTTCATCTGGAAGATCTGATGCTGGAACGATTGCTTCTTTATAAAACAAGCTTCCTGTTGGAACTGTAGTATCTACATTTACATATTTTCCAACAATATCACTTGCATTATAGTAATAATCTCCTCCTAATGCTCCCTGTGGAATTTGTACGAAATCTAAATCTTCCTCAGTAATTTTATGTCTTGTTGTCAATTTTTGGCTAGCAACTGGTACCCTTACAGGTTTTGTAACATTCTTAATACGAACATTGTATCCTACAAGAAGAACTGCAACAGCTAACAGTGCACAAGCTGCAGTTACAAATCCCTTACTTTTTACCATCCTTTTAAATTTTGATGCATTAACATTATTGGCCATAATAATTCACCCTTTCATATCCCGTCTATATTTAATAGTATCCTTCTATACTATTCGACTATTATATGAATAGTATAAACCAAAGAGAAAAAAAAGGCAATAAATTATAAAAGAAATCAATATAAAATTATTAATGCTTTAGTTACAATTATATTATCAGCATTTTGTCAAAAAAAATCGGATTTTTCATCCGATTTTTGTTATAAACGATTATTCTTTTTACTTATTTTTTGTCTTTCTATTTTGTTCATTCTTTACTATTCTATCAGTATTTCGTTCTTTTATTATATAATTATATAGTTCTTCCCCTATTAATTCTCTAATAATATCTAGTAATTCTTGATTACCTGATACAATTAAAGCATTAAAATTAGCGATAATCTCACAAATATTAGAATCTGGATATGAATCATAATATTCTTTAGTATGACCAACTCTTAATTCTATAACTTCTCCATTTTTCAATCTTATTTCTCTACTACCAAATATTGAAGTGATGATGTCTAATACCATTCCCTCTTTTTTCGTATAAAAATACCTATTACTAAAGTTATATTTATCAAAATTATAAAATTGTTTTGACAATTCATAAATATTTAGTGTTCTATTATTTAAATCATTTATTATTTTTTGTCTCATGTTCATAGGAACACCATATTGAGAAAACAATCTTTCGATATTTCCACTATTTATCATATAGACAATATATTGTCCAAATCTATTATAAGCATTCTCTATTGAACCATATTTTGAAATCATTCCATTATCATACATAGCAGATGTTGTAGACATTATAGTTTCTATTCTAGCTTGTAATTTATTCATAAATTCAACACTTTTTTCATTATTTATAAAATTAGTTCTGGCATTTTCAAGTAAATTATTATTTTTTTGATTCTTGTTTCTTCTACTATAGTATGCATCCATTGCATGACCAAACTCATGAAGTACAACAATGCCTGAATTACATATGGTATCTAAATATATTGTATTCGTATTCGGATCATAAAAAGAACCACCAACCGTACTTTGAAATCGAAGATTATCTACGCAAACAAGTGTTATCAATTTTCTCATATTATCGAGTGCTTCTTCTTTATTACCATTTTCATAGTAATTATTCAATGTTACCAATATATCGTTTAATCTTTCTTGTCCTCTTACATCCACAAATGCTTTAAGGTATGAATTAAGTGCATAAAACTCAAAATCCATATCCATGTTCCCATTAATAGTATTAATTAAAAAATCTATACCTATTTTTTTAGTTTCTTCGTGTGATAAAGCTTTTCGAACAAAAACTAATGTACTTTCTAAATTAATTCTATCAATAATGTTTCCAGTAAAGATCATTTCATTACCAGAATAACTTATATTGTTTTTAACCTCATCTAATATAAAACTTAATACATTTGGATATTCAACTTCTATTTTACTTAGTAATATTCCTAAATTTCGAGTTGATATATCTCTTGACATCAAAAGGGTTTTTATTAATGGATTTTCACTAGAATAATCATATTCTAATTCCTTATAAAATGTTGCATTATTTAAAACCGTTTCTTTATTACTTTTTAATAATGAAAAATCTTCTTTATTAGTAAATATTTTTTCTAATTCATCTTGATGTAATGATGCAAGTTTTCTGATTTCCGAGATATCTACGTAATTTAAGTTGTCTCCATACAATTCCTTTAAGTCTTTTCTATCCAGATAAATGTGTTCGTCTTCACTCTCATCTATAAATTCTAACAGATCGACATCCTCACTAACAAGATTGTTTTCTTCAAGTCTTTTTTTGGCAGACTCAATCTTGTCATCGTCTAATGTTGCTAATTTAGGAGAAACCTTTGCTTTTTCATTTAACTTTAACAATTCTTGGTAAGATATCTTATCATTAAAAAACAAATTAGATGTATTTACTTTGTCATCAAAAGATTCTTGTTTAGATTCAAAATATGTTCCTTTGTAATGACCTAAAACGCCCAACACTGTTACTTTCCCATCTTCTACTTCATATGTAAATCTGTCTGAATGAGATACTCTTATAGAGAAAACAGTTTTTCTTTTATTAGTAACTAGTTTTTCTATTCTCCACCCTCTTTGTCTTGCAGAATATATATCCATTGGTGTTGTTGATACAAAATCCAAGAATTCTTGTATCCTTGGAACATAGACATTATAATTTTCGTTATTTTCTATTTTTTTTATATTATCTAGCGCATTGTTAGACATATTTATGTTTGATGGTATTCTTATTTTTGACATTATTTCATCCTAAATCATCTTATAGAAATTTTAGTCTATATTGATGCTTCCTTTATATTTTTATTATTTATAAATGTGAAATCAAAATTAAAATTTTTGATTTGCATTACTGTTCTGGTGGTATGTTTTCTAGTATACCAGTTATTGTGTTTATGACATCTTGACTCGAATCATAGCGTACGTTAAATATTTCTAACAATGAAAATCTTTCTGATGCTATCAAAGAAATTGAAACTTTTGGTGGGCATTCATCAAGATCATGAATTATTACTCTATATTGTCTATTTAAGTCAGCATTTTGAGCAAATCTTCTTAAAAAACTTTCAACAAATTTTTCTCTTATAATTCTTACTGTTCCTGGTACATTAGATTCACAATGCATTGAATCAGGTGAAGTTTCTTTTGTTACTCCATCCCATCCCACACCATCTCTATAGGCATAATAATCAACAGAATCATACATTGCTGCTTCTGTTACCTCTTTTAATAGGTAATAGTTTTGTTCATTACTTACAATTACTTGTCCAAAGATATTTATTATTACAATTCCTAATATTCCTATTAACATAAAGAAATACATCCATAATGACTCATTCATTTATCACACCTCTTATACAAACTTATTATCTTTAATTATATTTTACTTCAATATAAAAAAAAATGGAAGAGTTTTTCTTCCATTTATCTTTGCTTTTCTGTATCGTCTGGTAAGTATCTTGCACTTTTTTTATTTGATTCTGCTTTGAAAATATCTCCTCCTAGGGTATCATGTAAGAATTTACTTTTGTATTCTCCTACATAATTTTTATCACTAGCAGTTGATGAATATATTAGTGTTGTATATGCTTCTTTTCCATCGTTATTATTTTCATTTCTTATCATTTTAATAGTATTGTAGTTTAAATCTATAATGTATTCTACTTGTTTATTAGCATTATCACCTGTTACACTTGTTTTATCATTATCATCATCTGTTATATATTCTTCTTTTGCATACCAATTCTTTCCTATTCCTCTATTTCCTTGTGCATATGGTGAGTTTGGAGAATTTGGAAATGGATCATGGTTATGAATTGATCTAAATAAGTATCCATCTTCAGAATATGGATTATAACAATTATTTTTACAATCATTTATACTGTCATAACCTAGACTTATTGCATTAGCTGTACAAAAATCACTTACTGCTTTTTCATTTCTTTGGTCATTTGGGCAACTGTTTGAACATTTACTTATACAATCTGTTGCTGAGTCATAATTGTTGATATCTTTGCTATAATTTTCATAACAATATTCTGTTATTTCTCCTATTTTTGATGGTTTAAATTCTTCTGTACAACTTCTTAATGTTTCAGATCCTTGACATAGACATGATGTTATAGTAGATCCATCTGATACATATCCTATTATGTTGTTTCCATTTTTTAGTGGTTCTTCAAGTGATACATAATATTTATTATCAACTATTGATTCTTTTACTTTTTGAACTTTCATATTTCTTAACGTTGATACCATTACTTCTCGTGGTGTTTTATTTGGAATTATTTCATATAATTTATCATTCTTTTTGACACATGTACAACCAATACTATCTTTTAGTAATGAAAAATTATTCTCGCAAAGGGCTGTGTATTCTTTTCCTTTTTTAGTTGTTACTTTCGCTACAACTTTAAAGTCTTCTTTTGCTTCTCCTGCTTTTTCTTTTGAAATTACTATTTCGTCGTTTACTTCTACATAATCTTTGTCATTTACTTTTATATAAATATTTTTAATATCATCATCTTTTGGTAAATCGTTTTTCGTTATTATTACTTTTGCTTTTACTTGTCCACCTTTAAATACGTTGTATCCTAGTTTTTCTGCTCCACTATCTGGTGTTAGGTTTACTACACAACCTAGTGCATTATCTTTTTCCGGAACATCTTCTATTTCATACTCACACTTTTCATTGTTTGTATAATATGCATCTACTTTTGCTGTTGTTTCAAAATAATGAGCAAATCCTGAATCAGCTGGAAATTTTTCATTTGGAGTTGCTTTCAAATTTGTATAGTATACGTTTTTTGCTAATACATCTTTATAATTTGTTCCACTTTTTATTGTATGGCATACTTCTACTGTTTCATCAGGATACTTTACATCTGATGTTCCATCTGTTGCTATACAGGCTTTTTTATATTTATATGATGCTGTCGCTGTACTTGTTGATACATATTTATTTACATATTCTAATGGAATATTTTTATAATTCTCTATTAGCACTAAGGTATCTTTTCCTACATTACTCAATGTTGTTGTTTCTTTTTCATCTTTTCTTACTAATGTTTGTGATGCTGATGGTTCAATTTTATTTTCTACTATTTCTGTTACTCTACTTGTTACTAGTGTCTTATCCAAATCGTATTTTTGTACTTCTATTTCTCCATAATGCTCTTTTGCAAAATCTAATTCACTATCAACTGGTTGTGATGGGTATGGATTATGTGTTGGATAATGATATTCGTTTTTTGTAGTTGGATCATAAGTTTTATCATATGCATTATTAAATGTTGTATATATATATTTTAGTCTTTGTCTTCTTAATAAATCTTTTGATGGTATTGTTGCATAATCAAACTTCCACTGGGTTGTATTAAAGTAGTATGTACATTCTTTTTTTCCATTTTGATTTACAAAATAATCTATTCCTTTTCCTGCAAATACCTTTTCGTGATTTACATCTTTATATTCAAAAGATGTTGTTTCTTTACATGCGACACTTATATATTTTCTTTGATCGAATATTGTATCTTTGTCATCATTTCCTACTAAATTGTCTCCTTCACATGTAACTAATACTCCTTTTACATCTTGCATTTTTGTCCCATCTCGTAAGTTACATATTGATTTTGATTCTAATGGAAGTGCTGCATCTTTTTGATATGGATTCTTATTACAAGCAGTTGTTTCATATTTATATCCACAACTTAATATACACTTTCTCTTTCTTTTTACTGGATTTCCTTCTAAATCATTATCTACTATTGAATCACAATAGTTTTCTGCACACTGCAAGTATTTGTCCGACGTTTTGCTTCCCGTTTTTTCACAAACTTCTTGGCATCCATTTTCAGTAAAAAGATCTAGAACATAATAATGTCCTATTCCCTCGTAACTATCAGTTGGAATAGGTTTAGAACTATCACATTTTCCCCCAGACATTCCTTTTATTTCATAGCGTCCATCTTTTCCATTGCTTTTTGTTGTTACCCATGCCCTATCAACATCTGGCCCTACGTAGTATTGATTGATATTATTACCACTTGCATCTTTTTTACATGTTACCATATCATCTTCTAATACACAATGAGCATTATCAAAGCAAGCATTTACTGCTCTTTGTAGGTAAAATGAGCTTGACCCCATCTCTCTTGATGGTCTTAACGTTGAGTAACCCTCTAAAATTCTTCCATAGAAATAAAAACGTTGTTTGATTCCACAATTTTGGCTTACATCACGAATTCTATAATATTTATAAGTATTTATACATGATGAGCTACATTTCCAATCAGTTTCACAATCACTGTCTTTTGGGCAATTACTATTTTTTAAGTTTGTACATTTATTTTTAGCATCACCTTCTGAACTATAATTTCCGGTAGAAGTAAAATCTGTACCATTTTTAGTATATTTAGCTGTCCAAGCATTACATTCAGTAAACTCTTGGAAATACTCTGCAGTTGGGTAATAGTTGTTTTGTGGTTTTCGTTCCCATTCTACAAAATGTTGGGTATAATAGTCACTAATTTTCTTTCCTGTGCCTGTTAAAACTCTTTCAAGGGGCTCAATTGTTATATAGTATTTGTCTATTTCATCCTCTGATAGACTATGTATTAACGTAGCTCCAAAAAATTCTTCAAAAACAGCTACTCCTTTTTTGTTTGGTTTCTTTTCTTTAACATGATTTATGATATTTTTAACGTAGTTATCCATATCATCATAGCTATTTAATGTGGTTTTATATTGTACCTTAAATCTACTTAAATCAACATTTTTGTATACCACTCTTTTGTTTTTTGAATAAAAATTTTGTGAATATAATGTATATCCAGAGTCAATTCGTTGCATTGTTTCAAATGTTGGATTAATAAATTTTTTACTAGTCTTATCATGGAATATGCAATTGTAATCAGGATTATTCCAATCAATACTGTAATAAAAATATCCATCCATTGTAACCTCAGTTTCTTCTCCAGGATTTGTAGGTACTGTAAAACTATGCTCATGAGAATCTGTGTTACTATTATTTCCTATTCCTGCAAAAACAATACCATTTCCATTTTTATCTGCTCTTTCTTGATAGTCATTATCTGGATCATATTTTTGACTAAAACCATTCCATTTTGAATTTTTAAAAGAATCATAAGTACTTGGCATTTCATAATTATATTCTATGGTAAAAGCTCCTTTTATTCTTTCATCATATACAAGTACTGGATTACTATATTGAATAGGTCCTGTTTTAACATCATACTTCCATAATATAATTTGATAAGCATAAGCATTTTCAACTACACTACAATCACCCTCATAACAACTAACACCAGGACTTCTTAATGCTTGATAGAGAGTTTGTCCGCCTTCTGCCTTAGTTATAGTTGCTGGTACTAGAAAGACACTTAGTCCAACTATTACTATTATTATAATAAATAATCCATATAATCTTTTTATTATTTCTTTTGTCATGACGTAGTCTCCATTCACTATTATAATTAAATTTATTATATGATATAGTTACACCAACTATTTTAGCTATTCTATACATATTTTGCTTTAAAATGAAAATAAATGGAAGAGTTTTTCTTCCATTTATCTTTTCCTTTCATTTTAAAATGAAACTAGAATTATTTTTAAGCGATGTTTACATATGTGTATTTAATATTTTACATATAAAAAGTTCAAGTAAATCGTCTATAATTAAATTGACCATAAAATCATAGAAAGAAGTGATTTACTTGAA
>CABUQZ010000004.1 GCA_902493795.1 uncultured Clostridium sp.
ATGATTTTATGGTCAATTTAATTATAGACGATTTACTTGAACTTTTTATATGTAAAATTTTAAATACACATATGTAAACATCGCTTAAAAATAATTCCAGTTTCATTTTAAAATGAAAGAGATAATAAATTATGCAAGAATTTCTTGCATTTTTTTTATGGTTATGGTACAATCTTATCGTTGTGTAATCCGCTGACATGCTGATATAGATTATTTTGTTATGATTACCGTGAAAAACAAGAAAGGAATGATATTCGTGAACGTAATTGATAAAATTACAGCAAAACAAATTAATCCTAATATTCCTGAGTTTAGAGTAGGTGACACAGTTAAAGTTAACGTAAAGATCATCGAAGGAAACAAAGAAAGAATTCAGGCATATGAAGGAATTGTAACATCTCGTAAAGGTGGAGGAGTTAGTGAAACTTTCACAGTAAGAAAAGATTCTTATGGTGTTGGTGTTGAAAGAACTTTCCCAATTAATACACCAAAGATTGCATCTATTGAAGTATTAAGACATGGAAAAGTAAGAAGAGCTAAATTAACATTCTTAAAACATGTTGTAGGTCAATACAGAATAAAAGAAAGAGGACAAAAATAGTCCTTTTTTTAGTATTTTTTAAAAAAATATTATAAAATAACAAAATATGCGTTATTATATTATTATAAGGAAACAAAAATATTATGGATGAAAAAATAATTAAAGAAGAAAATATTGAAGAAATAAAAAAAGAAAGTAAAAAAGAAAAATATATAGACTATATAAAGTCTTTTGCTACTCTTATAGTAACAATAATAGCAGTAGTCTTAGTTAAACAATTTATAGTAACACCTGTTGAAGTTAATGGAAGTTCGATGTATCCAACACTTGAAGATGGAGATATAATGATGTTAAATAGAGTTGGATTTAAATTATCAAGTCTTGATAGATTTGATATAGTAGTAATTGATAATGGAGATTCTTTACTAATCAAAAGAATTATTGGATTACCAAATGAAAAAATAAAGGTAGAAAATAATGTTTTATATATCAATGGAGAAAGAGTAGAAGAACCATTTCTAGATGATGATGTTCTAACAAGAAACTTCGAATACATAACTAGTGATGATTGTTATTTTGTAATGGGTGATAATAGAGAAGTATCTCTTGATAGTAGAATGCTTGGTTGTTTTAACATAAAAGATATAAAAGGAACTGCAAGTTTCACTATTTATCCATTTAATAGACTAGGTAACAAAGATTAAGTAATAATAAAGTTACACAAAATATTGTGTAGCTTTTTCTTTGCAATAAATCTAAAATTTATATTAAAGTCTTGATAAAGTAAGCAAATGTTTTGTAAAATATATATAAGGATAGGTGATAAGATGTATAAAGTAATTTATAACAAGAAAATAAACAACAATTCATACGAGATGCTTGTTGAAGCACCATTAGTAGTAAAAAATGCCTTACCAGGACAATTTGTAATTGTAATGGCACATGAAGATGGAGAAAGAATTCCTTTAACTATTTATGATTATGATAAAGAAAAAGGACTACTATACTTAATATATCAAGTAGTAGGCGCATCAACTGAAGAATTAAGCATAGTAACTGATTATGTATTTAGTGTAGCAGGACCTTTAGGAAATCCAAATGAAATATGTAAAGATGTAGAAAACTTTAAAGATAAAAGAATCGTCTATGTTGCAGGTGGTGTTGGTATAGCACCAGTATACCCTCAAGTAAAATATCTTAATGAACATGGATACAAAGTAGATGTAATTTATGGAGCAAGAAGCGAAGACTTATTGATTATTAGAGATAAAATAGAACAAGTAGCTAATAAAGTTTACTATGCTACTGATGATGGCTCTGTCGGAACTAAAGGATTTGTAACAACAGTCCTTGAAGAACACATAAGTGATTATGATATCTGCGTATCAATAGGACCTGTTATTATGATGAAAAATGTTTGTGACGTTACAAGAAAATACAATGTTAAAACAATTGTAAGTATGAACCCTATAATGGTAGATGGAAGTGGAATGTGTGGAGCATGTCGTTGTGAAGTCGAAGGAAAACCTAAATTTGCTTGTATCCATGGACCTGAGTTTGATGGTCATAAAATTAATTTTGATATAGCACTAAAAAGAATGAATGTATATAAAGAAGAAGAAAAAGTTAAATGGCAAGAAATGAAAGAAAGACTATCTAAGGAGGGATAACAATGAATGATGAAAAAGTAAAAGGAAGAGTTCAAGACCCGCAAGAAAGAACAACTAATTTTAAAGAGGTTGAATTAGGTTATAACGATGAAGAAGCCTTAAAAGAAGCAAATAGATGCCTTCATTGCGCTAATCCTCGTTGTGTTAAAGGTTGCCCTGTAAATATTAGAATACCTGAGTTTATAGCAAAAATAAAAGAGCATGATATAAAAGCTGCTTACGAAATAATAAGTGAGTCATCAAGTCTTCCTGCAGTATGTGGAAGAGTTTGCCCACAGGAAAAGCAATGTGAAAAAATGTGTATCAAAGGCTTTAAAGGAGATGCCATTTCAATTGGGTCTTTAGAGCGTTATGTTGCAGATGTTGCTATGCAAAATAACTATTCAAGTACATCAACAAAAGAAAAGAATGGTAAAAAAGTAGCAATTGTTGGAGCAGGACCTAGTGGACTAACTTGTGCAGGTGACTTAGCTAAAAACGGATATGATGTAACGATTTATGAAGTTTTACATAAAGCAGGAGGAGTGTTAACTTATGGAATACCAGAGTTTCGTCTTCCAAAATCAATAGTAGAGCATGAAGTAGAGTCTCTTGAAAAACTAGGTGTAAAAATATACACAGATGTTCCAGTAGGAAACGCAATAACTATTCCTGAACTTCAAAAAGAATATGATGCTGTATTTGTAGGAAGTGGAGCAGGTCTTCCAAAATTTATGGGAATAGATGGAGAAGATGCTAATGGAGTGTTCTCAGCTAATGAAATATTAACAAGAATTAATCTAATGGGAGCTTATAAGAAAGATTGCAAAACACCAATTAAGAAAGCGAAGAAAGCCTATATTATCGGTGGTGGAAACGTTGCAATGGATGCTGTTAGATCACTTAAACGTTTAGGAATTGAAACACACTTGATGTATAGAAGAAGCGAAGAAGAATTACCAGCAAGGAAAATGGAAGTTGGACACGCTAAAGAAGAAGGAATAATTTTTGATTTACTTACTAACCCAACAAGAATTTTAACTGATGAAAATAATAATGTAACTGGTATGGAAGTAGTAAATATGGTTTTAGGTGAGCCAGGTCCTGACGGAAGAAGAAGTGTAACTCCTGATGAAACTTCTAAACATATAGTAGATTGTGACATGGTTGTAATGGCTCTTGGAACTAGTCCAAATCATGAAGCCTTAAAAGGAAGTAACATGATTTTAACAGATAGAGGCTTAATCGAATTAAAAATAGAAAGCACAGAAACATCACTTGATAAAGTATACGCTGGAGGTGACGCAGTAACAGGAGCTGCAACAGTAATACTTGCTATGGAAGCTGGTAAAAAAGCTGCCAAAGAAATAATGGAAACTCTTAGCTAGTTTCTTTTTTCTTGAGTCTATGCTATAATTGTAAATTGTGGTGATATAAGATGATAAAAATACTATTTGCAACAGGAAATGAATCTAAAGGAAAAAGATTTTCTCTTGGACTAAAAAAACATAATATTGAAGTTTTAACATTAAAAGATATTGAAGAAACAGTTGATATTGATGAAAATGGAAATAGTGCAAAAGAAAACGCAATTATTAAAGCTAAAGCGTATTACGAAATTACTAAGATGCCAACAATGGCAATGGATGATACATTATATTTAGATAATGTACCAGAAGATAAACAACCAGGATTATTTGTAAGACGTGTTAATGGAAAAAGACTAAATGATGAAGAAATGTTAAGTCACTATATTGATTTAGTTAAAAAGTATGGAAAAGATGGAAAGATAACTGCTAGATGGAAATATGGTTTAGCAGTAATAATTAATGGTAAAATAAATACTTATGAGTGGTCTAAAGAAGATTTTTATTTAACTGATAAGAAAAGTGATAAATTACATATTGGATATCCCTTAGATTCTATCTCAATAAATAAAACATTAAATAAATATTTTACAGATATCACTGAAGAAGACAAAGAACAAATTAAACAAAATGAAGATGATGTAGTAGATTTTATAGTAAAATGTGTTGAAGAAGGTGCAAAAAATGATAAATAATATAGAAATAACTAAAGAGAATATGTTAAAATACTTTGATTCTTTTAATGGATTTATTAAACATAATAATATTCATATCGAATCATTAGA
Source organism: uncultured Clostridium sp. (assembly GCA_902493795.1). Lineage (GTDB taxonomy): Bacteria > Bacillota_I > Bacilli_A > RF39 > UBA660 > RUG13868. The sequence continues at coordinate 4,343 of CABUQZ010000004.1, forward strand.
TGACGATAAGGCAGTATTATATGCAGATTTAAGTGATGATTCAATGAACCCTGGTGGTATTGCTCATGGAGGTTTACTATTTGGACTAGCTGATTCTGCTATGGGCTCTCTTGCTTATCTAACAAAAAAAGTAGCAGTAACAATAGATTCTAATATTAACTATTTAAAACCATGTACAGGAAAAACTGTAAAATGTGTGGCAACTCCTGTAAAAGTTGGTAAAACAATAGCAGTCTACAAAGCAGAAATATATAATGAAAAAGAAGAATTATCAGCAATCGTAACAGCAAACTATATGTTTGTAGGATAACAAACTAAAAAAAGATAATTCTTTTTTATATGCAAAAATAAAAAAAATGTGGTATAAATATTTTATTAAAAATTAATTAAATATTTTAAAAAGATGCAGAAGGTGTCGTATGAAGAAATTAAGACTAAAGAAAAGTGTCTGGATCACTGGAATAGTACTTGCAGTCATCATTATATTATTTTTATTATTTTTAATTTTTGGAGGAGTATTCTTAAAATTCAGTATAGAAAATAGTGATAAAGTTATTGATATAGAATATAATTCTGATAACTTTGAGTACAACAAAGCTACATGTTCTTTTATGGGACAAGATATATCTAAAAACATAAAAAGAACAAATGATGTTGATTTATCTAAGCTAGGAAAACAAGAAGTAAAATACACATGTTCAAAATGGAACTTTGAAAAAGAAAAAAAAGTTACTTATAACGTTATTGATAATTTGGCTCCAGTTGTAACTTTAAATGGAGATGAAGAAATAAGTGTTTATCAAAATGCAGAGTATCAAGAACAAGGTTGCATTGTAGTAGATAACTATGATGGAGATATATCCGATAAAGTTACAATTGAAGGTAGTGTTGATACAACAAAAATTGGTACCTATGAATTAAATTACGTAGTTAAAGATTCATCAGGAAACGAATCTCAAAAGAAAAGAAAAGTAACTGTTAAAGAAAATATTTTAATAAAAAATTGTGGAGTGCCAGGTACTATTTATTTAACATTTGATGATGGACCAAATAACGTATACACTCCAGTAATATTAGATGTTTTGAAAAAATATAATGTTAAAGCAACATTCTTTATAACAGGTAATGGTAGTGATTCCTTAGTAAAAAGAGAATTTGATGAAGGACATGCTATAGGAATTCATACCCAAACTCACGATTACAAAACTGTATATTCATCAAAAGAAGCTTACTGGAACGATATGAATAAAGTACAAGCAAGAATAAAAAGAGTAACAGGAAAAGAAACTAACTTAATAAGATTCCCTGGAGGTGCATCAAACACAGTGTCAAGAAAATACAACAAAGGAATAATGGGAGTACTTACAAAAGATGTAATTCAAAAAGGATATCAGTATTTTGACTGGAATGTATCAAGTGGAGACGCAGGAGGAACAACAGATCCTAAAGTAGAATATAAAAATGTTGTAAATTACTTATCTAAAAAAAGAGGTAATGTAGTATTAATGCATGACATAAAAAAACATACATCACTTGCAATTGAAGACATAATAAAATATGGAATAGAAAATGGCTATAAATTTGATGTATTAAATAAAAATATTGAGTGTCATCAAAGAGTAAATAATTAATAATATTTATCTCTTTTCTTTTGAGTAAAAAAACACGATAATAGAGGTGAAAACATGATAAAAAAATTAATAAAATCATTAAGAGAATATAAAAAGCCAACTATATTAACGCCATTATTTGTAGTGGTTGAAGTAGTTCTTGAAGTTTTAATACCATTTTTAATGAGTATTTTAATTGATGAAGGTATAAAAACTAAAGATATGAATATTGTGTACATAATAGGAATATCTCTAATAATATGTGCAGTAGTATCCCTAATTTTTGGAATGCTTGCAGGAATAAGTGTATCTAAAGCGTCCACTGGATTTGCCAAAAATTTAAGGCATGATCTATATGAAAAAATACAGAAATTCTCGTTTTATAATATCGATAGATTTAGAACAAGTAGTCTTATAACTCGTTTGACAACTGATGTTAATAACATCCAGTTTGCTTTTCAAATGATTATAAGAACAGCAGTAAGAGCGCCACTTATGTTAATAATATCAATTGCCTTTTCTATATCAATAAGCGCAAAACTTGCTTTAATTTACTTAATTGTTGCACCACTTTTAGGTTTTGCTTTAATTTTTATTGCAAAGAAAGCTCATCCGATAATGAAAGATGTATTTGAAACTTATGATAAATTAAATAACGTTGTAGAAGAAAATGTAAATGCAATAAGAGTTGTAAAATCTTTCACTTTGGAATATGAAGAAGAAAATAAATTTAAAAAAGTTTCCAATAAGATATATAAAGGATTTGTTAAAGCAGAAAAACTACTAGCATTTAATAGCCCTTTAATGCAGTTTTCAATGTATACTTGTATATTATTAATATCATGGTTTGGAGCACACATTATCGTTGGAACAGGAGCAACTGAACTATCTACTGGATCTTTAATGACATTATTTACTTATACAACTCAAATTCTAGGTAGTTTAATGATGCTTTCTATGATTTTTGTAATAATTACTATTTCTCGTGCATCAGCAGAAAGAATTGTTGAAGTACTTGATGAAGTACCAGATATAGTTAATCCAAAAGATCCTATAACTAAAGTACCGAATGGAAGTATATCTTTTAAGAATGTTTCATTTAGTTATGTTAAAGACACTAAAAAAGAAGTGTTAAAAGATATAGATTTAGAAATCAAATCAGGTGAATTTATAGGAATATTAGGAGGAACAGGTGGTGGTAAATCATCTCTTGTTAACTTAATTCCACGATTATATGATGTAACTGAAGGGGATCTTCTAGTAGGAGGAAATAACGTAAAAGACTATGATCTTAAAGTCTTACGTGATGAAGTATCTTGCGTTTTACAAAAGAATGTTTTGTTTAGTGGAACAATAATTGAAAACATTATGTGGGGAGACTCAAATGCTTCTTTTGAAGATATAGTAAACGCATGTAAAATAGCAGAAGCAGATACCTTCATTAATGAGTTACCAGATAGATGCAACACCTATATTGAAGAAGGTGGAACAAATCTATCAGGTGGTCAAAAACAAAGACTATGTATAGCAAGAGCACTTCTTAAAAAACCAAAGATTTTAATTCTTGATGACTCAACAAGTGCAGTAGACACTAAAACTGATAAAAAAATTCAAAAAGCTTTTAGAGAAGAATTATCTAATATGACTAAAATTGTAATTTCTCAAAGAATAACAAGTATTGAAGATGCTGACAAAATAATTGTTTTAGATAATGGAAGAGTAAGTGGCTTTGGAACACATCAAGAACTTTTAAAATCCAATAAGATTTATAAAGAAATTTATAACTCTCAAATGAAGGGAAGTGATTCTCATGAATAAAAAGAAAGAAAAAAACGAAATTAGAAAAGGTACAATCAAAAGATTAATTGGGTACATTAGTAAATATAAATTACGTCTTCTAATTGTATTCATCTGTATAATAATTAGTGCAGTAGCAGGGGTAATGGGATCACTATTCTTACAGACATTAATCGATGATAATATAACTCCTATGCTTGAAAACAACTTAAATGATTATGGACCACTTTTAAACGATATCTTAAAGATGATTGCCATTTATCTAATGGGAATAATATCATCTTATACATATAATATTTTGATGACTATACTATCTCAAAAAGTCTTAAAAAATATAAGAGATGAAATGTTTATTAAAATGGATGCTCTTCCAATAAAATACTTTGATACTCATGCTCATGGTGATATTATGAGTAGATACACAAATGATGCTGATACATTAAGACAAATGATTAGCCAAAGTATTCCTAATATGTTATCATGTACTATGACAATAATTGCTGTCTTGTTTTCTATGATATATTTAAATGTCTTTTTAACTATGTTTATCGTCTTATTCTCAATTATTACAGTTTTTATAAGTAGAAAACTTGCTAAAAATAGTGCTAAATACTTTATGAAAGAACAAAGATCTGTTGGAAAAGTAAATGGTTATATCGAAGAAATGTTAAATGGACAAAAAGTAGTTAAAGTGTTTACTCACGAAGAAAAATCTATTGAAGCATTTGATAAGTTAAATGAAGATTTAATGAATAATTCTTATAATGCCAATAAATACGCAAATATCACAATGCCAGTTGCTGGTAATTTAGGGTATCTTGAGTATGCTTTAGTAGCATTAATAAGTACTTATTTAACAATAAACAATATAATGCCATTATCAATTGGAACAATAATATCTTTTTTACATTTAACAAGAAGCTTCCAACAACCAGTAAACCAACTAACTAACCAATTAAATTCCATTATTATGGCTCTTGCAGGTGCAAGTAGAATATTTGAAATGATGGATGAAAGAAAAGAAGAAGATAATGGTTATGTTACACTTGTTAAAGTAAAAGAAGTAAATGGAAAACTAAAAGAAGCAAACGATGGAATTTGGACTTGGCGTCATCCTCATCACGATGGAAGACTAGAGTATGTTCCACTAAAAGGAAACATTGAACTAAATGGAGTAGACTTTAGCTATGTCGAAGGAAAACAGATATTATTTGATATAAGTATGTATGCAAAACCAGGACAAAAAATAGCTTTAGTTGGAGCAACAGGAGCAGGTAAGACAACTATTACTAACTTACTTAACAGGTTCTATGATATTGAGGATGGAAAAATAAGGTATGATGGAATAAATATAAATAAGATTAAGAAAGCTGATTTAAGAAGAAGTATTGGAATGGTTTTACAAGATGTTTTCTTGTTTACTGGAACAATTAAAGATAACATTAAATATGGAAATTTCAAAGCAACAGATGAAGAAGTAATAAATGCTTGTAAGCTTGCTAATGCTCACGATTTTATTATGATGCTTCCTAAAGGATATGACACAATGCTTACAGGAAATGGACAAGAACTATCTCAAGGGCAAAGACAACTTCTATCAATTGCAAGAGTAGCGATAAATAACCCACCTGTAATGATACTTGATGAAGCAACAAGTTCAATTGATACAAGAACTGAGAAAATAGTTCAAGATGGAATGGATAAATTAATGAAGGGAAGAACAGTATTCGTAATAGCGCATAGACTTTCAACAATAAGAAATTCTGAAGCCATAATGGTTATGGAACATGGAAAAATTATTGAAAGGGGAAATCACGAAACATTAATTGATCTAAAGCAAGAGTATTATAAACTATATACTGGAGCATTCGAACTTGAATAAAAAAATATAATAATTAAATTTTTAAAGATATGTATAAAACAAATATAAATACATATCTTTTTTCAATATAGACATTATATATTTATTATATTTCTTTTTCTTTAACGATCATGTGTGATAAGATAATACTTGATAAGTTAATATTAAAAAAATTTAATGGTAATCTTAACACAAAATGTTAATCTGATTAAAGTGACTAGTATGATGTTATAAAAGAAATGAAAGGAAGATAATATAATGAATAATGAATTAGATAGATTTATAGAAGCTCAGAATAATGATTATAATAGAGCATTAAAAGAATTACAAAATGGAAGAAAAACAACACATTGGATGTGGTACATATTTCCTCAAATAACTGGACTAGGTAAAAGTGCTATGTCAGAATACTACGAAATAAAAAGTTTAGAAGAAGCAAGAAATTATCTAAGTAATGTAGTTCTAAAGGAACATCTATTAGAAATAAGTAACGAACTTTTAAAACTTAATACTTGTAACCCAATAGAGGTCTTTGGTGATATTGATGCTTTAAAATTAAAATCTTCTATGACGTTATTTTCCTATGTATCAAATGAAGAAGTTTTTGATAAAGTAATTGAAAAATATTTTAATGGATCAAAAGATGAAGAAACTTTAAAAATATGTAAAAAACTTGAAAGAAGATAAAACTATAAAATATTGTTTATACATTCTAAATAAAAAATACTATTTATTCCCATTAGCCAAAATATTACTTATTTTTAATATGTAAAGTACAAGAAAAATATGTTTTAAATTAGCATTTTTTCTGTTATTATGTAGCTAGAAAACAAAGGAGTGATTTTTTTGAAAAGGAATATAATAATTACTACAATAATAGTTTTTTTACTCGTCTTTATTTCTTGCTATATTATTGTTATAAATAAAAAACCTGAACCAATAGTTGTAATAAATGCTAATTTGAATGGGAATGATACCAATAACATAATATATGGAGAAAATGCTGCACTTCAAGATGATTGGATTTATGAAGGAAGGCCAGAAGGATTATTTAAGAGAAAAACAGATGGCTCTAAATTAAGAAAATTAGATAGTGGAAATATACACGATGTTAATGTTATTGGTGAATGGGTATATTATGTTAAATTAGAAAAAGATGAATCTGAAACAAGAATTATATTTTCTCCTTCTTTATATAAAATAAAAATAAATGGTACTGATAAAACTTTTGTAAAAAAATATGTTAGTAATGTCAACGTTATAAATAATAAAATGTTTTATATAAAAGGTCCTGGTATATTTGGAGACTACAATGAAGATGAAGTTCAGGATTTTGACTTTTCTTATCAAGATGCAATAGCAACTTGTGATATGGATGGAAATAATGAAATAGTTTTGATTAATGATAAAGCTATTAATATGGTAACTGATGGCAAATATATATATTATCAAACATATGATAACAAGGTTTATTCTTATGATATTGAAAGTAATCATACCAAATATCTTTTTGAAACTAATTTTCATTATTATATTTTAGCTGATGATGGCATCATCTTCTTTGATTATGGTGAACATAAAATTAAGATGTATGATTTTAAAAAAGAAAAAGTAACTATATTGATAAAAGATATTGAAGATTATGGTAGTAATGTTATGCGTTTATATATATATAATGGTACTTTGTACTATGAGATAAAAGGACATTTGTACTTATACAACTTTACAACTCACGAAATTCAAGAGGTAGATAAAGAGTGTAAAAAATCATGTGACATATATTTCTTTCAAGATAGGATATTTTTCTATAATGAGAATGGTATTAATGAAATAAAGCTATAAAACATTCTATTTATATAATTATTTATAATAGGAAAAGATAGAATGATATATCTATCGTAAAAAAATTGCAACTTAGAAGAAAATAATTAAAGTAAAGTCTTCAAGAAAAAGGTTTTATCCATAATACGTAAAAAAAAGATATTAATAAAAAGAGTTTGATACTGAGCTATAATAATTTAGTAGGGAGTAAGCATGAGAAAAATACCATTTAAATTTTTTAAAATAATTATGTATACTGGATGCGTTGGATTATTTATTTTTATGCCTTTATGGTTCATTTCACCAATTATTGATAATCCCTTATTAACGATGATTACAGACATTGTTGGAAAAACATCTGTAACACTAAGTATATTTTTTTGTATTTTTGTACATTTTGCTTTTGATGATGAATCTTCAGAAAATATAAAATTAATTTCACCTGATGAATACAATATTGAAGTAAAAAGTATTATGGATGCAAAAGAAAAAATAAAATCAATAAATAAAAAATATGGGTATTTTTTGCTTTCTGATGATATAAAAACAGAAAAATATGAAGTAAACATATTTAAAAAAGAAGAATTTGAGTGTTTTAATATCTTAATAGTAGTATATACTGATGTATTAAAAGCAAGTATTTGTGATAAATTTGAAGATGACGTTAACAAGTATTTAAAAAAAATAACACCTCGAACAATATCAAGTAAAACGATAACAATTTATTGTGTGAAAGAAAATTCACTCTTTTTAAAGTCTTTATTAAGCAATTATAATGGACCAGCACTTAATCACACTAAAGCCTATATAGGGGTTAATATCAAAAATAAAAAACTATATTTATGTAAAAACAATTTTAATGATTCATTATATAGAAAAATTAAAAAAGAATTAGATAATGAATTTGAAAAAGTAGAAGATTATAGTAGCTAAAATATAAATTATATAAAAGAAAAAAACAAAAAACATGTTAGCACATTGACAAATAAATTTATTTAAACATAAAATGATATAATAAAATTACTGGAGTGGTTATATGAAGAAAATTACTATATTAATGTTACATTTAAGATATGGTGGAATAGAAAAACAAACAATATTATTTGCTAATCAATTATGTAAAAAATATAATGTTGAGATAATATCAGTTTATTCTATGAACGAAAAACCAGCTTATGAAGTAGATAAGAAGATAAAAATAAAATATTTAATAGATGATGCACCTAATCGAAATGAATTTAAAAAAGAACTAAAAAGTGTGCATTTATTTAAAACATTAAAAGAAGGGAAAAAAGCTTTAAAAATTCTTAATGACAAGAAGAAATTGATGATTGAAGAAATTAAAAATTTAGACTGTGACTTCGTATTATCAACAAGAATCGAGTTTGCTGAATTACTTTCTTTGTATGCGCCTAAACATATTATTACTATGACACAAGAACATAATCATATTGATACTCCAAAATATATTAAAAGAGTACAAAAATCATTTTGTAATTTAGATTATTTAGTTGTTTTAGGACCAGGATCAAATAAAAACTATTCTAAATGGTTAAAAGATAATAAAAAAATAAAAATAGTAGAAATACCTAACATGGTAGAAGTCCTATCAAAAGAAAAATCTAAATTATCAGGTAACACTTTAATTGCAGTAGGAAGAATGCATAAGATAAAAGCTTTTGATGATTTAATAAAAGTTTTCATTGAAGTAAAAAATGAAATTAAAGATGTAAAATTAAACTTAATAGGTTCTGGAGAAGAGTACGAAAATCTAAAAAAACAAGCTAAAGATTTAAATATAAATATGCCAGGTATGCTAACAAGTGAAGAAGTTAAAAAATATATGCTAGACTCTGATATATATGTAATGACATCTCTATCTGAATGCTTTCCAATGGTGTTACTTGAAGCATCTAGTGTTGGGCTACCACTTGTTTCCTTTGATGTACCAGTAGGACCAAAAGCAATAATAAATGACTCTAAAAATGGTTATTTAATACCTAATAGGGATATAGATGAAATGGCAAAGAAAATAGTATACTTATTAAAGAATAGAGAAACCATGAATAAAATGGGTAGTACTTCATATAATGATGCTAAAAAATATCTACCTGTAAATGTCATGAAAAAATGGTATGAAATTTTTGATTCAAAAGAAAAGTAAAAAACTTACTAAATTATAAAACAAGCCCTTATTTAAATTGAATTTTATAAAATCTATAAAGAAAAAATATAATTATAAAAAAATTAGATATTAAATATCAGGTATTGCTCGTTTGCAATGCTTTTTTTTATGTGTTAATTTTGTTTTGCGAAAGGAGGAATAACAAAAAAATAAAAGAAAATAATTCAAATATTTAAAGATAGGGGGAAATAGGTTGAATATTGAATTAAAAGAAAAAAATAAAAAGAAAAAAAGGGTTTTGGCAATAATAGGTTTTAGTGCTTTAACAGTACTAGGATCAACTCTTGCATATTTTACAACTAGCAAAAGCTTTGTAAATGACTTTAAAACTGGAAAATATGATCATGAAATAATTGAAACATTCACATCACCTAGTAACTGGATTCCTGGAGAAACGATTGAAAAAAATGTTAAAGTAACAAACAATGGAACAATAGATATGGCTCTTAGAGCATCATATACTGAAAGTTGGGTATCAAAAAACAATGAAAGTCTACCTTTAAAACAAAAAGATAACAATGTTGCAATAATAAATTTCGATAACAGTTGGACTAAAGCTGAAGATGGTTATTACTATTATGGAACAAAAGATAATATGACTAAATTAACTCCAAATGAAACATCTTCATCTTTTATAACAGGTGTAACATTTAATGAGAACACAGAATTTTCATTAAAAGAAACAGTAAGTGAAGATGGAAAAACAGTAACATTTACTTCGAGTGGAAATGGCTATGATGATGCAACTTACACTCTAACAATAAAAATCGATACAATCCAATATAACGAAGCTAAAGACATTTGGATGTAAGATGCTAAAAGTAATAAGAAGTATAATATTAAAACTAATATGCATTCTTATAACAATATACCTAGTGATATTTATACCAACAATATGGGGTTATAAACCACTTGTAATAGTATCAGGTTCTATGGAAAAAGTATTAAAAGTAGGAGGAATATTATATTATAAAGATATAGATATAGATAAATTTGAAACTGGAGATATTTTAGTATATAGAAGTAAAGATCATATAGTATCTCATAGAGTAGTAGAAAAAACAAAAGAAGGTTACATCACCAAAGGAGATGTAAATAAAGAAAATGATGGATTAATAGACAAAAGTAAAATATTAGGAAAAGGAACAAACTGGTCTATACCTTACATTGGATATTATGCAAATTTTATATATAAACATAAATTTATCTTGTATACATTTGCTTCAATAGTTTTTCTAGATCTTATATATAGTAGGAAAGAAAATTATGACTAAAAAAATACTTATGATTTTATCTTTATTTGCTTATATTCTATGTCTTAAATGTACATATGCCTATTTTAAAACATCGAGTAATATAACAAATAACTTTGAAAGTGAAAAATATATAATAAAATTAAATGGAAATGGTGGAATATACGATAGGGGAAATAGTCTAAAAATACAAAATAAAAAAATAGATAAACTGCCTACTCCTGTAAAGAATGGATATTCTTGTAACTATCACCTTGATAATAATCTACCTATTTCTATAGAAAACCAAAAAGTAGAAGTAATAAACAACAAAGAAGCATTATGTATATGGAATCCAGTTGATTATGTCATAAAATATAATTTAGACGGTGGTACGATAGAAAATGCAAAATATAGTTATTCTGTTAATGATGAAGATTATCAAATCCCGCTACCTAAAAAAAATAATTATATCTTTCTTGGTTGGACAGGATCTAATGGAGATATTCCAGAAATAAATATAACTATACCAAAAGGTAGTTATGATAATAAAGAATATACTGCAAATTGGGAACCAGAAAAATATAAACCACTAATAACTTCAATTATTGATAATAAAGAGTATATAGATGGAAAAGAAGGCTATACATTTAATATTTGGATCAATGATATATTAGTAGGAGAAAATATAATAAAATACGATGAAGTAATAGAATATGGTTCTAAAGTAAGAATAAAAACAAATATAAAAGAAGGAACTACAACAAATTACGACGAAACTAAAATAATAGAAAAAAATACACACTTTTTGCCTAGCTGGACTATAAATTCTTACAATAGTAACTTTTATTATAAAAATAAATTAATTGCTACAACTACTAATAAATACCAAAGTGAAGTAAAAAAACCAAATATAAATCTATCATCCATTGTTCCTACAAGAGGATATTACTTAAATGGTTTTATTCCAAACGAATCATGGATTCAAGATTCTCATACAATGAGATTTGAAATAGATATAAAAGAATATACATGTTGGTCATCTTATGGTTCTTCTTCTAAAACAAACGCAAATCAACAGCTAAACCTACTAAAGAAAGCAGGATATAATTTCTGTTCAGTAAATAGTTGGTCTGGATTAGATTGCTATGCAGGGTATGAAAAATCTATAAACTTATATAATAATGCCTGGAAATATTTGCCAAGAAGTGGAGCTGGATGGTCAATATATAAACAAATAGCATGTGATGGTGGATGGAACGAAGAACAAAGAAGATAAAAAGCATTTAAGAGAAAATCTTAGATGCTTTTTTTGGAAACGTATATTATAATAAAATAAGTAGTGTGGTGATAAAATATGAATCAAGATAAAATTGCTAAATTGATTAAACAAATTAGAAAAGATAATAATCTTACACAAAAAGATTTTGCAGATAAATATAATGTTACCTATCAAGCAGTATCAAAATGGGAAAATGGTAAAAATCTCCCTGATATGTCGTTATTAAAGAAAATAAGTGATGATTACAATATAAGTCTTGATGGTATTTTTGAAGGTGAAATTAGAAAACAAAATAAGAAAAATAATATTGTATTAATATTGGGTTTCATAATTTTATTATTACTTATAATATTAATTGTATTTTTGATAAAAAATAATAATGAAGAATCCTTTGAATTTAAAACGATAAATGCAAACTGTTCTAACTTTGAATTATCTGGAAGTATTGCCTATAATAATGCTAAGTCATCAATTTACATAAGTAATATAAATTATTGTGGAAAAGAAGATCTAGAACAATATGATGAAATCGTATGCACTTTATATGAAATAGATGGAAAAACAACAAAAGAGATAGATAAATATAGATATGATAATAAAATATCATTAGAAGATTTTTTAAAGATGTTATCGTTTAATATCGATAATTATCAAAGTATGTGTAAAAACTTTAAAAAGGATTGCTTATATTTAGAAATAAATGCTACTAAAAATGGTAAGACAACAACGTATAAAGTTCCACTAGAATTGAAAGGTACATGCTAATTCAACCTAAAGTTGAGTAACTTCAACTAGATAGTTATTTATTTTAATAAGAAAAGATTATATGATTGTTTCATAAGGAGAGATTAATATGAGTAAAAATGAAACGATAAATAAACTTATTATTTTAGTTGCTGCTATTGTAATAGGAATAACTTGTTTTTTAATAGGAAAGGAAACACAAAATAATTCTCTAAAAGAATTACCAAAACCAGAAGTATCTGAAGGAGAAAGAGGACAACTTGGAATTGATAAAAACATTAATGAAGAAACAATTGATGAATATTTAAATAGAGAAGATTCTGTATATCGTGATATGAGAATGTTAAAAGATCCAGGAAACTACGAAGCAATAAATGGCGATTCATATCTATCAGGATTTGTTAAAGGCTTTGAAGTAGTTCCACTTCCATATTTAGCACCTGTAACTGGTCTTCCTGAAGCAGTTGGTGATACATATAAAGGTAAAACTCTATTTAGTGTTTTGGAAGATGGAAAATATACTGCTAACTACAAAGAATCTTTAGAAATATTAGAGTATTTATTCCCAAAAGATAAATATATATTCTTAATGTGTGGTGGTGGCGGATACGCTGGTATGACTAAAAATATGTTAGTATCTCTAGGTTGGGATGAAAATAAAATCTATGATGTTGGAGGTTATTGGTTTTATAATGGAAAAAATAATGTTAAAGTAAAAAGAGAACAAGATGGAAAAACTTCTTATGATTTCTGGAAAGTAAATTACCATAATATAGATTTTGATACATTAACTGAGGTGGAATAATGAAAAACAAAAAAATTTTTCTTGTCATTTTGACAATTATTATTGTAGGAGCTACATTATTACTTTTTATCATAAATAATAATAAAATAGAAAAGTTTTATATTGAAGATGAATATTATAATACTGGTGGATTAACAGATGTTACAAAAGAAGAAGTAGAAAAAATGTTAGATGAGAAAAAATCATTTATTTTATTTGCTGATACTAACTTTTGTACATTAGGAGTGCCATGTAAGGACATATTTAAAGAAACATCTGAAACTAAAAAAATAAAATTGCTACAAATTTCTTTTACTGAATTTAAAGAAACTAAATTATATGATGAAGTAAAATATGGACCAACAGTAGTAATAATAAAAGAAGGAAAAATTGTTGATTATCTAGATGCTAATAGCAAAGAAGATAAAGAACTATATCAAAATACTGATAAGTTTTACGAGTGGTTAACTAAATATATATTGATAAAATAAGAAGTAAACCTTCTTTTTTATTATGTTTATTTTTCTTTGTGTGATAGAATAGAATTGAGAGGTTGTAGAATATATTATAGATAGAGGGAAATAATGGGAATAGTAAATGATTATATAAACAAAATAGTAAATATGATTAACAAGTCAAAAGTTAATGATGAAAAGCCATGGCTAAAATATTACGATAGAATGCCAGAACATCTTGCATATTACAATGGTTCGATGTATGATGCTGTATCAGATATTGCAATCAAATATCCAAACTCACCAGCACTTGAATATTTTGATAGGGAGTATTCATATAAAGAATTAATCCAAAACATTGATACTATAGCAGTAGCACTAAAACAAATAAACGTTGTAGAAAACGAATGTGTAACAATATGCATGCCAAATATGCCTGAAGCAATATTCATAATTTATGCTGTAAATAAAATAGGAGCAATCTGTAACATAATACACCCCTTAAGTAAAGGTCAAGATATTAAAGATGCCATGGAAGAAGTAAACTCAACTGTATTATTTACAACAGATGTAACGTATCCTAATGTTAAAGATTTAGGAATAAAGACAATCATTGCCTGCAATGTAAGCAACAGCATGAATACTATCTTAAGACTTTTATATAACACTAAAAATAAAGCTAATATGAGATATGATGACTCTGTAATTGACTGGAAAAGTTTTGTAAAAAAAGGAAATTTAGTCGAAAACACACATGTCAATAGATCAAAAAATGACCCAGCTGTAATAATTTATAGTGGGGGAACAACAGGAAAAACTAAAGGTATAATGTTATCAAACTTATGCTTTAATTCAATTTCAAAGCAATGTGAATATGTCTGCGAAGAAGCAAAACCAGGATATTCTATATTATCAGCACTTCCAATTTTCCATGGTTTTGGACTATGTGTATGTATCCATGTTCCACTTACTATTGGATTAAAATGTATCTTAATTCCTAAAATAAATATGGCTAAAATTAATAAAACAATTATGAAGAAAAAGCCAAATTTATTACCAGTAATACCTAGTATGCTAAATGTAATAGTAAAAAACAAGAGTTTAGGACCAAAAAGCTTTGAAAGTGTCAAAGTAATACTAAGTGGAGGAGACTATTTAAGTGCAGAGTTAAGAGATAAAGTAGAAAAATACTTTAGGTCTTGTGGTTCAATTGCAAAAATTCAAGTTGGATATGGTTTATCTGAAGCAACAGCATTTATATCAGCAACATGTGCAAGCGTTAAAGAAAGAGATAACATAGGAATAGCAAACCCAGATAATATAATTAAAATATTCGAGCCATATACAGATATAGAAAAGAAATATGATGAAGTAGGAGAAATCTGTGTTAAAGGACCTAGTGTAATGCTAGGATATGTAAATGATGAAGAAGAAACAGAAAAAGTTTTATTCAAGCATTATGATGGTGAATACTGGTTACACACTGGAGACTTAGGATACCTAGGAGAAGATGGAGTACTTCATTATTCATCAAGACTAAAAAGAATGATTATCTCAAATGGATATAATATTTATCCACTTGAACTTGAAGAAATAATTTGCAAATGTAAATATGTTGATTCCTGCGTAGTAGTAGGAGAAAAACATAAAATAAAACAAGAAGTTCCAAAAGCTGTAATTGTCTTAAAAAAAGAATACGAGTTAACTAACAAAATAAAAGATGAAATAAAAAAATATTGTGAACAAAACATAGTAAAATATGCAGTTCCATATGAGTATGAATTTAGAGAAAATTTACCAATAACTAAAATAGGTAAAGTAAATTATAGAGAACTTCAATCAAAAAAAAATAAAGAAGAAAATAACTCTAAAAAAGAAAAGAAAAACAAAAATAAGTAAAATTAGATGGTTAAATCCATCTTTTTTTTTAATAAAAATAGTATACGTGTTATAATTAAATCTAGATGATTAATTATATAATGAATAAAATAGAAGAACTATTTTGAAATGTAGGAGGTTTTTATGAATGTAATCGTAAGATTAGGAAATAAAAAATATTACTATTCACCAGTATTCGGAATTTTTAAAGATTCACCAAGTGACGAACTTTGGGATATTTATTACATTGTTTTAAATGAAACCCAAGATAAACTAATAAAAGTAAATGCGTATGAAGTTGGTGAAAATTTAGATAGAAGAGTTCTAGAACTTGATAGAAATACAGAAGGATTAATTCTTAACGAAGAAGGTTTTGGTTGTGTTGAATTCTTAAACGAAAAAGATATTGAATCAATTATTAATGGTGAAGATATCGAAACACCAAAACTAAAAATCTGTAAAAATTTCTACGATGAAATAGAGCTTTCAGACTACAAAGAAGTTAAAACAGAGGAAGATATAATAGATTTATTAAATCTTACTGGAAGGTTTCATGATGCGTATATAAAGAAGATTAATGGAAATGATGATAAGTTAACAGTAACGTTTGATGGTATATGGGGTTGTTCAGTAGAACTCGTTTTTGAAGAGGAAGTAATATATAAAAATACGAGATCAACAACAAATGTTGGCATTTGGTGGTATGATGCAAGCCTTGCAAAAACAGAGTCAGGCTATATCATACTTTTAGATCAAGATGGATACACTAAAGAAGATGATATTGATAACTATTCCAGTTATTTTATGGCCAAAAAACTAAAATATAAAGTAATGCCAAATTAATATTTATTTAATAACAACTTGTATGAAGAAATTAAAATAGATATAATATAATAAAGAGGTAGTTATGGATAAAGAAATAATAGAATGTGAGTATTGTCATACTTTAATAACAGAAAATGATACAATTTGTCCAAAATGTGGTGCAAACTGTAGTAATGTAATAAAAAAATATAAAGAAGAAAAGCAAAAAAAAGAACAAGAAAAAATAGAAAAAGTCACAAATTTTCAAAAGGCAATTTTTTCTAGCTTTGAAAAAAAACAAAAATTCGCTCAATATTTTGCAACTTTCATATTTTTTATAGTAGTAGTTATTATGGTAACAACTTTCATAAGAATTAATAATCATGATGACTTTTCGTTTGATGAACATACATATGATCCTAATCCCAATCCTATAGAAGATAAAGAGGAAAAACCACAAAGCGTAAAAGTTTCATACCAAGAAACAGCAGAAACAAAAGAAATGAAAGTTATATTAGATAGTTATGATTTATATGAGTATCATTCAGATCACTTTGAACATTATAACACTCCAAATGGATACCAAAAAATAGCATTTCATTTTGAAATATATAACAAGCAAGATGAACCATTAATGACAGGTATGCTAATTGACTTACTTGCAGATGATAGTAACGTTGAACAAACAGATTTAGAACTAAAAAAAGATTTTGCAAGTTTAGTAAAAGGAAAAGAAAAATATGAAAAAATAGAATCATTACAAATTAAACCAAATTCAACTTTAAAAGGTTACATTGGATATTTAGTACCTAAAGATAAAAAAGTACTTAAATTTACTGTAGGAGACTATATAACAATTGAAATGAATAATCCAGTATATAAAGGATAAGGAAGTGTAAAAATGACACAAGAAAATGGAAATAATTCAAAAAAAATATATTATGAGTATAACTACATACTAGATTCGTTAAGTAAAGAAAGTAATGAAATACTATCAGAGAACGAAAAGATATTAAATAACGATGATTCCTTGCAGGATGCATTAGATACTATAGAAAGAATATCTCAAAGCAAAAATTATGATATGTATATGGAACTAATTAATAGTGCTCCAATATTCTTATTTAGAAGAAAAGTAGAAAAAGTAATTCCATATTTACTTGGATTAGGACTAAAAGAAAACGAAATAGTAGAGTTATTGTGTACATCATTTAGTAAATGCATCGAATTAAGTGAAAAAGCAAGAGATAATATGCCAATTACTGACGAAAAATATTTAGAAATCGCAAGTAAATGCAAAGATGAAATAAAAAATGGAAATATATCACCAGAAAGTTATAAAGTAAGAGTAAAAAGAATTATGAATGAACATGATGAATTACTAAGGAGATTAAAGTAATGAGAATAGAAGGTTACAATGGAGAATTCCTATCTAAAAACGATATAATTGAAATTCATAACAGTGTTTTGCAAAATGCCGGAACATCTAACATTTTAGATAATGGAAGGTATCTTGATGGAACAGGAAAAGCTTTTGATGCTGCAGTAAATGGAATATTAGCTGGATTTGGTGGAATTGACTTGTATCCATCAATAGTAGATAAAAGTTCAGCATTATGTTATAACATTATAACTTCACATGTTTTTAGAGATGGTAATAAAAGAGTAGCGAGCCTTTCTCTAATCACAATGCTAGATATAAATAATTTACAGTGTTCATTAACAGACGAAGAACTTGCAAATATTACTGTTTTAATTGCAGAACATAAAATGGATTATAATGAATTTAACGATATAATAAATAGATCAGTCGAACTAAAAGGAACAAAAAATAAAAATATTAGCACTTCAGCTTGACAAGTGCTAATTATAGTGATATAGTTAAAATGTAGTAAGAAAAATACTACAGGTATTAAGGTTATATGATGTGCTACCTATAAAGGCTCTACACATAAAAAGTAAGAAAGGAAGCTGATTTATATATGATGTTAGTACCAAGAAGAAACTATGATTTATTTGATGATATTTTTGATGATCCATTTTTTAGAGGAAATGAAAATAAACTTATGAAAACCGATATAAAAGAAAATGAGGATTCATTTGAATTAATAATTGATTTACCTGGATTTGATAAGAACAATATCAAAATGACAATAAATGATGGTTATTTAACTATTAATGCAAAAAATGTAAATAATCACGATGAAAAAGATAAACATGGAAAATATGTAAGACGTGAAAGATATTTTGGTGAATGTTCAAGAAGTTTTTATGTAGGTAAGAATGTCACTGAAGAAGAAGTTAAAGCTTCATATAAGGATGGAGTTTTAAAAGTTGAATTACCAAAAGATGATCCAAATAAAAAAGTACCTGAGAAAAAATACATTCAAATTGAAGGTTAGTTATAAACTAGTTGAGAAATCAACTAGTTTTTTTCTGTAATATAATAATTTATGATAAAATATAAATGAATATTAATATTAGACAATTAAAATAATTTTAAGGAGAATAAAATGTTAGAAGAAAAAATAAAAAATATAATAGATAAAACTAAGGGTAAAAAAGTATCACAAAACTTAGCTTATGATGGAACATTTATAAAAGTTTTTAAGGAACAATATATCTATCCTAATGGCAAAAATGTAATAAAAGAAAGAATAATAAAAAATAAGGGTAAGAATGCTGTTATTGTTATCACAAGAACAATAAATAATAAATATGTTTTAGTAGTTCAAAATAGAGTCGATGAAAATGTAAGTATTGAGTGGCCAAGTGGATATATTGAAGAAAATGAAGAAGTAGAAAAAGCATCAAAAAGAGAAGTACAAGAAGAAACAGGCTATATAGGAGATGAAGCAGTTGTACTAGATTCAGTAATTTCAAGTATAGGTACAGAAAATAGTAAAACATTCATTGCTTTTATAGATAATGCTAAAAAACAAGAAAATCAAAACCTAGATGAAGATGAATTTGTAAATTACATTGAGGTAACTTTTGATGAATTGACTTATTTAATTGACAAAAAATATATATTAAGTAGTAGTAATAAACTTGCATACTATCATTTGAAAGAGATATTAGAGAGGAATAATTAAAATATGAAAGAAAATTTCGCAGTAAACTGTCAAAGTTCAATAAAAATATTAGGAAGCAAAACACTATATTTTGATCCATATTGCCTAAAAAATGATACAAATGATGCTGATATTATCTTTATAACTCATGATCATTATGATCATTTTGATGTTGAAAGTATTAAAAAGATAAAAAAAGAAAACACAATAATAGTAGTACCTAAAACTTTGGAAAAAGAAGTAGAAAAATTATTTAAAAAAGAAAATATCTTTGTAGTTACACCAATGAATTCATATATGATAGATGACATAAAGTTTAAGACAATAAGTGCCTATAATATAAATAAAGCCTTTCATCCTAAAGAAAATGGTTGGGTTAGCTATATTGTAACAATGGATGAAACTAGTTACTACATTATGGGTGATACTGATGTAACACCTGAAGCAAAAAAAGTTAAAACAGATATCCTATTTATTCCAATTGGTGGAACTTATACAATGAATAAAGAAGAAGCAGTAGAATTAACAAATATAATAGAACCTAAAATAGCTGTTCCTATTCACTATGGCAAAGTTGTAGGGTCAAAAACTGATGCAGATTATTTTGTAAAGAAAATATCTTCTAACGTAAAAGGACTTATTTTAATACCATAAAAATTAAAAACTACATTGTAGTTTTTTTCTTTTAATGATAATATTTAATAAGAGTAGGAAGTGAATTGATAATATGGAAAATGGTGTCATCATCTTTATAGAATGTTTTATTAGCATTCATTTTTTCCTTTTCGTAATAACTCCATTATGTGCAATATTAAACAAAAATGAAAAGAAATATAGGATTCGTCTAATGGCAATAGTAGCATGTCTTCTAATTTTAGGAAATATAACAATAGGAGGTATGACCATAGCGATATATTTTGCTTCAATATTCTTATTAGGATTTCCTTTAACCATAATATGGGGATTTAAAGGTCAGAAAAATGTGGTAAGTCAAGGGCAAGAGAATAAAATACCAACTACTATGGTAAGTCAAAATCAAGAATATAAAATACCAAATACTATGGTAAATCAAAATCGAGTATATAATTCCCCAAGTGATATTATACAAGAATCAGATAATTATATAAGTGACTTAGTTAAAGCTGAAATGAGTAGATGTTCTTTTGGAAAAAGAGATAGTATTTCAGTTGTAGAAAAAAGAAGAACAATAGCTTATTTTCTTCTATATATATTTGTATTTTTTACTATGTGTTTTTACTTTTTTCATATAGAAATTGTTGAAAATTGTATGTTTATTGTTATAGGAGTAATATTGTTTAGTTTAATTAGAAAGGTAAATATCAATAAGTATATAATAAAGCAAATAAAAGCAAGACCAGATGAAAAAATGTCAAATGTTATTTCAAATATTCTTCAACAAAAAAGGTCAAAAAAAGTTTTACTACCATTTATTTTAATTCCAATAATAATTCCGTGTATTATATTTTTTGAACCGCATATATTCTACGAAAGTGTGGAAGATGGATATAGAATAAGATTTTATACAATTGGAGTAGTTAATCCAGATAAAATTGAAATTCCAAAAGAATATAATGGTAAACCAATAACGTCAATACGTGGTGATGTCTTTGCAAATATAGTTTCAGTAAAAGAAATAGAACTTCCAAATACTATTACATCAATAAATGGAGGAGCATTTGAAAATACTTTGTCTTTAGAGCGTGTAAAACTACCTGCAAATTTGGAATATTTAGGAGGAGGAGCTTTTAGAAACTCAGGAATTGAAGAAATATCTCTTCCAGATACTTTGGAAGAAATGGGTGGAGAAGTATTTCAAGATTGCCATAGACTAAAAAAAGTTAAATTGTCAAAGGGGTTAAATGAAATAAGAGGAAATTCATTTGAAAACGCAACATCCCTAGAAGAAATATATATTCCAGAAGGAATCCAAGTAATTAAATCTCATGCCTTTTATGGATGTACAAGCTTAAGAAAAGTAAGACTTCCAAGTACATTAAAAGAAATTGGCTCAAGTGCTTTTAGAAAATGCGGACAATTATCATGTGTTAATATAGTAAATAATTGCATTGTAAATCAAAGAGCCTTTAAAGAAAGCCCAACCTGGACAAGAAGATACGATAAAGCTATACAAGATGAAGTAGATGAATATTATAAAACAGGAAGATGCTATTGATAAAGTAGGGGGTAAAATGAATAATACAAAATTTATACACTTATTATATGTGCCTACAATGGCATGCAATATGGCTTGTAAGTATTGTTATCTTGAAGATAATACAAAAGATATAAAAACAGAGCATAAAGCACTGGACACTTTAAAATATGCCATAGAAAAACTAAAAGAAGATAACGTAATACCTTTTAATATATCTTTACATGGAGGAGAAGTTACTACATTAAGTAAAGAAGAATTTAAAGATATAATTGAGTTTATCTATAATTACTATAATGATAATAGAAAAATACTAGAAGAAGCTGGCTTTAGAGTAGGCTCTCCACATATAAAAACTAATCTTTATAACTTAGATAAGCATATAGATACGATAAAAAAGTATAATGTATCTGTAAGTGGAAGTCTTGATTTACCTTTTAGTCTTCATAATAAGTTTAGATTATCAAAAGCAAACGATAAAACGTTAAATAAAATATTAGATAACATTAAATTGTTAGAGACAATTAAAAACAAGAAAAAAGTATCTGCGACAATATTTAAAGAACATTACGAATTAATAGATGAAATAATTGAAGACATAAAATATTTAGACGCAAATACTTGCCTTGATATGAATGATTTTAATTTTATGATAGGGTTTGATTATAACTCAAATGGTCTTCTTCATAGAATGACTGAAGAAGAATCAGTAGACTTCTATCAAAGAATGCATAAAGAATTTGATAACACTAATTTAGATAGTGGGGTAAATGGTCCATGGTTTAATGAATTTGGACCAGATTACTGTACAAACTGCACTAATTGTGGTGAAAAATTCTTTTTACTTGAAAAAAATGGAGATATATACTCCTGTGTAAGAGGACAAAAAAATAATGATTTTTATTATGGTAATATCTATAATAATTCTGTAGAAGAAATATTATCTAATGCTTATATAAAAATATTTGAAGCTCATAATAGAGTAGGATTTAATGAAGAGTGTGCAAAATGTCCGTACTTATATATTTGTAAGACAGGGTGCCCATTTGTAAAAAATGTTTATAAAAGTGATAAATCATATACTTGTCTTTTACAAAAAGAACTTTACAAAAAAAGAAATTATGAAAAAGATGAACAAAATGAATATACATTTGAATATATTTCTTCAATGCATCCAAATTTAATTGAAAACTATAAGCCAGTTCAAACATCAGAATACAAATCACTTGAAGAGATAATAAAAGAAGATCCACACTTAAAGTATATATATGATGAGAACTCATTTATTCTTGATATAAATGGCGAAAAATATAACTTGCTATCTCAAATATTAAGAGTAAGAAGAGATATTGTATTTATTACAAAAGAATCCAAAGTAAATATTTATGTTAAAAACACCATTTTAGATGAAGAAGAAGATTATCCTGAAAATAATAGTTTATTTATTATTCTTCTATCTGGCGATCAAATAAAATACGGTGATGAAGGAAGAATTAAGCAAAAACATATTATGTCACATCAAATATATAAAAATGTTTTAGACAGTAATGAAAGTGATATGGAAGGATATTATAAATATGATATTACTAATCTTTTGAATGAGTATGGAAAATATTTATCTAAAGAATTACCAAACAACATATTCTTTACCACTAATGCTTTAAGAAATTATCATTATCTAAAACAAAAGAATAATGCATATTATCACATTCAAGCTATTAATTTACCATTTCAAAATATAGAATTTTATTATTTGGAGGAAGAATTATGAAAGCACCAGAAACATACAATGAGCTAATAAGACAAAAAAGTGTTCTTGAATTAAAGAAATATTATCCGCTTTCAGAAGAAATTATTAATGAAATATATAATTTTTTATCTGAAAATATTGAAAACACTATACAAGGCACAAAAAAGAGCATACTATTAAAAAATAGTACAGGTATAGTTAAGACAATAAATATAATACCTAGTAATTCTTGGTTTAGCAGTATTGAAATAACAAATAACTTAATTAAAGTAGTACCTTTAAATATGAATGTTAAAGGTATGAATACATATGGTAGTAGAAGAAGTTCATTTGGTGGAAGTAGCAGTTCATCATTCGGAGGTAGCAGTGGTTTCTCTTCAAATAATAACAACAATAATAATAACAATAATAACAATAACAATAATAACAACAATTAGGTGATATTATGGCATTAATAAGTAAAAGAGCATATGATGAAAAATTAAAAAAGAACAATATTAAAGTAATTACTAAATACAAAGTAGGAAATGAAATAATAAGCTGTGATAATGAAAAGATAAATGAAGATGTCGTAAGTGGCATTGTACTAGAAAAAGAATATTATAAAAATGGTTATTTTTTAGGAAAAATATTTGATTTTGATTCGAGTATCGAATATACAATGGTAAATCCAAAATTAAGAAATAAAGAATGTCCTAACTGTGGAATGAAAATGAGTGTTGATGAATACGAGACAAATTGTCCATATTGTCATACATACTATAATTTAGATTTTAAAGAAAAAGCATTAGGTAATAAATCATCCTATAACTACGTTGTACATAGCAAAATGTATAGGTTTGTTGCATTACTAATTGATATTTTAATAGCATTCCCATTAGTATTCTTTTATATTAAAAATACTTCAAGGACATTTAATGAATATGATTTACTTAAAATAGGAGTATTTACAACATTACTTGTAATAATTCTTTACTTAGTATTTTATATCGTAGATTTTTATATTGTTTTAGGTCCATTAAAAAGAAGAAAAGCAATGGAGAATATCAAAATAAAAGAATTCTGGAATAAAACTAGAATAGACAAAATAAAATTTTTTAATAATGTTATTTATGAATTAGAAAATTATTATTTTACTGATAATTTTAAAGACCTAATAGATTTTGATATAATTGATTATAGTGACTTTAGATTAGAGAAGAATGAAAAACAAGAAATAGTTTATGTAAATATTCTAATAAGGTTTATTAATTTAAAAAGAAATAAAATAAAAGAAAAATATGTTAAAAAAGAATATAAGTTTAGACGCGCAAATAAAGATAACATTGAAAATAATGATTCAACTGTTATAATGTGTAGAAACTGTGGAGCATCTCTTGATATAACTAAACACGAGTGCGATTACTGTGGTACTAAATATAATTATTTACAAGAGTGGTACTTAGAAAAATAATAAAAAGAGCTTTAAGCTCTTTTTAAATGTGTAAAATTAGTGATGCTATATTAAAGTAAATAATAAGTGAAGTAGCATCAACTAGCGTTGTAATAAATGGACTTGCCATAACAGCAGGATCAAACCCTAATTTATTTGCAAGTATTGGCAAAACACTTCCAATTAATTTTGCAATAATAATTGTAAGCATTAATGTAGAACAGACAACTAATGAAATAGAAATACCTAAATTATCTACAAGAATTAATTTTAAGAAATTGGCAAGCGCAAGTGTTAAGCCACATAAAAGGGCTACTCTAAACTCTTTAAATATTATTTTAAAAGTATCTTTGTATTCTATTTCATCAAGAGATAAACTTCTAATTACAGAAACTGAAGCTTGACTTCCTGCGTTTCCTCCTGAATCCATAAGCATTGGAATAAATGCAGTTAATATAACGTATGATGCTAATGCACCTTCAAAATGAGTAATGATTTGTCCAGTAAAAGTAGCGCTAATCATAAGTAGTAATAACCAAGGGATACGTTTCTTAAATGTTTCAAAAACACCAGTTTTCATATATGATTTATCACTAGGAGTAATAGCAGCCATCTTTTCTATATCTTCTGTTGCTTCTTCTTCTATTATATCGACGATATCATCTATTGTAATAACTCCAACTAATCTATCTTCCATATCGACAACCGGTAAAGTAGAGTAGTCATAGTCTTTAAATATAGTTGCAACATCTTCTTGATCCATCAAAGTATTAATAGGATGGTCACACTCTTGCATAATATCATCTATTAATGTATCAGGTTCATTAATAATTAAATCTTTAACTGTAACATAACCTAAAAGCTTTCTTTCACTATCAGTGACAAAACAAGAATCATATGAAACAAAGTCTTCCTTTTGTTTTCTAATTCTTTCAATTGATTCCTTAATAGACAATCCCTTTTTTAAATGAATATATTCCATTGCCATTAAAGACCCAGCAGAGTTATCAGGATACTTTAATAATTTATTTATTTGTGCTCTAGTCTCACTAGAAACATTACTAAGTATTCTAGAAATCATAACAGCAGGCATCTCATCAAACAAGTCTCTAGCGTCATCAGTAAACATATCTTCGATAAGAGATGATGCTTCTTTATTTGTTAAAGAAGAAATAAGTTCCATTTGAACATCTTCATCCATATTGACAAAAACATCGGAGGCAATCGACTTTGGAAGAAGCCTAAACGCTTGCATAAGTTTATCTCCTGGTAATTCTTGAATAAAAGTAGCAATATCAACTTCATTCATTTCTTTTAAAACTTCTTTAGCTTCACTTAATTTTTTAGAAGAAAGTAATTCTTCAAAATCTTCTATATTTTTCTCATCTTCCATAATAATCCTCCTTTTTTCTTTAAACATTATATATTAAATTAATAAAAATAGAAAGAAAAACATCAAACGAAAAAATAACTTACACTATTTTTTAAATAAATACTTTATTTAAGTATTAAAACATACCAAATTTTGGTATACTAATTAATAATAATAGTTACATGGAGGATATATGAATAATAAAGAACAACTTCAAAAGTATTTAAAAAGAATAGGGGAGCTTAATTATTTATCGACTATTCTAAGATGGGAAATGGATACAGTAGCACCAAAATCTTCATTTGATTATTTAATTGAATTAAATTCTAAGATTGAACTTGAGTCTTTTTCTCTACAAACGAGTGAAGAATATATAAAATTAATTGATAATTTAATAAATAGCGATGAATATGCTCATCTTCCAAAAGAAGAGCAAATTTACATAAATAGATTAAAGAAGGACTATGAAAACTTTAAAAAAATACCAAAAGATTTCTATGAAGAATTTTGTAAATTAAGAAGTAATTCATTAACATGTTGGGTTGATGCTAAAGAAAACAATGATTATGAAAGTTTTAAACCATATTTACAAAAGGTAATTGAATACACAAAAAGGTATTATAGATATATTTATGGTGAAAACTCTAATATTTATGATTGTATGTTAAATGAATATGAAGAAAACATTACAAGCTCAACAATTGATAAGCTTTTTGATGAATTAAAAAGAGAAATAATTCCAATTGTAAAAAGCTTAAAGCCCAAAAATTTAGAATCTATTAAAAATACTCTAAATGACACAGAATTTATTAATTTTGCTAAATTTTTATTAAATTATATAGGTTTTGATAATGAAAGAGGAGCACTAGGAATCTATACTCATGGGTATACAACTAAGTTTAATAACAATGATGAAAGAATTACTTTTTCGAATAGAGATAATCCAGTAGACTCTATCTGCACAATAATTCACGAAGGTGGACATGGAATCTTTGATCAAAATGTTGGAGAAAATCTCGTAAGTTATGGAACATATGATGTTAATAAATATGCACTTCATGAATCCCAATCTCGTTTTTATGAAAATATTTTAGGAAGAAGAAAAAGCTTCTATATTCCAATTTATGAGAAAATAAAAAAAGTCCTAAAAATAGATATGCCACTTGATACCTTTATGGAATATTTAAACAATGCTAAACCATCATTAATAAGAACAGAAGCAGATGAATTAACTTACTGCTTACATATTATTATACGTTATGAAATAGAAAGAGATATTTTTAATAATAATATTGATTTAGACTCTCTTCCAGAACTTTGGAATAAAAAATATGAAGAATATATGGGAATTTCTTCAACAAATTATAAAGAGGGATTATTACAGGACATGCATTGGTCAGATGGTTCATTTGGATATTTCCCATCATACTTATTAGGTTCTATTTTTGATGGAATGTTACTTGATAAAGTAAATGAGAAATTTGGTTCAGTTGATAAAATGCTTGAAGAAGGAAAAATAAAAGAAATAACTAAATTCTTAAATGATTCAATTCATAAATATGGTGGATCATATAACGTTGATGAAGTAGCATATAGATTATGTGGTAAACACCTTGAAGTAGAACCTTTAGTAAGATACTTTAAAGATAAATATATGAAATAAGAAGAATTCTTCTTATTTTTTTCGTTTTAAAAAGTTGCATTTAAGTGTTTAACTAATAATCAATTAACTTTTTTTTGACATTTTAAACATTTTGTGTTATAATGTAGGCATCTTTTTGATTAGAGGGGGTAAAAAAAAGATGAATATTAGATTTAATAAGAAATTATTAGCATTATTAGTGGCAGGGACAATGACTATTTCGCCACTTGGTTTTAAAAACAAAGCAAAGGCAGAAACAGTATTTTACATACAAGCAAACACAGACGTAAATGTAAGAAAAGATAGTAATACAGATAGTAAACGTCTTACAACATTAAAAGAAGGGGACACACTTATGACTTTAGGATACCTAGAAAATGGTTGGTATCAAGTATTGTACGAAGGTGGTATTGCCTATGTTTGTGGAGATTACGTTTCATGCTATAGTAAAGAAGTAGAAGACCATCCACAAGTTATAAAAGCAACAGAACAAGTTCGTGTTCGTAAAGAACCAACAACAGAAAGTGAAAAATTAGGATCAATAGATAAAGGAGAAGTTTTAGAATATATTGAAACAGCTCCAAATGGATGGTATAAAGTAATATATAAAGGTGAAGAAGCCTATGTATGTAATGACTATGCAACTATTGAAAAAGAAGGAATCCATTCTGAGCTTGTTCCAGTTGTAACAGCAAATAAAGAAGTTAATATAAGAAGCGAAGCTAATACTGATTGTAGAAAACTTGGTAAACTTGAAAAAGGAGAATCATTAATCTGTTATGGACAATTGGATAATGGTTGGTATCAAGTAAAATATAATGGAGCAGTTGGTTATGTATCAGGAAAATATGTAACACCTGACTATAAACAAATGATAACAAATGATGTAACAGGTCTTGTATCGATGAAGGAAGATAGTTATATTTATGAAGATCGTGCAATGACTATTCCTATAGGAACAATTCCACAATATGAATTAGGTCGTGTTTATAATATAGGAGATAATTATTATTTGATATCTTCAGAAGCTGGAACAGGATACATCCCTAAAAGATCTGCAGAAAAATTAGGAGATGTAGTTGTAGTAGTAGATGTAAGTTCACAAGTAATGACACTATATAAAGAAGCTCTTCCAGCATTACATGGAGCAGTAGTAACAGGTAAACCATCAACTCCAAGTGATATTGGACTATTCAAAATGTATAGTAAATCAAGAGATAAAAACTTAAATGGATTAGAATCAAATCATGTTGATTTCTGGATGCCATATAATGGTGGAGAAGGATTACACGACGCAAAATGGCAAAAGGAATTTGGAGGAGAAAGATACAAAAAACATGGTTCACATGGATGTATAAATATGCCAAGAGACTTAGCAGAAGATTTATATGGAGAAGTAAGTAAAGGTACTCAAGTACTAGTTAAAAGATAAAAATTATGATAAAGGTATACTATTTAGTATACTTTTATTTTTTTAAGAATTATATGTATGATATAATTTAAGAGGTGATTATATGAAGGTAATAGTAGGAGAATATTCTGGTTTTTGTAAAGGAGTAAATTACACATATACAAAAGCACAAGAAGAATTAAAAAAAGGACCAATATACTGCTTAGGAAAAATAATACATAACGATATAGTAATAAAAGAGCTTGAAGATAAAGGTATGATTACAATTAGCAATCTAAAAGAAGTACCAAAAAATGGGAAAGTAATCTTTAGAGCGCATGGCGAGCCTTACGAAAGTTATGAATATGCTAAAAATAACAATATAGAAGTAATAGATTTAACATGTGGTAAAGTAAAATTAATTCATAACAAAGTGTCAAAAGAAAAAGATGAATCTTTTATTGTTATCATTGGTAAAAAAACTCATCCAGAAATAATAGGCACAGTAGGTTTTTCTGGTAAAAATAGCTATGTAGTAGAAAATTCTTCTGATATAGAAAAATTAAAAGAAAAAATAGAAGAATCTAAAATGAGCAAAATATTTATAATTAGTCAAACAACCTTTTCAAGTCAAAAGTTTGATGAATTACTTGCCTTAATAACAAAAGAATTAAAAGATTACGAAATAAACTATGACAAAAGTATATGTAATTCAACAGAAAAAAGACAAAATGAATGTGAAGAAATAAGTGAGAAATCAACTTTAATGATTGTTATTGGAGATAAGTTAAGCTCTAATACTAAAGAGCTATATAACATTGCCAAAGAAAATTGTCAAAATTCTTACTTAATATCAGATATAAGTGAACTAAAAGGCATAAAAATATCATCAAACGATACAATTGGAATAGTAGCAGGAGCATCAACTCCCAAATATTTAATAGATGAAATATATAAAGAAATAACAAAATAATTAGACAAAAAAAGATATAATTCTGTAAATTTTTATTTTTAATGAACTTTTATGCTTTTAATTTGTTATTTTTCCTTTATAATTATAATAGAGGTGTATTAGAATGAAACATTGTGAGAAATGTGGACAAAATTATGAGTCAAATTTAGATGTTTGTCCAAAATGTGGGGGAAAATCAGAAAACAAAATGCAAGCAAATAATGGAATATATAATATTAGAAATCCTTTTCTTGAACTTCAAAGCACTCCTTCACAACTGAATAATAATAAAGAAAATAATACATCGGTAACT
Source organism: uncultured Clostridium sp. (assembly GCA_902493795.1). Taxonomy (GTDB): domain Bacteria; phylum Bacillota_I; class Bacilli_A; order RF39; family UBA660; genus RUG13868. Next base: position 34,894 of record CABUQZ010000004.1, read on the forward strand.
CAAGGATTTGGTATACAAGCTAATAATAATGTAGTGCAAAACCCTTCTTTAAACTCAATTCCTACTACAAATACTAAAGTATTAAATAATCAAATTCCAAATTATCAAAATAGTACTAATGATGGTTTAAACATTAATGAAGTAGCATCAGAAATAACACATCAAAAACCACCAACTTTAATTAATGAAGAAAAAAAAGAAACAACACAAAACATTCCAAATGACGGATTTTTAGTTCTTTCAAATAATAATACAACAAGTAAAACAACTGAAGAAGAAAAAGAAAATTTAGAAAGACTAAAAAAACTAAATAATCCAGTACTTGATTTTGATCCACAAAAAATAAAAGAAGAAAAAGAAAAAAGTGAAAAAGAAGCAAAACAAAAAGAAAAAGAGAAAAATAAAGCACCTAAATACATGTCATATATTTACATAGTACTAGCAGCTATTATGCTATTTTTAACAATCATTCCATTAATATATGATTTCGAAGTCATAACATTAGTTCATCATTTAGCAATAGTAGTTTTACTAGTAGTAGCTTATAAATTAGCACCTGCAAATAAAAAAGTATGTTCTCTAGCTGGTTTATTAACATCAGTTGTAATGATTTTAACGGTATTAGAAAAAGATTATGTTACATTATCATTAGGAATAACATTACTTATTGCTGAGTGTTTTACATATTTTGTTAAAGATAAAAAATTGAAAAGTTAATATTAATATAATATAATTAAATAAGAAAAGGAGAAATATAATGTTAAAACATATAAATAAAGATGAATTTACTAAAGAAGTTTTAACAAGTAAAGAAACTGTTTTGGTAGATTTCTATGCTGATTGGTGTGGACCATGTAGAATGCTAGGTCCAGTATTAGAAGAATTATCAAATGAATATAATATTTATAAAGTAAATGTTGATAATGAAGAAGAACTAGCAAGAAAATATGGAATAATGAGTATTCCTTGCGTTATCTCTTTTAAAGATGGTAATGAACACAAAAGAAGCGTTGGACTTGTAGACAAAGAGACATTATTAGAATTATTAAAATAATCTAATAATGTTTTTTAATTAGAGTAAATTGTAAATTATTTAATATTTTTATTTATAGAAGAATATATGATGGTATAATAATCATATGTAATTAAAGAGGTAAATATATGAAATCAACATGTTTTGTACTTGAAGGTGGTGCCTTAAGAGGATTATACACATCAGGTGTACTAGATTATTTGTATGAAGAAAAAGTAGATACAGATTGTATTATAGGTGTCTCAGCAGGAGCCCTATTTGGAGTAAATTACTTTTCAGATCAACCAGGAAGAGTACTAAGATATAATCTAAAATATTGTAATGATAAAAGATATATGAGTGTAAGATCTCTATTGCTAACCGGAAACATAGTAAACAAAAGTTTTGCTTACTATAAAGTTTCTTATAAACTTGATCCTTTTGATGAAAAAAAGTTTATAAATACAAATAAAGATTTTTATGCAGTTTTAACTAACGTTGAAACAGGACTTCCTGAATATGTTAAAATAACTAAGCCACTTGAACAAATGGAAGAATTAAGAGCAACATCTGCTATGCCCTTTGTAACAAGAATAGTAAATGTAAATGGCAAGAAATATTTAGATGGAGCTGTATCAGATAGTATTCCTGTACTTAAAGCACTAGAAATGAACTATGATAAAGTAGTAGTAGTATTAACGCAGCCATATGAATATAGAAAAAAAGAACTAACTGGTAAAGAACTAAAAAAAGCAATGAAAAAATACGATAAATATCCATATTTTGTCAAAGATTTGTTCGAAAGACCTAAAATGTATAATGAAACACTAGAAAAAATTATTGAGTTAGAAAAAGAAGGAAGAATATTTGTTTTAAGACCCAGCGAGAGTGTTGAAATTAATCCAATAAAAAAGGATGAAAACGATCTAAAACGTGCATATAACCTAGGGAAAAAAGACGCTAAAGCAAACTATAAAAAACTAATAAAATACCTAAAACAATAAAAAATTTATCTATTTGCATTTTTGTGGTATAATTAGAAAGGAACTATTAAAAAAGGAGTGTTTAAATTGAGCAAGTATAATGATCCTTTGCTATATAAAATAGTAAGACCCATTGCTAAAGGCCTTTTCTATATACTATATAGACCAAAAATAATAGGAAAAGAAAACATTCCAAAAGAGGGAAGAGTTGTTCTAGCAGGTAATCATACACATAATTTAGATTGTGGAATAATATTATCATCAACTAAAAGATGTATCCATTTCCTAGCTAAAGAAGAATTATTTAAGGGTATGTTTGGATGGTTTTTCAAGGGTATGGGATTAATTCCTGTAAAAAGAAAAACACACGATGGTAAAGCATTACCTTGCGCAGAAGCATTTCTTGAAAATGAAAAAGTAATAGGAATATTTCCAGAAGGAACAATAAACAGAAGCGATGATGTTATATTGCCTTTTAAAATAGGAGCTGTTAAAATGTCACATGATAGTAATGCTAAGATAGTGCCATTTGTCATAAAAGGTAAATATAAAATGTTCCATAAAGGATTAAGCATTGAATTTTTTAAGCCGATTCAAGCAAAAAGTGATAATCTAGATAAAGAAAATGAAAAGTTAATGAAATTTATTAGTAAAAAGTTGAGAGAGGATTAATATGAAATTATTTAATTTTTTAAGATTTGGCAAAAAAGAATCTGAAATTTCTTATAAAAAGGATAAAAAGAGTAATAAGTTAGAAATATTTGAAGGGTCTATTTACAATTGTATAAAAAAAGATGTACCTGATAGAGAAAATTGGAACGCATATTCTTACTATGGTAAAAATGTAACATATAAAGAGTTTTTAAAACAAATCGACAATGCTGCTAAAGCTTTCAGAAGCCAAGGAATAAGAAAAGGTGATGTTGTTACAATATGTATGCCAAACACACCTGAAGCTGTAGTAAGCTTTTACGCATTAAATAAAATTGGTGCCATAGCTGATATGATTCACCCATTATCAAGTGAACAAGAAATTAAAAACTACTTAATTAGTAGTCACAGTGTAATGCTTGTTATGATTGATTTGTGTTATGAGAAAGTAGCAGGAGTAATAAAAGAAACTGATGTATATAAAACAATCATCGTATCAGCAGGAAGAAGTATGTCAATCCCTATTAAATTGGGTTACATTCTAACAAAGAGTTATAAAATTAAAAAACCATATTTTCAAGGTGAATACTTACGTTGGGCAGACTTTATAAGAAAAGGTGCTAACTATAATGGTAAAGTTGAGTTTGAAACAAGTAAAGAAACACCAGCAGTAATACTTCATAGTGGTGGAACAACAGGAACTCCAAAAGGAGTAGTACTATCAAATGGAAACTTCAATGCTCTTGCTGAACAAGTTAAACTACTTTTTGATAAACTAGAAAGAAATGATAGAGTCTTAGCTATAATGCCAGTATTCCATGGATTTGGTTTAGGTGTATCAATACATGCTGTTTTCCACGTTGGTGCAACAGTAGATTTAATACCACAATTTGACTCAAAACACTTTGATAAATTAATTAAAAAAGAAAATCCAAGTGTTATTGTAGGTGTTCCAACACTATTTGAAGCTTTGATGAACTCTGCTAAAGATGATTTAGATTTATCTGGATTAAAATACATCGTAAGTGGTGGAGATTCAATGACAGCAGGAACAACAAATAAAATTGATGAATTCCTAGCTAAACATAAATGTAAAGAAAGATTAAGACAAGGATATGGATTAACAGAAGCAGTAGCAGCAGTATGTTTTGGGTATGGTGACTCTAATATACCAGGAAGTATAGGAAAAGCATTCCCAGGAACATTTATTAAAATAGTTAAAGAGCACACACAAGACGAAGTTGAAAGAATGACAAATGGAGAAATTTGTATATCTGGTCCTACTGTTATGATGGGATATAATAATAACGAAAAAGAAACAAATGAAGTATTACAAATCCATAAAGATGGTAACATTTGGTTACATACAGGTGATATCGGATATATGGATAAAAAAGGAGTAGTATTCTATCAGAGTAGATTAAAACGTATGATAGTATCTTCTGGTTATAATATATATCCTCAACAAATTGAAAGTATCATAGAAACCCATGAAGCAGTATTAAAGTGTACAGTTATAGGAATACCACATAAGTATAAAATGCACGTTGCAAAGGCAATTATCGTACTTAAAAATGGATATACAGATTCACTAAGTTTAAAAAGAAGTATAAAAGAGTTATGTGAGAAGAATCTAGCAAGATATTCATTACCATATGAATATGAATTTAGAAAATCACTTCCAAAAACATTATTAGGAAAGGTAGATTTTAAGAAATTATCTGAAGAAGCTGAAGAAGAAGAGGAAAAGTAGTATGTCTAAGAAAAAAAATGTTAATGAGGGTAAGTTACCAGAAAGAGGCTATAAGTTTTTTAGGGCAACTTTGGGTATAATATTTAAATTGTGGTACAATCCCAAAGTATATGGAAAAGAAAATATTCCTAAAGAAGGTCCAATACTAGTAACAGCAAATCATAAGCATGTAATGGATCAATGTTCAATAATAATATCTACCAAAAGAGTAATACACTATATGGCTAAAAAAGAGTACTTTGAAGGGAAAACTGCCTGGTTTTTCAGAATGTCAGGATGTATAAGAGTAGATAGATCAATTCATGATGAGTCAGCTAAAAATGCCGCATTAAACGTTTTAGAGCAAAGTGGTGCAATTGGACTTTTCCCAGAAGGTACAAGAAACAAAACAGATGCCTTCTTACTACCATTTAAATTTGGAGCAGTATCAATGGCTCAAAAAACAGATGCTTACCTAGTACCAGTTGGTATAAGTGGTGATTACAAATTTAGAAGTAAAAACTTAAAATTCTATATAGGAAAACCATTTAAAGTTGGTAAAATGTCTTTAGAAGAAGCAAATAAAAAACTTGCTAAAGAAATTGGTAAGTTAATGAAAAAAGGGCAAGAAGATACAAAAAATAAAAAAACTAAATAAGTAAATGAAGTATATCATCAAGATATGCTTTTTTTTACCTTAAATTTCAAGAATAATTTAAAATTAAATAAAAAAACAAGATTAAATCTTGCTTTTTAAGTATTAATTTATAAATAGTTAAATAAATTTATTCTGTGATGTAGTTGTTTGTTGTGTTGTGTTATTAGCTCCTTGCATATTGTTTAAAACTGGTCCAGCACTTTGACTCGCAACTTGAGTATTAGAAAGAGTTGCATTTCCTTGAACTGTATTTACAGTTGGTATAACAGTATTATTTGTAACAGGAATGTTTTGATTATTAAATTGATTATTTAAAACAGGAGAAGATCCTTGTAGAGTATTTACGTTTTGTTGTGGCATTACGTTATTATTTACTAGATTAGGATTTGGAGTAGAAACAGCATTATTTTGAACTAATGCTACTTGTTGATTTGCAACAGGAGTAGTTTCATTATGTGGTTTAATTTCTTGAACAGGAGTTTCTATAACCTCATCATTTTTAATTGTATTATTAATAACTGGTCCATTTGACAAAGGAATAATTGAATCAATCGAACTATTTTCAATCATAGTTTCAGAAGCTGCTTCTGATACTTTTCCCACCTTACTATCAACTCCCAATTGATTATCTATATTCATGAGCCCTTTATTATTATTTGTAGTTTGTGTAACACTAGGAGTTGTTTTATTTAAATTATTAACATTATATCTATTTTCCATTTGATTATTAGATATATTATTTGCTGTTTCTTTTATCTTAGCAAAATCGATATCATCTGCATCATAATCTATTTTACTGCTAAACGCATAGTTTGTAATAAATAACATTAACACTGAGAAAACTTCAGTAACTGTTGAATAAATAGCAACTTGTTCCTGGAATTGTAATGCTTCATTCGATTCAGTAAAGTTAAACCCACCATAACCATCATATTCATAAATATTTGGTAATTTATCTTCAAAAAACTTTGTAATTTGAGTAAATGCTGTACACAAGAATGTAACTGCAATAGCTGCAAAAGCAAGTGTTCTAAATATTTTTGAAATAGAGTTATTTGATTTAGTAATAAATAATATGGAAAGAACAAATAAAGGAGAAGCTGTACTTATAATAAAGTTAGCTATCTTGTATAACATACCTGCTGTTTCACCATCTAACTCAAAAAGAACAACTATTGAAGTTAAAATAATTGGAATAAGCATGTATACTGGAAGAATCCTTAAAAGGTAATTCTGATCATTTCGCTCGAGTGCAAAACAGCATATTGCAATTGTAAGTATAGGGAAAATATTTAACACGAATACCCCTGCAATCTTTACTGCAAGAACTGAAATATCAACGCTAACCCCCATTAATCCTAAAATTACAATAACAAAAGCTATTGTAAAAAGAACTGATACAATCATCATTATATTTTTCATATTTTATTCACCATCTCATATCTTATTTTCATAAAATAATTTAACACAAATAACAAGAATTTACAATATTGATTTACGTATAGAATAAGATTAGTCATAAATAGGTTTACATAAAAATGTATTATTAGATTTTCCCTTTTTATCAGATTGATAGAAATTTTTTATATCCTTTTTGTTATAAAAATATTAAACTTCTTATGTTACAAAACTGTAAGGTTAGATAAAAAGTATTCGTGGTATAATAAAAATAAGAAAAGCGGTGTAATTATGGCTAAAATAATGATTATCGAAGACGATAAATTAATAAGTAAAGAGCTAAAAGAACTACTAGAAAACAGTGGGTATGAAGTAGAAATTTTAGAAGACTTCAAAAATTCTTTAAATGAGATATTAAATTATTCTCCTGATCTAATATTACTAGATATAAATATTCCCTATGAAAATGGAGAATTGCTACTTCAAAATTTAAGAAAAAAATCCAATATACCTGTTATTATGGTAACAAGTAAAAATAGTGAAATTGATGAAGCACTATCAATTTCTTATGGAGCAGATGATTACATAACAAAACCTTATAACCCAAATATTTTACTTTTAAGAATAGGGGCAGTTTTAAAACGAACTAGAGAAAACTACTATAGAGACTCCAATAAGTTAACATATAAAAATTTAATCTTCGATACTCAAAAAGGAACAATAAAAAAAGATAATATCGAACTTATATTAACTAAAAATGAAATTATCATATTCTCATATTTATTAACCCATCAAAACAAAATTGTAACAAGAGATGAACTTATGACAACTCTATGGGATAATACTGAGTTTGTTAATGATAATGCGCTAACAGTAAATATAAGTAGATTAAGAAGTAAATTAAAAGAAGTAGGGTTGGATGATGCTATAGACACAAGAAAAGGACAAGGGTACATATTATCATGAAATTTACTAATTATTTAAAAGATAAACTTTATTCAGCTGCAATAGCTCTTTTTTGTTACTTTGTTATTATTTTAGTTTTATTTGCCTATAAATCAGATAGTTCTGTTATTTTGGCAATTTCCCTTATTTTATTTGTTTCCTATATAACATCACTACTTATTGATTATTTTAGGAAAAGAAAGTTTTATACTGATTTGTTATCTAACATTAATAGTCTTGATAAAGCTTATTTAGTTCTAGAAACACTAAATAAACCAGAGTTCTACGAAGGAAAATTATTGTATCAAGCACTATATGAAATAAATAAATCAATGTGTGAATTTGTAAAAAAAGAAGAAGAACAACTAGAAGACTTTAAAGAGTATATCGAAATGTGGATTCATGAAGTAAAAAGACCTCTTGCAAGTCTTATTTTAACTCTTAATAACCACGATAACATTTTAGATAGAAAAACTAAAAACATCTTAAAAAATCTGGAAGACTACGTAGATCAAGTCCTTTACTATGTAAGAAGTGAAAATGCTGAAAAAGACTACTACATAAAAGAAACTGATATTTATAAAGTTATTAAAAATGTAGGCATGAAAAATATGGATGATTTGCTATATCATAAAATTAACTTTATCGCACCAAAAACTAGTTGCAAAGTAACAACAGACTCAAAATGGTTAGAATTTATTTTAAATCAAATAATAAATAATAGTATTAAATATAAAAAAGATATCGATAACTCTTATATCAAAATAAAAGTAGAAGAAGAAAATGATAAAACAATATTAACTATTGAAGATAATGGAATAGGAATTAAAGAAAGCGATATAAAACAGGTCTTTGATAAAACATTTACTGGAACAAATGGAAGAGAAAAATCTACTTCGACAGGAATGGGCTTATATATTGCCAAAAACCTATGTAAAAAAATAGGACACAAAATAGAAATAGAGTCAAAAGAAAATAAGTATACTAAAGTATATATAACATTTTATAAGAATAATTATTATGATGTTTTAAAGTGATGTTTCAAAATTGTAATATTCTGTAATATTAAACAAACGACAAATAAAACCTATTGGTATATCATTGTTTTTCGAAAGGAGAAAAATATGGAAAGTATTTTAAAAGTAGATAAAATTGAAAAATATTATGGAAGAGGCTCTTCTTTAACAAAAGCAATTGATAATATGTCATTTGAGGTAGAAAAAGGAGAGTTCATTGCCATAATGGGAGCAAGTGGAAGTGGTAAAACAACTCTTTTGAATGTTATTTCGACAATTGATAAAGTAACATCAGGTCATATTTATGTTGGAGGACGTGATATCACTAAATTAAAAGGTAATGAATTAAATAAGTTTAGAAGAGAAGAACTAGGCTTTATATTCCAGGACTTTAATCTATTAGACACTTTGACAGCTTACGAAAACATCTCTCTTGCTTTATCAATTCAAAATGTAAATTCTAAAGTAATTGAAGCCAAAGTAAAAAAAGTAGCAGAAGAACTTGATATTAAAGATGTTCTAAATAAATATCCATATCAGATGAGTGGAGGACAAAAACAAAGAGTAGCATCAGCACGTGCAATTATAACAGAGCCTAAACTAGTTCTTGCTGATGAACCAACAGGAGCACTTGACTCTAAGTCATCTAAAATGTTACTTGAAAAATTTAATTATCTAGATAACTTAGGAGCAACTATTTTAATGGTTACACATGACGCGTTTACAGCATCCTACGCAAGAAGAGTAATATTTATAAAAGATGGTAAAATATTTAAAGAACTTCACAAAGGAGATTCTTCACGAAAAGAATTTTTTGATAAAATAATCGATGTTGTTACTTTGCTTGGTGGTGATATGAATGATGCTTTGTAAGTTATCAATAAAAAACATCAAGAAAAGTATTAAAGACTATGCAATTTATTTTTTCACTCTAATTCTAGGAGTAGCGATATTCTATGTATTTAATGCACTAGAAAGTCAAACAGTTTTAATGGATGTATCTTCATCAACCGAAGATCTAATTGAACTTATGATGATGATGCTATCAAGTGTCAGTGTGTTTGTATCCTTTATCTTAGGTTTCTTAATTATTTACGCCTCAAGATTCTTAATTAAAAGAAGAAATAAAGAATTTGGAGTTTATTTAACACTAGGAATGAGTAAACGTAAAATATCTATGATATTATTCTTTGAAACTTTATTAATAGGTATTTTATCTCTTGCAGTAGGACTAGGAATTGGTGTAATCTTATCCCAATTTATGAGCCTATTAGTTGCAAACATGTTTGAAGCAAACCTAACTAAATTTGCCTTTGTATTTTCATTTGATGCCTTCTTAAAAACATGTATATATTTTGGTATTATGTATTTGTTTGTTATGATATTTAACACAATAAGTGTAAATAAATGCAAGTTAATTGATCTATTGCAACACGAGAAAAAAAGTGAAACAGTAAAACTAAAAAATCCTATAATTTGTATAATCATATTTATAATTTCTAGTATCATTCTAGGAAGAGCATATTACATCGTTGCCTTTGATACATTATCATTACAAGAAGCAGAAGATATACTAAAACCAATATTAATGGGAGTAGTATCAACATTCTTTATATTTTGGTCATTATCAGGTCTTATTTTAAGAATCGCTCAAAATAGAAAGAAATTCTACTTTAAAGGGCTAAACAGTTTTACATTAAGACAGTTTTCAAGTAAGATTAACACAACAGTCTTTTCAACAACAGTTATTTGTTTAATGTTATTTATAACAATTTGTTTGTTGTCATCTTGTCTTACAATGAAAAATTCAATGAACGCAAACATTAAAGAATTAGCACCAGTTGACTTTGAATTCACAACAACAATAAATATGGAGCGTTTCTACGATAACTACAAACATTATGGATATAATGACACACAAATAAAAAATAGTAATTTAACTGTATTAGAAAAATTTGAAGTATTTGATTTTGATATTACAAAATATATTGATACTTATGTTGAAGTAAACACTTATGCAACTGAAGATTTAACTATGAATCATACTTTAGGAACAAAACTAGACCAGGTAAGAACAAGTTTTCCATTTTTAAAATATGATACGATGGAACCCATTATGAAGATAAGCGATTATAATAAAGTTGCAAGACTTTATGGAATTAAAGAATATTCTTTAAACAAAGATGAATACATGATTATCGCTGATTTTAAATCAATGATTGAAATTCGTAATATGGCACTTGAAAACAATGAAACAATTAACTTATTTGGATATACATTAAAACCTAAATATAAGAAGTGCCAAGATGGATTTGTAGAAATGTCTAGTAATCACATAAATACAGGAATAATATTAGTAAATGATGAAGTAATCGATGAAAAATACATCTATCAAAATTCAATTATAGGTAATTATAATACTAAAGATAAAAAAGAAATAACAAAAATAGAAAACATGATAAATGATCTTGAAAATGATCCTAAAGAAGAAGAGTATGTTCTTCCAAGTGGAACAACAAAACTTTCAATAAAAGAAGCTACAACAGGTCTTACTGCTATGGTAACATTTATTGGTTTATATTTAGGAGTTATATTCTTAATTAGTAGTGCAGCAATACTAGGACTTAAAGAGTTATCAGAAAGTAGTGATAATAAAGAAAGATTTAAGATGTTAAGGAAAATAGGAACAGATGAGAAAATGATAAATAAAGCATTATTTAGACAAATTGGAATTTTCTTTATGCTACCTTTAATTCTTGCCATCATTCACTCAGTATTTGGAATAAAATTTGCAGTTCAAGTACTAGAAGTGTTTGGAGATGAACAACTACTACCATCAATTATAATGACTTCAATATTTATAATATTTATTTATGGAGGCTACTTCCTAATAACATATTGTTGTAGTAAAAACATAATAAAAGAAAGATACTAAACATAATTAAAAATTCATATTTAACTATCTATACCAAAGAAGGAGATTAACAAGATTAATCTCTTTTATTCAAACTTAATTTTTATTCATCAATTTACTAAACAATAGATTACGTGATATAATGACTTAGGTGATTAATATGAAAATTAAATATGACTTAATACACGAAGAAAAAAACACAGGTGCTCGTTTAGGAATTATTCATACTAACTATGGAGATTATGAAACTCCAATGTTTATGCCAGTTGGAACTCAAGCTACTGTAAAAACATTATCTCCTGAAGAGTTACATGACGTAAACGCTGGAATAATCTTATCAAACACATATCATTTGTGGCTAAGGCCAGGTGAAGATGTAGTAGATATGGCAGGAGGACTACACAAGTTTATGAACTGGAATGGTCCAATATTAACTGACTCAGGTGGATTCCAAGTATTTTCTTTAGCAAAACCTAAAGATATTACTGAAGAAGGAGTTAAGTTTAAAAACCAATATAATGGAGATAATCTATTATTGACTCCTGAAAAATCTATCGAAATTCAAAATAAACTAGATAGTGATATAGCAATGTCTTTTGACGAATGTGTTGGTTTTCCTCACACTAGAAAATATGTTGAAGAAAGCGTTGAAAGAACATTAAGATGGGCAGCAAGAGGTAAAAAAGTACATAGTAACCCAAGACAATCTCTATTTGGAATAGTACAAGGAGCAGAGTTTGAAGACCTTAGAAAACACTGTGTCGAAGAACTTGTTAAAATGGATTTTGATGGTTATTCAATTGGAGGAACAGCAGTAGGTGAACCAAAAGATATCCAGTACCTTCAAGTAGAATATTCTACAAAATACTTACCTAAAGATAAAGTAAGATATCTAATGGGAGTAGGAGACCCAATAGACATAATAGAAAATGTAATTCGTGGAGTAGATATATTCGATTGTGTAAGTCCAACAAGACTAGCAAGACATGGTCATGCTCTTACTAAATATGGAAAAATAAACCTAAAAAATGCACAATATAAAAAAGACTTTACTCCAATTGAGGAAAATTGTGATTGTTATGCTTGTAAACATTATACAAAAGCTTATATCAAACATCTAATTAATGCAGAAGAAACATTTGGAGCAAGATTGTTATCAATTCATAATATAAGATATTTAATAAGATTAACAGAAGAATTAAGAGAAGCAATAAAAAATGATAGAATATTAGAGTATCGTGAAGAATTTATAAAAAACTATTATAATAAAAAGTAGGTAATAAAATGAGCGAGAAAAAAGAAAACAAAGTAGTTAAACTTATTGGTTCTTTAATAGCAATTGTAATAATGGGTATTTTAATCTTTTTTACATTTAATTACTACAATGATTTAGCAAAAAATGGAAATAAAAATAACACAACCAACGAAGAAAATAAAGAAAAAGAAGAAGATAAAACTCCTGTCGAAGAACCAAAAGAAATTGAATTAATTAAATATGATAAAAAAACCATAACTGTTGTTAATGATAAGAAAATAACAATTGATTTAGAACTAACAGATGGAGGATATGTATTAACATTAAATGACGAAGCATTCACATCAATTTATCCTAATGCAACAATTAAATATGCAACATCTAACAACACTTTAGTGTTTGTAGTAGAAAGTGAAGATTCTAAAAAAGTGATATTTGCAAACGATAATGGAGAAAATCTAAAAGAATATAAATATATTTTTAAAGATGAAATAAAATACAATGTAAATAATCCTTATATTGATGAAGAAATAAAAAACTATATCTATTTAAAAGGAAATAAAGTATATATAACTTTTACAAGAAATATAGATGATTTAAATCCTAAAGATATAGTACAATTATCTTATATGTTTGATACTACAAAAGATAACTTCATTGATAACTACGAAGAAGTATACAAATATACTTATGAAGACTATATAGATAAAAGACAAGATTAATCTCTTGCCTTTTTATTTATACCTAAAATACTTCCAATAATAGAAATTACAATAATACTAATATAGTAGATAAATAAATATATGTTTAGACCTTTACTAAAAATAATTCTAATAAAAAAAATAGAAAGAAGCACCATTAAACTTAATTTAACACCTTCTAAATATCCTTGCTTAGTAACTTTAGATCCTAAATAATAACTACCTAAAAAGCAAGGAATAACAATAACCATACTTTTTAAATAATTACAAAAAGAAGAAAAAATATTAAAGTATGATAAAGTTCCAAGAAGAAATGTACTTACAAGAACACATATAACAACAAACAAATAAACTTTTAAATATTTCATAACATCACCCAATAAAATATATGCATTGAATAAATAAATAATTTATTAAACATTATAGAATAGGTGATAAAATGCTCTTAAGAATAATCTTTTTTACATTTGTTCTTTTTATGATAAAACAATTAATAATAAAATTTAACTATAAAGACTACTTTAACATATCTTTAACTCTTTTAATTCTATTTTTTGGAATATTTTACATTTTGGGTTATTCTAAAGTATATATATTTATTTCTATGTTTATAGCAAGTATTCTAATTATTTATTCTTATTTCAGTAAAAATGTTACTGATAACTCAATTATTGTAATAGATGGCTACATTGACTTTAAAAATATGTATAAAAATAAATATAGTCTCACGTCACTTTTAGAAGATTTAAAAAAATATAAACAAAATAATTTAAATGAAGATATGTGTGCCATTCTAAAAAATAAAAAGTTAACGATATACTCAAAAGATAACTATAATAAAGTAATTCCTTTAATAATAGAAGGAAGTCTTGATAATATTGGGCTAAGTAGATTATCTAAAAGTTATGAATGGATAAATAACATTCTAGATATAAATAAATGTGAATTAAAAGAAGTAACCCTTGCATTTTACTATAATAGAGTAGTTTATATCATAAAAAAATAAGCTTATCGCTTATTTTATTTATCTATATGTTTCTTTTTTTATTTGCTCGATGTTGTAATCCATAAGTGTGAAGTAATCAACTCCACTTGATCTTTCTTCATCAGTTATGCTATCAAGTCTTTTTAGTTTTAATTCTTTTAAATTGGAGTTATTTTCAAGAAGTAATTTAACTGCTTCATTTTCAGGACTATTTTCAAGAGTAAAGATATATTTAATTTTACTTAATTTAGCCATTTCAGTAACTTCTTGAATTGTTTTCTCAAGAGCAGGATTATCATCATCTAAAGAGATAATAGTAAACCCATATTTCTTTAAATAATTAAGTGATTTATTACCAGTAACAATAATATTACTTGTAGAGTTTTCTGCAGTAAGTTTGATTTCTGCATCTAACATAGAAAGTTTTAATTTTAATTCTTCGTACTTTTCATCAATTTCTTTAATTAAATAACTATTATTAATATACTCTGTTAAACCATTTCTGATATTTAGTGACACCATAAGCATATTAGAAGGATTAAGCCATAATTCATCGATATAATCAGGTTTCATTCCAAGACTTCCATCAATCATTAACATATCTTTATTTTTATTTAACAAGTTTCTTGCAATATCTTTATCTCTTCCAAAACTTACATAAACAAACAAATCTTCTTTACTGAATGATTTAAGATTATCATCACTAAGAGTAAATGTATAAGTATCAACTCCATCAGGATATATTGAATTAATAGTAGCATGTTCCCCATATAAAGTTGTAAGTACAAACTCAAGAGGGTAGCTAGTAGTAATAATATCTATATCTTCCATATTATCTACTTTAATAAAATCACACCCAGTAAACATAAAAGCCATAAATAATACTAATAAAATTTTAAATCTTTTCATTCTTTTTCTCCTTCATTGGAACAGGATCATACCCGTAATTCTTGTTAAAAGGATTACATCTTAAAATTCTTTTAAATGCTAAAAGACTCCCTTTTATATTTCCATATCTATTAATAGACTCTATAGCATAATTAGAGCAAGTAGGATAAAATCTACAATGACTATGGCTAGAAAGAGGAGTTTTTTGATAAAGTTTAATCATTTTAACAAGTACTCTCATATCATCTCAACCATAATTTATTTTACTATTTTTTATTTATTTAATCAATATTTATAAAAGATATTTAATTAAAGAATTAATTTTGATATAATTGATATGGTGATAAATATGGAAGACTTATTTGAATTATTAAAAATTAAACCAAAAGAATTAAAAAATTATACTACTGCATTTTCTCATTCTTCTTATGTAAATGAGAATCATTTAAAAAGTGATTATGAACGTTTAGAGTTTTTAGGAGATGCTGTTTTAGAGCTTGTTATGAGCGATTATTTGTATAAGAGCATGCACGTTAAAGAAGGGGATATGACTAAATTAAGAGCAAGTTATGTCTGTGAAAACGCGCTATACGAGTATTCTTTAGGACTTAATCTTAGTAAATACATTAAAGTAGGTCATGGAGAAGAGCAAGATGGTGGAAGATTTAAAAAAGTAATTATGGCTGATATTTTTGAAGCTTTAATGGGAGCAATCTATCTTGATTTAGGTTTTGATGTTGTAAAGAAAGTTATTCTAGATATTACAGTTCCTTATATAGAAGATCCTAAGGTAGTTTTTTTTAGTGATTATAAAAGTGCTCTACAAGAATTTGTTCAAACAGAGCAAAGAACGCTTGTCTATGAAGTTGTTAATGAAACTGGCCCTGCTCACAACAAAGAGTTTACTATAAATGTTATGATAGATGACATAGTTTATGGAACAGGAATAGCAGGAAGTAAAAAAGAGGCAGAACAAGAAGCAGCACATGACGCACTTTTAAAACTTGCAATTAAGTGATTGAATTTTTAAACTTTATTTGCTATAATGAGGAACGTATTTTCCTAATAAATAAAAGAAAGGAGATTAAATTTTGAGTAAAATAAGAATATTTAGTCTAGGAGGACTAAATGAAACTGGTAAAAATATGTATGTTGTAGATGTAGACGATAATATATTTGTATTTGATGCCGGTCTTAAGTATGCAACTGACAAGATGTTAGGAGTTGACTACATCTTACCAGATTATAATTATATTAAAGAAAATAAAAATAAAGTTAAAGGAGTATTTTTAACTCACGGTCATGATAGTAACATGGGAGCAATGGCAGATATTTTGTATGATATACCTGATTTACCTGTTTATGCTACTAAGTTTACTATGAATATTTTAAAAGAAGAGTTACTAGAAAGTAATGTTACTGCAACTAACTTAAAGGAAATAAGACCACATTCTAAATTGACATTTGGAGATTTAATCGTATTTCCAATAAGTGTAACTCATTCAATTCCAGATTCAGTGTGTTTCGTATTATACACTCATGATGGAGCAATCGTATACACTGGGGACTTTGTTTTCGATTCGACAATGATGGGTAACTATAAAACTGATATTGGAAAACTAGCTTATGTTGGAAAACAAGGAGTATTATGTCTTCTATGTGAATCAATATATGCCGAAAAAGAAGGACACACAAGTCCTAATAATAGAGTATCAGGTTTTATAAGAGATGTTTTAGCAAAAAACGAAGATAGAATTATCTGTACTATAATGTCAGCTCATATATATAGAATTCAAGAAATATTTAATGAAGTATTAAAAACAAAAAGAAAAGTCGTTATAATGGGTAAAAATCTTCAAAATATTATTAAGAAAGCAATGGATGAAGGTTATTTAGAGTTTGATAAATCAAGAATTGGAGACTTAACAAACGTAAACGACAAAAACGTTGTAATACTAATATCTGATGAAAAAGAAAAACCATTTATGAACCTTGAAAGAATACTAAGAGGATTTGATAAATATGTTAAATTAAAAGATACAGATACAATCTTTTTAACTGAACCTCCATATGAAGGAATAGAAAAAAGAACAGCTCTTATTATGGATGAAATAGCTAAAAAAGATGTAAATGCTATAAGCTTAGATGCCAAAAAACATTTATTACATCACTCATCAAGAGAAGACTTAATGCTAATGATTAACTTGATGAATCCAAAATACTATTTCCCTGTAAAAGGAGAATATCGTCATCAAGTTAAAAATGCTGAAATAGCAGAAAGATTAGGAATACCTAAAGAAAATATAATATTAAAATTAAATGGGGATGTTGCAACATTTATCGATGGAACTTTACAAATGGACTCATTTGAACATATTCCAGTAGATGAAATATTAATTGACGGAAAAAGTCAAGGAGATATTGGAGAACTAGTATTAAAAGATCGTGAAATGCTTGGAGAGTCTGGTATCGTAATCGTAAGCTGTACTTTAAATAAACAAACAAAAGAAATATTAGCAGGCCCAGAAATCTTAACAAGAGGATTTGTATATGTTAAAGAAAGTACAGATTTAATTAAAGAAACTGAAGAAATATGCTTAGAAGTAATAAAAAGTAATATCGAACAGGATGCAAAAAAAGTTGATTATACAAAGATAAAAAATGATGTAAGAGAAAAATTAGGAAGATATTTTTATAAAGAAACTGAATGCAAACCGATGATAATTACTGTTATTCAAGAAGTATAAAGGTAAGTAGGCTATATGCCTGCTTATTTACTTTTTAAGTAAAATATGGTATAATATTGCAGAATTTGAGGGGGAATAGTAGTTATGAAAGATAAAGAGAAAAAAGAAAAAGAAAGACTTACAAGAAACATAAATTATATAACTCTTGATGCTAAAAAAATAGATATTAAAAGAGAAATAGTATTAAGAAGTGCAAGGTTTGGTGCAGTTGTCATAACAGGAGCATTCTTTATAGCATTAGGTGATAATCTTTTAGATAAACTAATTTTAGCAACACCATACGCCATGCTTGGAGGAAAAGAATTACAAACAATAGATGAACAAAGATATAAATTAAAATGTATAAATCAAGAAATAAAAAGTCTAAAAAGGTAATATATTAGTAAAAAAAATATATTTTTGTTGAAAATGTAAAATAGTTATGTTATAATTTTAGTAGTTAGTGACGGAAGGAGGGAAGAAAAATGGCACAAGTACAAGTAGCCGTAAAAAATGGAAATTTGGATCTAGCTTTAAGAAGACTAAAACAAAAATTGGCAAGAGAGTCTGTCCCTTCTGAATGCAAGAAAAGAGAATTTGCAGTAAAACCTGGAGATAAACGTAGAGAAGCTAAAAAAGCTGGAATAAAAAATGCACAAAAAAGAAATAGACAAAATAGAGACTAGTTACTAGTCTTTTTTTTGACAAAAAATAAAACATCACGTATAATTTCTATATGGAGATGATATTATGTACGAAAGAATAAAAACAGATATAGTTGCAGCAATGAAAGAAAAAGATATGTTAAAGTTACAAACTTTAAGAGGAATTAAAGGTGATACAGATAAAGAACATATCGATAAAAAAGTAGAAATAACAGATGACTTAGTTTTAACTATGATATCTCGTGGAATTAAATCAAGAAAAGAATCAATAACTGAATTTGAAAAAGGAAATAGACAAGATTTAATAGATAAAACAGAAGAAGAAATAAAACTATTACAAACATATCTTCCAGAACAAATGACAGAAGAAGAATTAAGCAAAACAATTGATGAAGTATTTGAAAAAGTAAAACCACAAAGTGAAAAAGATATGGGTCAAATCATGAAAGAACTAACTCCTTTAGTAAAAGGAAAAGCTGATATGAAAGAAGTAAGTACTAAAATAAAAGAAAAATTAAGTAATCTATAAAAGCTCAAGTGAGCTTTTTTTAGTTCTTTTTTTATAAAACATTAATATTTTTTATTAGGTGATATCATGTTAAGTAGCATAAATAAAATAATAAAAAATGACGAATTTACAATAAATATATGGAATAAATATGTATGTATTAATAATTTTACAGCAATTATCACGCTTGAAAGCAACAATGTAATTTTACTAAATAAAGACAAAAGAATAGTAATAAATGGTAATAATATATCGATAAATAAACTACTAGATAATGAAATATTACTATCAGGAGATGTTACATCAATAAAGATAGGAGATTAAAATGTTTAACAATTATTATTTAGTAAGAATTAAAGGACATGATATAAAATCATTTATAAGAAATCTTCATAAAAAAAGAATAAATTTAAATGAACTTAAAATATATGAAAAAGAGTTTTATGCTAAATTAAATCAAAAAGACTTCGATAAATTAAAGGAAATAAAGACAAGTTATGAAATTGAAGTAATAAAAAAATATGGAGTGGTACATTATAAAGAAGTAATAAAAAATAATATTATCTTTTTGATAAGTATTTTTATAAGTATACTTATTCTTTTAATTCTAGAAAACATGATATTTGAAGTTGAAATAGTAACAAATGATTCCAAAATTAGAAAAATATTAAATGAAGAACTAGAAAAATACGATATTGAAAAATACAAGTTAGTAAAGTCTTATAACACAATACAGGAAATAAAAAGCAAGATACTAGAAAATAATAAAGATAACATTGAATATATCGAAATAGAAAGAATAGGAACAAAATATGTAATAAGAGTAGAAAAAAGAATAATAAATAATCTTACTAAAGAAAACAAAATAAGACATGTAGTAGCATCTAAAAATGGAATAATTAAAAAAATAGAAGCAGATAAAGGGGAAATACTAACTAAAGTAAATGACTATGTAGCAAAAGGAGATATCTTAATTAGTGGAGAAATACATAAAGGAGAAGATGTTCTAGATAATACTAGTGCGGATGGAAAAATTTATGCAGAAGTATGGTACAAAGTAAAAGTAACTATTCCTATAAAATACTATGAAGAAAAGAAAACAGGAAAAAGTGAAAACATAATAAGTATAAATATATTAGATTATAATTTAAATCTTTTTGAAAAAGAAAAATATAAAGATAAAAAAGAAAAAGAAATTATTCTTTTTAGTGATTTCTTTAATCTTTTTAAGATTTCTTATAAAAATTTAGAAGAATTAGAAGTAAATGACTCGATTAATCTAATTACATCAGAAAACACAGCTGTTAAATATGCAAGAGAAAAAATAATTAGTCAATTAAGTGACGAAGAATACATAATATCTCAAAAAAAATTGAAAACAACCCTAAATGATAGTACAATTAAAGTAGAAGTATTCTTTAAAGTATATGAAAATATAACTGATTACAAGTATTATGAAGTAAATAAAGAAAGAAATAAGGAAGAAAATAAAGGAGAGTGATTTGATGATAGAACCTCTATATGATAAATTTAAATATTTTTTATCTTTAACCTGGCCAATAGTATTTGTGACTTTAATAATACTAATATCATTTAGAGTGTCTTATTTATATCAATCACACAAAAAAGTAGTAATATATAAAGAAATTTTGCTTTTCTTCTTTGCCTTTTATTTACTATGCTTATTTCAAATTGTAGCATCAACTGACCCATTAACTCCTGATGGAAGTAATTTTATTCCATTTCAAGAAATAACAAGATATAAACTATTTAGTAAGTTATTTATAAGAAACATAATAGGAAACGTATTAATATTCTTGCCATATGGTTACTTCATAGGTAAGTATTTTACTCATAAAAGTAAAATACTAAGTATCTTTTTAGTTTTACTAGCATCTGTTTCTATTGAGTTTACTCAGTTATATATTGGACGAGTATTTGATGTAGATGACATAATTTTAAATGTAATTGGAGGAACATTTGGATATTTAATATATCTTTCTTTTGAAAAAATTTATTCTATGTTACCTAAAGTATTTAAAAGTGAAACATTTTTAAATATAATATTTATTATTATGTTAATTTTGTTTATAATATTTATATTGTTTTTGCTTATTTAGGAGGAAGTATGAATATAGATGTAGTAAATCTTCTAGATGAAAAAATTGATGAACTAGAAGAGTTAAAAGAATTTTTATATAAGGTATGTGAAGATGAAAAACTAGATAACGTAATTTTTAACGTTATTATAGTAGACGATAAGGAAATTCATAAGATTAATAAAGAATATAGAAACATTGATAGACCAACAGATGTAATAAGTTTTGCACTAGAAGACGATAATACATTTAATAGAGAAGATATAAGAGTTCTAGGAGATATTTATATATCAATAGATCACGTTAGAAGTCAAAGTAAAGAATATGGTCATTCTTTTAAAAGAGAACTATTCTTCTTAGCAGTACATGGACTTCTTCATTTACTAGGATATGACCACATGAAAGAAGAAGATGAAAAAGTAATGTTTGCAAAACAAGAGGAGGTACTATCAAGATATGGAATCACAAGGTAAAAACTTTAAAAGTAAAAATATATTTGATAGTTTTAATCATGCTTTTCAAGGAATGGTTTATGGCTTTAAGACCACAAAAAACTTATGGGTTGATTTAATTGCTGCGATTATCACAGTTATAATGGGATTTGTCTTTAAAATAACTACAACAGAATGGTTATCAGTAATAATCTGTATTGGGCTAGTGATGGCTCTTGAACTTGCAAACACAGCAATTGAAGAAGCAGTAAACCTTGCCATGCCAAAAATTCATCCAGTAGCTAAAATAAGTAAAGATGTAGCAGCAGGTGCAGTTCTTTTTTCTGCTTTGATATCAGTAGCAGTTGGATGTGTAATATTTATACCAAAAATAATTGAATTGTTTTAGGAGGAGTTATGAAGGAAAAATTAATAAAATTATTAGATAATAGTTATTCACCATATTCCCATTTTAGAGTAAGTGCAATATGCAAAATGAAAGATGGAAAAGAGTTCAATGGAGTAAACGTTGAAAATTCAGCATATGGTTCATCAATTTGTGCAGAAAGAAGTGCAATATTAAGTGCGATAAGCAGTGGTTACAAAAGATATGATTTTCAAGAATTATATGTTATGTGTGATAATAAAAAGATAGGAATGCCTTGTTTTGCATGTAGACAAGTTATATTAGAGCTATTTGATGAAGACGCAACAGTTATTTGTATGAATAATGAAGGAGAAGAGCTAAGATTTACTGTAAAAGATTTATGCCCATATCCATTTAATGATGAGGATTTAAAATGAAAAGTGGTTTTGTAAGTATAGTAGGAAGACCTAATGTAGGTAAAAGTACACTGTTAAACACTTTACTTGAAAGAAAAATAGCCATAACTTCAAATGTAAGTGGAACAACAAGAAATATAATTCAAGGAATATATAACGATAGTGATTCACAAATTGTCTTTATTGACACACCAGGAATTCACAAGCCAGCAAATAAACTTGGAAGCATAATGAATAATGAAGCCTATCAAATGATAGATGAAGTAGATATAATACTTTTTTTAATCGATGTAACAAAGCCATTTGGAAAAGGTGATCAGTTCGTATTAAATAAAATAAAAGATCTAAATAAACCAGTAATATTAGTACTTAATAAAATTGATATTATCGATAAAAGAGAACTTTTAAAATTAATGGAAGAATATAGTAAACTATACGATTTTAAAGAAATAATTCCTGTTTCATCTCTAAAAAGTAATAATATAAACGATTTAATTGAAACAACTAAAAAGTATTTACCACGTGAAGGAATGTTATATGACGAAGATACAATAACTAATATAAGTAGAAACTTTTATATTGCAGAAGTAGTACGTGAAAAATTATTACGCCTTACAAAAGATGAAGTTCCTCACACTATAACTTGTGTTGTGGAGTCATTTGATGAATATGAAAAATATATTGAAATTGGTGTATTAATAATTGTAGATAGAGAAAATCTAAAGAAGATAATCATTGGTAAAAATGGATCAATGCTTAAAAAAGTTGGAATCTATGCAAGAAGTGACATCGAAGAATTTTTAGGAAAACAAGTTAACTTAAAAACTTACGTTAAAGTAATAGAAGAGTGGCGTGAAAAAGAAAAATATTTAAAAGAATTAGGTTTTTATGAATTAAAAGACTAAAATATTACCATTATATAAATGGTGATATTTTTATGGAAAAAATTCTATGGGAACTATTTAAAAAAACAGGAGATATTAAGTATTATTTACTTATAAAAGAGCTTGGAAGTGAAGTAAATGAAAATAATAAAAGTAGAAGGCCTAGTAGTAGGAGAACAAAGCTACAGTGAATCAAGTAAAATATTAAAAATATTTACGAAAGACTTTGGTATAATTTGTGTCTTATCAAAAGGTTGCAAAAAGCCTAAAAGTGCCCTAAAAGAAGGAAGTAATAAACTAATATATGGTGTATTTGATATATCATATAAAGAAAATGGTTTATCTACATTAGTAGGAATCAATATTTTAGAAATATTTAAAAATATATTGATGGATTACCATGACCTAGAAAAGAAAATGTATACTTTTATAATCGTTGATATAACACTCCAAATACTTCCTCAAAGAGAAATAGATAAAGAGGAAGAAAAAGAAATATATGATATTTTAATTTCTGCAATCAAAAAGATAAATGATGGCTTAAACCCAAGAATACTACTAGATATAGTAATGTTAAAATATTTAAAGTTTTTAGGAGTTTTACCTAACCTTGATTCATGTTCTTTTTGTGGAACAACACATGATATAGTAACAATGGATTCTAAAAGCTTTGGCTTTGTTTGCAAAGAGTGTTACACAAACGAAATAATGGTAAACAAGGAATCTCTTAGATTAATTAGAATGCTTTATTGTGTAGATATTGATAAAATAAAAAATCTTGATGTAAAAGAAGGAATAGAAGATGTAGAGCAGTTTATCGATAATTATTATGAAGAAAACACAGGGATTTATTTTAATATTAAGAAAAAATTAGTGACCCTTAATAAGATGAAAAGCATAATGTAACTTCTATAATAAAATAAATAAACGAAATATTATAGCTATTTAAAAAGATATCGATACTTAAGAAATAAATAAAAATTATAAATATTGAAGATAGAAGATGATTCCTTTATTGAATAAGAATCATCTTTTTGGTTTAATTTTTCTTTGATAAGAAAAATTAAAATAGTATAATAAAAGTATAAAATAAGGAGAAGTACAGTATGAGAACAGACATTTCATATGGAAAAAGTAGTTATTTTTTAAATAACAAAAGCGATCGTCCTCTTAATAAAATTTTAATAGTAATTGTAATATTAGGAGTATTAATGTATATTGCAACACAATTTGATAATATAAATAACAATGAGTTAATAAATTACGATTATATTGCAATAGTAAAAGAATATATAAGAGGAATAGAAAATAAGGTTAATACCAGTAAATTTGGATCCCTTGATACAAATACAACCTATTACTTTCCAATTACATGTGTAGAACCAGAAAAAGAAGTCAAATCATCTATTAAATTTGTAGATGGACAAACTTATGTAGTAGTAACACATGGCCAACTAGGTTTTGACTATTATTGGGTAAGTAAAGACGAGTCTAATGCTGGAATACATCTAACTTATGAAGAATCTCTTGATTATGATAAATTATTTAGCAATGTAGACAAAATAAATACTGATGTAGGAGTAGGAGGAAGAGATAAGATAAAAATATTAAAAAATAATTGTAAAATAGAAGATGCAGATGAAAAAAATGCACGTTTAAATATACCTGATAGAGGAACAATGTTTGATGCAGAAATAAAACAAGACGAAGAAACAAAACCTAATGAAGAAACAAAACCCAATGAAGAAACAAAACCAGACGAAGAAATAAAGCCTAATGAAGAAGTGCCTAAAAAAACAACTCTTTATGAAGTATTGCAAAATGAAGCAGAAATAGGAAAATATGCTGAAATGTATCATGGAGCTCATAAAGATTCAATGTATGGAACTGGAGGAAAGAGAATATATTACTGGAATTCATCTAACAGCGAAAATATAAATATCATTTTGGATAAAAATAATGTGATTTTTGCAGGCTTTTGCTGGCAAACAGTAAGAACAACAGACACAGGTGGAGTAAAGATGATCTATAATGGCTTGCCTTCTAGTGATGGAAAATGTAATAATAAAGGAAAATCTGCTCAAATAGGAACAAGTGAATTTAATAGCAGTGATACATCACCAGCATATGCAGGTTATATGTATAATCCTACAAGCGCTACTAAATATATGAGTAAATATGAACATCCTAATTTTCCAACTGGTAGTTATAAATTTGGAACATCATTTACCTATCAAAATGGAAAGTATAAACTAAAAAATATAATAGAGTTTCCAACATGGTCATCCTCTTATGGCAAAATAAATAACCATCACTATACATGTTTTAATGAAAAAGGAGAATGCGCAACATTATATTACATATACTATTCAGATGGTTATTGGATGCGTTATATAAATCTATCAGAAGGAAAGAGTGTAGAAGATGCATTAAATGAAATGTTATGGAGTGATAACGTAAATTTGGAAGATTCTAAAATAAAAAAAGTAATAGATACTTGGTATGAAAAAAATATGAAAAATTATTCTAGTTATTTAGAAGATACAATATTCTGTAATGATAGAAGTATAGTAGAATTAAATGGATGGGATCCAAATGGAGGAAATATGACAACATACAATTCTTTGTACTTTAAAAACAAGAGCATAAATTTGGATTTAAGTTGCATTAATGACACAGATAAATTTAGCGTTAGTAATCCTAAAGCAAAACTAAAATACAAAGTAGGGCTAATTAGTAACCCAGAAATGAATCTAATTGGAAGAGATTATAGCTTCGGAACAGGAGAGTCATATTGGCTTGCTTCGCCTATCAAATTTAACGAAAGAGTTAATGCTCATTATATCGGTTCAAATGGCTGGTTAACTAGTGAAGGAGATAATTCAGTAAGTATCGTACGAGGAGTACGTCCTGCAATTTCACTTAAACCTGGAACAGAGTATATTAGTGGTGATGGAAGTAAAGATAAGCCATACATAGTAAAATAGAATAAGATTGTTTCATTAACACTAGAAAATAAAAAGTATAATTAAATTTTACTTATCTTTACACCTTAAATTATGTATATAAATTGACTACAATAGTAAACAAATATATAATGAAGTAAAGTAAAGAGGTGTAAATATGAATAAGAAAGGATTTACGTTAATTGAAGTAATAGGAGCAGTTATTGTTATTGGCTTAATAGCAACTGTTGCAGTTCCAGGTGTATCTAAATATATCCAAAAAGGAAGATTAACAACTTTTTTAACATATGAAGATAGTATGGAAGATGCTGCTACAAATGCTGTACTTGATTGCATTGGAAGTAACTCAAGAAACTGTGATGTTCCTGAAAAAGGTAAAATTACAAATATCAAACTAAAAAATTTAATTGAAGATGGATTTATAGATGAAATGAAGTCAACTGATGCAGGAAAGTGCGATATGGAAAAAAGCTTTGTAAGAGTAGAAAATAAAGGAAACTTAAATTATAAATTCACAGTATGTTTATACTGCGATTCCTATACATCAGATAACGATATATGTAAGTAAAGTATCGAAGTTAAAGTGTCACTTTGATACTTTTTTCATATCTTACACTAGGTTGGTGAAACATGAAAAAATTAAGTGATATCTATAAAAATTTTCCTGATACTCTAATTAATGATGTTAAAATAAATTCAAAAGAAGTAAAAGAAAATGATATCTTTGTCTGTGTAAAAGGAGTTACTGCAAATAGAAATGAATATATAGATGAAGCAATAAAAAATGGCGCTAAAGTAATTGTAACAGATAAAGTAGTAGAATGTCCTGCTACAGTAATCGAAGTTAAAGACCCTGATAAAGAACTAGTTAAAATAGCAAAAAAGTTATATGACTATGACAAAAATAAACTAGAACTTATCGCAGTAACAGGTACCAATGGAAAAACAACGATATCAGAAATAATACAAGATCTAATAGGAAATGACATATGTGGCTATATGGGAACAAATGGAATATCTTGTTCATCTTTTGAAGAAGAAATAAGAAACACAACACCTGGCCCTGATAGGTTATATAAATACTTTAAAAGATTTAGAGAAGAAAATTGTAAATATCTAAGTATGGAAGCATCAAGTGAAGCCTTTTATCGAAAAAGACTAGTAGGACTAAAATTTAAAGTAGGAATATTTACAAATATTTCAGAAGAACACTTAAACGTTCACAAAAACATAAAAAATTATATTAATTGTAAAAAACAATTATTTAAACAAATAGATAGAAATGGCTACAGTATATTAAATAAAGATGATAAATATTTTGAAGAATTTAAAAAAGTATGTAAAACAAAAATATTAACTTATGGTAAAAAAGACGCTGATTTAGAAATAGTTAATTATAAAAACCATCTAAATTACACAGATATAACTTTAAAATACAGGAATAAGAAATATAAAATAAAATCTCCATTAGTAGGAGAGTTTAATGTCTATAATTTATGTGGGGCAATGCTTGCTCTAATAGGACTTAACTATGATATGGATGATATTTTATCAAGAATAGAAAATATTAAAGCACCTAAAGGAAGAGTAGAGTTCCTAGACTTTAACCAAAACTATCACATCCTTCTTGATTATGCACATACTCCTGATGCTTTAGAAAACATTTATATATACCTAAAAAGCATTAATATAAAGAGAATAATTACAGTAACAGGAAGTGCTGGAGGACGTGACAAAGACAAAAGAAAATATATAGGTAAAATAGTACTTGATAACTCTTATTATACTATTTTTACAATGGATGACCCAAGATATGAAGACGTTAATGAAATAATAAATGACTTGGTATCGCTTTCTGATAAAACTAATTACGAAAGAATTATAAATAGAAAAGAGGCGATATTTAAAGCATTATCTCTTGCAAAAGTTAATGATTTAGTACTAATAGCAGGAAAAGGTACAGATAACTATATGGCAATAAAAGATGAGTATCAAGAATATAGTGATTATAACGTTATAAAAGAATACTTTAAAAGGTAATTATATTATCTTTTTTTCTTTCTTTTTACTACATTAAATATTATAATATATATAGTGAAAAAAGGTGACATTATGGACAAAAAACATATTAGAAATTTTTCAATTATAGCGCATATTGATCATGGTAAAAGTACTCTTGCTGATAGAATTCTAGAGCTTACTAACGCAGTAAGTAAAAGAGAAGCGAAAGCCCAACTTTTAGATAACATGGATATTGAAAGAGAACGTGGTATTACTATTAAATTAAATACTGCATCTTTAAAATACACATATAATGGTGAAGAGTATTTACTAAACTTAATAGATACTCCAGGGCATGTTGACTTTTCTTATGAAGTATCAAGATCTCTTGCTTCATGTGAAGGAGCAATACTAGTAGTTGATGCAGCTCAAGGAATAGAAGCTCAAACACTTGCTAATCTTTATTTAGCACTTGATAATAACTTAACTATTATTCCTGTAATAAATAAAATTGATTTACCAAATGCTGATATTGATAAAGTAAAAAAAGAACTAATTGATTTAATTGGTTTTGATGAAGATGAAATAGTATTAACTAGTGCTAAAACAGGTGTTGGAGTAGATAATTTACTAAATAAAATAGTAGAAAAAATACCATGTCCTAAAGAGGAAGAGGGAAAACCTCTTCAAGCACTAATTTTCGATAGTGTCTTCGATTCCTATCGTGGTGTAATAATATCTGTTCGTATTTTTAATGGTGAAATAAAAGTAGGAGACAAAATTAAAATGATGCAAACAGGTGCAACCTACGAAGTAATAGATTTATTTGTAAACACTCCAAAAGAAGTAAAAAAAGAGTCTCTTGGAGTAGGAGAAGTTGGTTTTATATCAGCTAGTATTAAAAGTATAAGTGATGTTAAAGTAGGAGACACAATAACACTGCTTAATATCCCTGCTAGTGAATCACTTCCAGGATATAAGCACATCAAACCTATGGTGTTCTGTGGTTTGTTCCCACTTGAATCTACTAAGTTTGAAGACTTAAGAGACGCACTTTCAAAACTTCAATTAAACGATTCTTCATTGATTTTTGAACCAGAAACATCAACAGCTTTAGGTTTTGGATTTAGATGTGGATTTTTAGGACTACTTCACATGGATATCATAAAAGAAAGAATAACAAGAGAATTTAATATAGAACTTATAACAACAGCGCCATCAGTAGTCTATGAAGCACACCTAACAAATGGCGAAATAGTAGAGGTTGATTCTCCATCTAAAATGCCTGATAAAACAGTTTTAAAAGAAATAAAAGAACCATATATAAGAACAAGTATCTTTACTCCAAAAGAATACATTGGACCAATTATGGAGTTATGTCAAAATAAAAGAGGAAATTATATAACAATGGAGTACATTGATCCAACAAGAGTAAATATTCACTATGAAATTCCTCTTTCTGAAATTGTCTATGACTTTTTTGACAAGTTAAAATCATATACCAAAGGGTATGCATCATTTGATTATGAAGTAATTGGTTACAAGCCTAGCGAATTAGTTAAGATGGACATTTTATTAAATGGTGAAATAGTCGATGCTTTAAGTATTATAGTACATAAAGATTTTGCTTACACTCGTGGAAGAAGTATTGTATCATCTCTTAGAAAATCAATTCCTAGACAGTTATTTGAAGTACCAGTACAAGCAAGTATTGGAAATCATGTAATAGCAAGAGAAACTATAAAAGCACTTAGAAAAGATGTTCTTGCAAAGTGTTATGGAGGAGATATAACTCGTAAGAGAAAACTTCTAGAAAAGCAAAAAGAAGGTAAAAAACGTATGAAACAAGTTGGAAGTGTGGAACTTCCTCAAGAAGCATTTATGAGCGTATTATCAATGGATGGTGATGAATAATGGCACAAAATATTAAAGACGAAGAAGAAAGAAATAGAAGAGTATTAATGGTAGGAGAGTATGTAAAGGTAACTGGAGCATCTACAAGAAAAACAGCCCAATATTTTACTAAAACTTATTTTCATATAAGTAATGCAACAGTAAGTGATTATTGTGCAAGATTTATGAAATTAAGACCAGATGAAGTAGATGAATTAAGAGAAAAAATAAATAGTAACGCTCCTAAAACAATTAATGATCCAGAAATTAAAAAAAGAGTCTTAGAAAACACTAAATTATTCTTAAGTGGATTAACAGTAAATGAAATAGTAGAAACTACAAATCAAGATTTTTGGACTGTTTATAGAGATTTAACTAAAAGATTAAAATTAATAAGCACTGAATTATATGAAGAAGTAGCAGCATCCTTAGTTGAAGATACAAGAAAGAACTTGAAAAATGCCAAGTAGTGCTTATATTCATATTCCATTTTGTAAATCGATTTGTTCTTACTGTGACTTTTGTAAAATCTTATATGATATAGCAGATAGAAGTAAATATCTAGAAACATTAGAAAATGAAATAAAAGAAAACTATAAAAACGAAACATTAAATACTTTATATATTGGTGGAGGAAGTCCAAGTTCTCTATCAGTTGCTGAATTAAAAAAACTATTTGAAATAATAAGTATTTTTAAATTAAGCAAGACTATCGAGTTTACATTTGAAGCAAATGTCTTAGATATTAATGAAGAAATGTTAAAAGTATTAAAAAATAACAAAGTAAATAGATTAAGTATAGGAATAGAAACGATAAATGAAAAGTTTATGCCTTTTCTAAATAGATTCAATAAAAAAGAAGTAGTAACTGAAAAAATAAATCTAGTAAAAAAATATTTTTCTAACTTCAATTTAGATTTGATGTACGCTTTTCCAAATGAAAAAGAAGAAGACTTAAAAAATGATTTAGATTTTGTTATTGGACTTAATCCTACTCATATATCAATTTATTCACTTATTATTGAACCACATACTAAAATATATAATGATAAAACAGAACCACTTGACGAAGAACTCGAAAAAAATATGTATTTTAATATTATTGATTATCTAAGAAAATATGGCTACTCTCATTATGAAATAAGTAATTTTTCAAAAAAAGGATTTGAGTCAAAACACAATTTAACATATTGGAATAATTTTGAATATTATGGATTTGGTCTAGGTGCAAGTGGTTTTGTTAATAATATAAGATACACTAACACAAGAAATATTAATAAATATCTAAATGGAGAATTTACTCAAGAAAAAGAAGAAATGACTAAAGAAATCAATATGGAAAACGAGCTTATTTTTGGGCTTAGAAAAATAAATGGAGTAGAAAAGAAAACTTTTTATGATAAATATAAGTTTAATATTCAAGATGTATTTGATATAATAAATTTAATTGATAAAAAACTAATTATAGATAATGGAAAAAGAATATATATTCCAAAAGATAAATTATATGTATCAAATTCTATATTAGTAAATTTTATTGGAGGAAGTAAAAAATGAGTGAAGAAGAAAAAATAAATACTTTTAAAAAAGAGTTTTTATACATAGAAGACGAAAAATTAAGAAATGATGCTAAATATTTAATAGGACATCTTCCTGATTATTTTTTTGAGGTTGATGCATCAAGTACAGGAAAGTACCACCCCAAATATGCTCAAGAAAAAGGTGGCCTAACAAGACATGTTAAGTCTGCTTGTAAGTTTGCATATGAATTATTATCAAATCCAATAATAGGAAAACCTTATAGCACAAGAGATAAAGACTTAATAATAATTGCACTTTTAATCCACGATGGAATAAAGTATGGAAAAGAAAAAGAAAAATATACAAGATTTGATCATCCACTACTAGCTAGTGAGTATATAAAAGAAAATAAAGATAAATTAAATATGGAAGATGAAGATATTTTAAAAGTATCAGCATCTGTAGCAAGTCACATGGGTCCATGGAACACAAATTCATATAGTGATATTGTACTTCCAATACCACGCGCTCCAATGGAAAAATTCGTTCATATGTGCGATTATCTAGCAAGTAGAAGATTTATTAATTTAGAATTCGACAAGGATGATTGTGTAATAGATGAATCTAAAGAGTAGTTTGCAAAAGGAGGGTTTTTATGAAAGCAAATAATCTAAAAATCAAATTACTTCCTAATACACCATTTCTAACAAGAGGAAAATTCAATCTTGAAAAGGCAATGGATTTCTCAGGAAAAGTAGGAGGAATTTGTTATAATGAAGAAGGACTTCTAGCGTCTTTCAAAGAAGATGATGAAGCTACACAAAAAAGAATAAAAAACACAACAAGTGGAGAACACCAAAGTGTATTTGAACATGTTAATATTGGAATGTATTTACAAAATTCATCAAAAATGTTAAATATGGTTCTAAACAATGAACACCAATATTCAACAAGTGAAAGAAGTCTAAGATACACAGCAATTAAAGAAGGAGAATGTACTCTTTCAAAAAAAGAAATCGATTTATATAATAAATGGTATCAAATATTTTATGATCTAATTGAAGAACAATATAAGGATGTATTAAAACCATTTAAAATGAAAACACTTGCTAAAGAAAATGCAAGATACTTAACATCTGTTTTTGTTAATACTGAAATGGTTCACACTGTTCCACTTGCTCAGTTAAATAGAGAAGCTGTATATATGCAAGACTACATAAATAAACCAAATAAAAATGCTTTTGAAGAAAGATTATCTAAAGAGTTTGAAAAATTCATAAAAGAATGTAAAAGATTAAATTTATTAGATGAAAGATTAATGTCTAATTTAAAACATAGAAAATTAGAAATATTTGGTGAAGACTTAAGAGATATTCCAAATGAGTTTGGTGTTACATATTCAACTAACTACAAAGGAAGCTTAGCAATGTATGCTCAAGCACAAAGACATAGAAAAGGTGAATATCAATTAGAGTTCAATGATGATAATGGATTCTTTGTTCCACCAATTCTTGAAGGAAGAGAAGACTTAGTAAAAGAATATCTAAAAGATATTAATAGTGTTAAAAAGAACTATCCTCAAGGAATGTTAGTGGATATAAACGAAAGAGGAAGCTTTACTTCGTTTATTATGAAACTAAAAGAAAGAGATTGTTCTGCTGCTCAACTTGAAATATTTAGACAAGCTGATAAAACAAAACATGATTATTATGAAAGTTTAAAAGAAAAAGATCATCCATATGTAAAAAAACTAGAACCATATATGAATGGAAGAAGATGCAGTTATCCAGATTTCAACTGTCCAAGAGCTTGTCTCTTTAACGAAGGAATCAAAGGAACTCGTCGTATTTAGGAAAGTATTGATACTTTCCTTTTTTTTTGTTAAAATATAGTAGAATGGAGAGTAAAAAAATGGATGAAAAAAAAGGAAAGATAATTGTAATTGAAGGTACAGACTGCTCTGGAAAAGCTACCCAATCTAAATTACTAGTTGAAAGATTAGAAAAAGAAGGTAAAAAATGTATGTCAGTTAGTTTTCCCTGCTATGACACTCCAACAGGAAAAATTGTAGGTGGAGCATATTTAGGAAAGCAAGAAATATGTGATAGCTTCTTCGACAGTGCGTTAAAACTAGATCCTAAAATAGCTTGCTTATATTTTGCAGCTGATAGAAAGTATAACATTGGAAAAGTACTAGAGTATGTAAATAAAGGATATTATGTAATACTAGATAGATATGTAACAAGTAATCTTGCTCATCAAGGATGTAGAATAGATGATAAAGATGAAAGGTTTTATATGTATCAATGGATTGATAAATTAGAATATTGGCTACTTGATTTACCTAAACCAGATAAAACTATATTTTTACATGTTCCATATGATTTTACAAAGGAACTTGAAAAAAATAGAGAGTTTTTAGATGAATATGAGAAAAGCCCAGAACACTTGCAAAAAGCTGAAAGAGCTTATATTGAGCTTGCACAACTATATAACTGGGATACAATAGAGTGTATAAAAGAAAATAAACTAAGAAGTATCGAAGATATTCATGAAGAAATATATAATACTATAATAAATGACTAAGAATAAAGCCTAATTTAGATTATTATTAGGCTTTTTATGTGCAAAAAAAAGAGGCTTTGTAGTCTCTATAGAAATTTTATTTTTTCTTTTCTTCTTTTTTAGCTTCTTTTTTATCTGTTTTTTTATCAGATTTTTTATCCTCTTTTTTTGCTTCTCCTGAAACTGGAACAGTTCCTTCAAATACATCGATTAAATCATTGTCTTTAATTTTCTTCTTTTTATACTTAGTCTCAGCAGCTTCTTTAGCTCTAAACTTGATTTTATCAATTTCTTTAGAAGTTATCTTAACAGTTGTATCTTTAGAATCATATAAGTCGATAACTTCAAGATTTTCTTTTTTAGCAGTTTCTTTTTCTTTTTCTCTAATACCTTTTCTAATACTCTTTTCAAGATCGAAGTCGATATCAACAACTCTGTATACCTCTTTAAATGTTGTATATCCTTCAACTACCTTTTGTAAAGCATCTTGTAAAAGAGTAGTGGTATCATCAGTGTAAACAGCTTTTCTTAAAGCTTCTTTGTCAGTATTTTCATCATTAATAAGTTCACGAATGGCATCAGTCAATACAAGTACTTCGTGAAGAGCAATTCTTCCACGGAAACCTCTGTTACATTTATCACATCCAACAGGTTCATAAACTTGGTCGACGTCTTTTCCTAATAGTCTGTTAAATATTTCTTTTTCATAATTAGTAGTAGGTCTTAATCTTTTACAATCAGGACATAAAGTTCTAGCAAGTTTTTGTGAAACAATTCCATTAAGAGCAGTTGATAATAAGTATCTTTCAACATCCATATCTAGTAAACGTTCAATAGTATTTAAAGCACTATTAGTGTGTATTGTAGATATAACTAAGTGTCCAGTAATGGCAGCACGAATAGCAATTTGAGCAGTTTCACTATCACGAATTTCTCCGATAAGAATAACATCTGGGTCTTGACGCAAGATAGATCTTAAAGCACTAGCAAATGTAAGTCCAATTTCCGAGTTAACGTAAACTTGGTTAATTCCTTCAATATTCATTTCTACTGGGTCCTCAACAGTAATTATGTTAACATCTTCAGTATTAAGGGCTGAAACCATTGAATAAGTTGTAGTAGATTTTCCTGATCCAGTAGCTCCTGTAACAAGAATAATTCCATTTGGAATATCAAGTAATCTTTCAATTTTCTTTAAATTAGATGGAGTAAATCCAAGTGTGTCAAGTCCATTTAAACTTTGAGAGTAGTCCAAAAGACGAACAACGATTTTTTCTCCTTCATTAGTAGGTAAACAAGAAACACGCATGTCTAGTTCTTTTCCATCTACAACACCTTTAATAGCACCATCTTGTGGTATACGTGTCTCTGTAATATTCATTTTAGAAATAAGTTTAACTCTGGTAGTAAGGTTTTTTTCATACATCTTAGGAACCTTAGTGTGATCTCTTAATCTACCATCGACTCTCATTCTAACCATCATACAATCCTCACGTGGATCGAAGTGGATATCTGATGCTTTATGTTGAGATGCAAAAATAATCATCCTATTTACAATATCAACAATTGGCATATTTACGAAATCGTATTCTGTCATCATAATTAATCGCCCCTTTATTTTATCAATAACACAATTATATAATAACTTTCAATCATAATCAATAATTGAGTTACCTTAAAAGTTAAATTTAACACTGAGATAATTTATTTTATTTTAATATGGTATTAATTTAAAATATATTATATAATAAATATGATATGAGATTATAAAGAGGTGTCATATGAATAAAAAAGGATTTGTATTAGTGGAGACTATAGTAGTATCAGTATTTGTTTTAGGATTATTTACATTTATAATAGCTAATA
This sequence comes from uncultured Clostridium sp., assembly GCA_902493795.1. GTDB lineage: Bacteria > Bacillota_I > Bacilli_A > RF39 > UBA660 > RUG13868. Next base: position 70,940 of record CABUQZ010000004.1, read on the forward strand.
TCATTCCTCTAATAGGTGAGTATGAAAAAGAAAGTGACTACGATTCAATTGAAAGTATCTATAGTGCTCATATGATTAGAAAAATGATACTAAAAAGTGAAAATCAAAGAATTGTAAGTTTAGCAACTTTGCCAACAGAAGGATATTATATGTTTGAAGGTGATGATATATGTTATTACCTAACAAATATTAATTATTGTAAAAAACTTTTATCAAGAGATTTTTTAGACGTAAAAAAAATAATCTTGACAAACTATACTATCACAAATGATTTCAAAAAAAGAAGTAAAAATTTCGATAGAGCATCAAGTGAATATATAAGTCAAATGCAAAAATATAACAACACAGGTCTTGACCCATCACAATATGACTTTGAAAGAAGATTAATAGTTGTATTTAATGATGGAAGAATAACAAATATCGAGTTGTTATTTAATAGAGATTAGAAAGAGTAGGTGTTATTATAGATGAAATTAAATAATAAAGGTTTTACAGTAGTAGAGCTTATTGCAAGCTTTGTTTTTTCAAGTATTCTTGCAATATCACTATTTGCTGTAATAATTAATTATAGAGATAAAGAAGAAGATTCATCAATACAAACTGATTTATTAGCATTTAAATCTCAAATTACAATTGATATTGAAAAAGATATTGAAAGAAATGGATTAAAAGAAATAAATTATTGCACGGATGCAAGAGGAAATAGAATTGCAAGATGTATTGTACTATCTTTCTTAAAAGGTGAATCTAAAACATTTGAAATTAAAGAAGAAGGAAAAGTTGAAACAATGGAAGGGTTAAATGGATCAGACACATCATTTTCTTATACTGTCCCATATTTAACTTATGGCGGAATAAGGTATGATATCCCAGATGCAGCAAACATTAATGTTAGAAGTGATTACTTGCTTGAAATGACTACAGTAAATGATGGACTTGAATCTAATACACCTTTATATAAAATAAGGGTTATTCTAGTACACAACGATTTAGATGCCGACGTTGATATTTCTATAGTAGCAGATGGTTCAGTAAACTATTCCGATACTATGACAAACCCATATAAATCTTTTTCAATAGGAGATAGAGTTTCAGTAATATTAAATAAAACTGAGCAAAGAGAGTTTAGAGTAATTAAAGCAAGTGGAGGATATGATGGAAAAGTAACTTTACTATATGATGATAATTACTCTGTAGCATCACTTCCCCTAACTGCGTTCAATAACTCTAAATCGAATGGAAATCAATACGAAGGAAGTTCAATAAAAGGAGAAATTGACGTCTTGGAATCAAGATGGGTTAATGCTGATGAAGTAAGATTAATAACAGCAGAAGAAGTTGGTTATATAGTATCATCAAGCCCAATGTTTAAACAACTTGACGCACCATCATTATCACTTAGTAGTGCACCATCATGGCTAGTAAGTACTAATTACTATACAATGACTTCTAAACTAGTATCTGTAGACGCAAATAAAAATATGTACGTATGGTATGTAAATGGTACAAATAAAAGAGTAGATCCAACTTACGTTGATGTAAAATACCAATTAAGACCAGTAATAGTAGTAGATAAGCGCTATGTAGCTAATCAATAGTTAGCAGAATAAATAATAAAAAACATATATCAAAGAAAAGCATAATAGTGAATGAAGAATTCTTGCAAAGAAAAATTTTTTGTATTTAATCTTTGTTCCCATAATTATGCTTTTTGTTTGCAAATGAACACTTAATCCATTAAATGATAATAAAAATCCTATTAAAGAAGCTTTAATTCTTAAATTGATATCATAAGAAGATAAATATGTAATACCAGTAGTAACTTCAATTATTCCTTTAATAATAATAGTAAAAAGATTATTGTCTAAAAAAGTATTTAAAATAGTAATAATAATTAAAAAGAAAATGATAATTCCAAGCATATTTATAAGAATTTTAAAAATATCACTAATTGAACTAGTAAGAACATTAATAAATGATTTAGGCCTAGATTTTACAAAATCATCTTTAGCACTTATTCTACTGTGAGGTCTATAAAGAAGTCCAATTAAAAGACCACTTACAAGATGAGTAAAGAATATGAAAAAGCCAACCTTCTTATTATTCAAAAGTGTTTCACCAACAGAAGACACAATAAAAAGAGGATTAGAAAAACTCGTAAACATAATTAATCTATTAGCGTCATCAACACTTATCTTATTACTATCAAGTAAATCTTTTGTATACTTGCTACCAGTTGGAAATCCAGTAAAAATTGAAGCCACAATAGGATAGGCACAAACTTTAGGCAATCTATATATTTTAAGAATAAAAGGTCCTATTATAAAACTTAAAATATCTAAGAAGCCATAATTAATTAACAAATTAGATATTAAAAGAAAAGGAAACATACTAGGTATTAAATTATTAATCCAAATATCAAATGCAAACAAAATACTAGTTTTAATCTCACTAGAATACATAAAAATAAATATAAAAATATAAAGTAGTACAAAATTAATCAAAATATTTATTAAATTCTTGTTCATATAAATTATTCTTTCTGTTATAATTAATTAGGGATAAAATAGAAAAGAGATGACACAATGAAAGTATTAAAGAAAGTATTGAATTATTTACTTGATGAATTTAAGGATGCTTATAAAGGAAATTATAAGTTTATTATTTTTCTATTAGTTTTTGTTTTAGTATTAACATTCCCTTTACCATATTATGTGTTAATATCAGGTGGTATTACTGATTTATCAGATAGATTCATTATAGAAAATGGTTACAGTCAAAAAGGAAGTTATAACCTATCTTATGTAAATAGAGCAGAAGGAAACGTTTTAACATATATAATTTCACATATTATGAGTGATTGGCAATTAGAAAGTGTCTCTGATTATCAATATAGTAATGAGTCTTTTGAAGAATTAGAAATAAGAGATTCTCTATCCTTACAAAGAGCAAATCAAATTGCAACAATAATTGCTTATACTAAAGCTAAAGAAATTAATAAAGATATCAAAATAGAAACAAATGGTGTAAGTATATATGTTTATTTAGTTAATGATACAATATCTATGACTAACAAAATAAAAGTTGGAGATAAATTATTAAAAATAGATGGAGTAGAAATAACAAATACTGATCAAGTGATTGCAGGCTTTAAAGATAAAGTAAAAGGTGATGAGATAACTCTAGAACTACAAAATGATGATGATATATATGAATCAACCATTAAATATTTAGAAGATGATGAAGTACCTATGAGTTTCATTCCAATATATGATTTAGAAGTTTCTCCAAAAATTAAATTTACATTTAAAAGTACAGAAAGTGGACCAAGTGCTGGATTCATGACAACTCTTGCGATATATGACGCACTAATTGAAGAGGACTTGACAAATGGCTATAAAATAGCTGGAACAGGAACAATATCAGGAAATGGTGAAGTAGGCCCAATAGGAGGAGTTGAATATAAAATAAGTGGTGCAGAAAAAGATGATGCTAAAATATTTTTTGTACCAAAAGGAGAAAATTACGAAGATGCTTTAAAAAAGAAAAAAGAAAACAATTATGATATAGAACTTGTTGAAATAAGTACCTTTGATGAAGCAGTAGAATACCTAGAAAAGATGAAAAGTGAAAAAGAATAATTGATTTATCATTCTATAAATGATATTATATATTTATAATAAAGAGGGGATTACGTATGGATGACTTAAAGAGTTTATACTTTCGTATCGAAAATCCAATGGATAATAAAATAAAGTGGAATAAGTTATTAAATATATATTCTGCTTCTTATAATTATGAGGATTTTTATGCACGTGTAACAAAAAAAGAAAAGAAAGAAACAAAAGTTCAATATGATATTGAGGACAAGAAAACGTTTTGTCTTGCTATGTGGTCAATTTGGAAAAATAAAATTTTAAGTATAAAGGAAGAAGAAATACGTTCATATATAGAAAATAAAGAGTTTGACTATGATATTTATGATGTTATAAAAGAATTAAGAGAACTTGAAAGCGTTAAAACGTATACATCACTTCAACAAGTATTAACTAATCAATTAATAAACAGATATTTTTCTGATTTATTTGATGATTTTAATCACAAAGTAGTAATTTGCTCGGACTTTAATACAAGTAAAGATCCATCATTTAATACCATATTATCAATAAAAGTAGATGCATCAAGATTATATAAACTATTAAAAAACTATATAAATGAATGTATAGCTCATGAAATACCTTACTATATTAAATATACAGAATTTGGAAAAAAGATAGTTGTAAGTTTTTATACAAAAGTAGAAAACTTTAAAACAAACGAGAAGATATTAAGTATTCTAAAAAAAGAAAACTACTTATATTTCTATGATAATTATGATTTGTTATCAGGAAATATCAATGAAGCTATAACTATTAAAAATAAAGATGTTTATAACACATATCAATATTTAAGAGAAAGAAGTTTAATATTCTTTAAGTCAATTGATAGCGTAACATATGACTATTTAGTAAATCACTTAACAACTTTGGTATCATATAAAGATGGTAGAATGACAATAGTCGATTACTTAGCCATATTTGTAATGGAAAGAGTGGTAAACCAGCTTGTTAGTAAGACAATTAAAACAAGTCAAGAATATTTCTTAATTGCTAATAGTGATGATTTAATAAACTTAAAGAAATATATAAAAGATAAATTATCAACAAGTATGAAAGATATACTTAAAGAAAGATTATATTTAAAAGATAGTGATGAGACAATTCCATTAAAACTAAATGATGCTACTACAATTAAAATAGAAGTAGAATTAATAATGTCAGCCATAAGAAATTTAACTCAAACATTGATAAGTAAAGATGGATCTATTGAAAAAGCATATCGAGTAAGAATTAAAAATGAATGTCAATTTTTTAAAGTAGATTATGATAAGTTCTGCTTAGATTCAGGTTTCTCTAAGAAATTATTCTTTAATAAAGAGCGTTATGATAATTATCAAGAACAAATTGATAAGATACATCAAGATATCAAAAAAGTTGAATCATTTGAAAACTTGTTATCTCAAGAAATTAATCTTGATACAAGAAGTAAAATATCTGATAGTATGACCGAATTAAGGCAATTATTTAACATTGAAGAAGGAAATTAAACCTTCTTTTTTTTGGCAATTATGATATAATACATCTTGCGAGGTGAGTATTATGAAACGCAGCGAAGTAGATATGAGTAAAATAAGTCCTATGATGGCAAAATACCTAGAAATTAAAGAAAAATATAATGATACAATCATTTTTTATAGATTAGGTGACTTCTATGAAATGTTTTTTGAAGATGCCATATTATGTTCAAGAGAACTAGAGCTTACTCTAACAGGAAGAAATGCAGGCCTTGATGAAAGAGTTCCAATGTGTGGTGTTCCTCATCATGCGTATTTACAATACCTAGAAAAATTAGTAGATAAAGGTTATAAAGTAGCAATCTGTGAACAATTAACTGATCCCAAAGAAACAAAAGGTATGGTAGATAGAGATGTAATTCAAGTAGTAACAAAAGGAACTATTATCGATAATACATTATCAGAAAAAGACTCTAACTATATTGGTAACATCTTTGATTTTGATTATTCATATGGATTGAGTTATGCTGATATAACAACAGGATATTATTATGTAATTATACTTCCTCACGATAAAGAAAAAGTAATAAAAGAAGTAATTAATAGAAATATAAAAGAAATAATAGTAAATGATAAAGTAGATAGAGAAATAATTTATATTTTAAAAAACAACTATCATATTTTAACAACAATAAGAGATGATATTTATGATGGAAATGACTACAAATATATCACAAGTGACCTAAAAGATATCAGGATGACTACTGTAGTAAACCATCTTTTATCCTATATATTAGAAGCTAAAAAAGGTGATATGTCACATTTACAAAAAGCAGTTGTCGTAGATATAAATAATTATCTATTATTTGATAATCACACTAAAAGAAACCTAGAGCTAGTTGAAACATTAAGATTAAAAGAAAGAACATATTCACTTTTATGGCTTTTAGACAAAACTAAAACAGCAATGGGAAGTAGACTTCTTAAATATAATCTAGAAAACCCATTAACTGATAAAGAAGAAATAGAAAGACGTTATAAAACAATTGAAACATTGCAAACTGAGTTCATTTTAAAAAATGATTTGATAACATCTCTTGATGAAGTGTACGACCTTGAAAGATTATCAGGAAGAGTAGCATATGGAAACTTAAACGCAAGAGACTTATTACAACTTAAGAAAAGTTTAAAAGTATTACCTACAATTAAAAGCATATTAAAAGATATAAACTTTTATAAAACAATAGATACATTTGAAGATCTTTATCTATTACTAGAAAGTTCACTTGTTGAAGACCCTCCAATAAGTATTAAAGAAGGGGGAATAATAAAAGAAGGTTACAATGAAGAACTAGATGAACTAAGAAGTATAAGTAGTGGCTCTAAAGACTTTATCTTAAAAATAGAACAAGAAGAAAAAGAAAAAACAGGAATCAAGAATTTAAAACTAGGGTACAACAAAGTATTTGGTTACTACATAGAAGTAAGTAAAGGAAGTATTCCATTAATTAAACCAGAGTTTGGCTATGAAAGAAAACAAACTCTAGTAAACTGTGAAAGATTTATTACTCCACTTTTAAAAGAAAAAGAAAATATAATTTTAGGAGCAGAAGAAAAAATAATAAATCTTGAATTCAAATTATTTATGGAAATAAGAGATAAAGTAAAAACTTATATTGAATCTCTTCAAGAAACATCTAAAACCATCTCATTAATCGATATGCTAACATCTTTTGCAACAGTAAGTGAAGAAAATAACTTTGTAAAACCAATTATAACTGATAAAAGAATAGTAGAAATAAAAGATGCTAGACACCCAGTAGTAGAAAAAGTAATAAAAGATGAGTTTGTTCCAAATGACATATTAATGGATGAAGATGTAGATGTTCTTTTAATAACTGGACCAAATATGGCAGGAAAATCTACTTATATGAGAAGCTTAGCAATTATCATTATAATGGCTCAAATTGGTTCATTTGTACCTGCAAAATCATGCAAAATGCCTATTTTTGATAAGATATTTACAAGAATTGGAGCAAGTGATGATTTAGTAAGTGGAGACTCTACATTTATGGTAGAAATGAAAGAAGCTAATAACGCGATTCAAGAAGCAACAGATAAAAGTTTAATTTTATTTGATGAATTAGGTCGAGGTACAGCAACATATGATGGAATGAGTCTTGCTCAGTCAATACTTGAATATGTTCACGATAAAATACATGCTAAAACACTATTTTCAACACACTATCACGAACTAACAACACTATCACAAGATCTAAAAAGATTAAGAAATGTACATGTAAGTGCTATTGAAGAAGAAGGAAAAATAACATTTTTACATAAAGTAAAAAAAGGAGCAGTTGATAGAAGCTACGGTATTCATGTAGCAAGTCTTGCAAAACTTCCTAAAGAAGTAATCGAAAGAGCAAACGAAATACTAAGTTTCTATGAAGTAAAAAATAAAAAAGAAACAGGATTTAAACAAATAGAACTACAACTTGATATTCCAACAAAAGACGAAAATGAAGAAAAAATAATTAATAATCTAAAGAAAATAAATCCATTAGAAATAACTCCTATAGAAGCATTAAACAAATTGTATGAAATAACAGAAGAACTAAAAGATAAATAAAAATTGATTAAGAGTAATTAATGTGATATATTTTAAATATAATAGAGTAGGTGTTTTATGAATATTATTGATGTAATTATTATTTTATTAATATTAATGTGTGGCGTAATTGGAATGAAAAAAGGCTTTGTAAGAACAACAATTTCCTTAATAGGAATAATTCTTGTTTTTATATTTTCCTTTTATCTAAAAAATCCAATTGCTGAAGCATTAAGCTTACATTTACCATTTTTTAGCTTTACAGGAAGTTTTAAAGGAGCAACAATATTAAATGTAATAATATATCAAATAATTGCTTTCATAATAATATTTACTGGTCTTATGTTTGCTTACTGTTTTGCGGTAAAAATATCTAAAATACTTGAAAAAATATTAGATATTACCTTTATCCTTGCAATACCATCTAAAATAGGTGGGTTTATAGTAGGGATTCTAGAAGGTGCTTTTATATCATTAATAGCAGTAGTAGTGTTATCGCTTCCTGTATTAAACTTTGATTTAATAAGAGATTCTAATATAAGAAAATATTTGTATAATGCAAGTCCTATCGTTGGAAATGTAACAAATAATATGAATAGTGCAATTGATGAAATAATGGATCTTAAAGATAAGTTTAAAGAAGATGAAGATAAAGAAGAATTTAATTTGTCATGTTTAGATGTTCTTTTAAAACATAAAGTAATAACAGTAAGTTATGCAGAAAATATAAGAGATAGTTACAAACTTAAAATAGATAAAGTAAAAGTTCAAGTGATAATTGATAAATACAAATAAAAAGTCAAATAGTGTCCACAGACGACATAACAGATAAATGAATTGATTTATAAGGATGATGAAAGTCATCCTTTTATAATGCCTTTAATTTAGAATATTCAAGATAAAAAATATTCAGTCATTTCCTTTATTTGGAGAAAATAATGGAAAATTGTTATCTTCTACATATGGAAATAATTGTGTTATCAGTTACCAATATGATAAATTTAATCGAGTAAAAAAATTAATTAAAGAAAACAATGAATATAGTTATTTGTACAATAATAATGGTGTTATATATAAATTATCTGAAAATGATGGAGAGTCATATTTCTTGTATGATGAAGATAAAAGATTAAAAAAATACACAAATAATAGATATTACACAATTAGTTACGAGGATGAAGACACTAACATAGTAACTCAAAGAAAACAAAATAATTATAATAATGAATATTATTATGATAATGATAATAATATTACAAAACAAAAATTGAATCTTAATAATGAATCACATTTTATAGAAAATACATTTAATAGAGATGGAATGGTATTAGAATCTAATTTAGATGGTATAAGCATTAAATATATGTATGATGAATTATTAAGAGTTACTAGTAAAAATATTAATAATAGCTATGAAACAGAGTATGAGTATCTTTCAATTGGAAATAGAACTTCTACGATGATAAAATCGATTACTAGCGGAAATACAAAGTATTCATATAAGTATGACAAGTTAAATAATGTTACTGATATATATTTAAATAATACTTTAATAACTCATTATGAATATGATATCTATAATGAGTTAATTAGTGATGAAGATTATGTAAATAATATTAAAACAGAATATACTTATGATAATGAAGGAAATATTCTAACAAAAGTTAAGGAAAATATATCTACAAATGAAAATATTACCACTGATACATATGAATATAATGATTCATCATGGGAAGACTTACTAACAAAATATAATGATGAATTAATAACATATGATGAAATTGGAAATTCTTTGACAATTGGAAGTAAAATGCTTACATGGATAAATGGTAGGCAATTGAATACGTATGAAGATAGTAACATATCGATTTCATATAAGTATAATTTAAATGGTATTAGGACAGAAAAAGTTGTAAATGGTGTTAAAACAGAATATTATTTACAAGGGAAAAACATCATTTATGAGAAAACAGGTAATGACATAATATATTATCTGTACGATTCTGATGGTTTAATTGGATTGAATTATGACGAAAATGTGTATTACTATGAAAAAAATTTGCAAGGTGACATTATAGCAATAAAAGATTCAAATAATAATACAATGGCAATATATGAATATGACTCTTTTGGCAAAATAGAGAGAATTATAGATAATAATGGAAAATTAATCACTGATGAGTCTAATATTGCTTTAATTAACCAATTTAGATATAGAAGCTATTTTTATGATAATGAGACTGAATTATACTATCTAAACTCTAGATATTATAATCCTAAATGGGGAAGATTTATAAATGCTGATGGAATTATTGGAGCAAATGAGTCTATATTGGGACAAAACATATTTCTTTACACAGATAATAATTATGTTAATGCGATTGATTTAAGTGGAAAATTTCCATTAGCACTTCCAAATCCTATAGATTGGCTTAATGGACTAGGTGAAGCTATAGGGAAAACTATAGAAAATGCTCCAGCATTTTTGGGTACGATGTTTGGAGTTATTTCAGTACCTACATCTGTAAGTGTTGTAGGATTGGTTGTTGTAAGTGGAATAGTATTACAACAAATATATGAAAATAATGCAAAAAGAGCAAAAAAAGCAGAAGATAGAGATCAAAATGTTTATGTTTTAGTTGATAAATTTGATGTAATAACATATGTAGGAAGAACTAAATCGATAGACTCTGCAAAATATAGACATAGTCACAACCTGGCAAGAAAAGATTTACGTTTTCATACTGTTGCAACAAATTTAACGTATATGGAAGCAAGAGGATTAGAGCAAATTCTTATCTTGAGATGCGATACGAAACGTACAGAGAAAAAAAAATATAATCAAATCAATGGTGTAAATCCTAATAATTTAAAAAAGGCTAGAGAATTTAAAAAGGTTGCCTTAACTTGGCTTGAAGAAAATGAAATCCCATGCTAGAATGTAGGCAAAGAGCAGTAAATATAGAGAAAAAGATACGTGGTACATGAGCTATAATACTTTTGGGTGTATAATGACATAAAAAATATTTCATTAGTAAAATGTCTATTTTGTATTTTAATCTAGATTACAGTATATAATATTTTTTATAGGATAACAAAGCTATTAGAAAGGAGATAAACATTCAAAAGTGAATCATTATTTTTCTTGAGATTGTTTAAATTAGTAATATATGGGTTTTTATGGAATAAAATTATATGATGAAGATTTAGCATGTGACATAAGGGATGATTATAAGGATTTCTTGAAACTAGGTAAAGAAGATGATGAATTAATCGAAATGATGAAAAAACATTATTCTGAATGTTTTAGTGACCTACGAGATAAGTATTTGTTTTGGTTAGTTATTGCTGATACCATGTGGGATTATGGTAGGTTAACTAAAAAAGTTAAAGATAAAGCAATTGATATTATAAAAAATGAAAAAGAATCTAAAATGTGGGAAAAATGTTACATGGATAAACGAAAGGAAATTTTGAATAAATTAATGGAAAAGTTAAAAAAAGAACAACCAGAAAGAAAAAAAGTTAAAAAATTAAAAAAAAGAAAAGGCACTTGGAATTATGGGGATATTTTAACATATCAAATATCGATAAAGGATGGTTATACTGTAAATGATATTAGAAGACAACAAATAGAAAATTGCCCATATAATGGAAGCTATATTGTTATAAAAGTAATTGGAATTGTTTCGTTTAATCACGGGTCACTTCCAAGAGAATATGATGATGAATATTCTGTGTTTAAAATATATAATACTATATTTAGTTATGAACCAACTATAGAAGATATCGAAAATTTAAATGAAGAATTTATGACATATGTATATCCAGCTAATACACCTCCAAAGTTATGTTTATATTCATTAACATTAAATAATAGAGAAGTAAAATTCTTTAAACTATTAAAAAGAACAACTGAAGATTATAGTGAGCATTATAAGTATGATGTTGATGGACCATATTCTTGGACTGATTTGAGATTCTTTGATCATGAAGTAGTAAAATATGTATTTGGTGAAAATAAGGATACGTTAAAATATAAAGAGATAAGATAACATTTCCAACATCATTAATGTATACTTTCTCGAAGAATTTATTATTGCTAATGTTAACTATGATTTAATATTTTAAGAAAAAGAAAGATTTTATTTTAAAATCATATGATGTTTTTTTGTTTTAAGAAATTTTAAAAAATATGTATTTGATTAAATGGAGAATTTAAATGGAAGTAACTTACATAATAATTGTAAGTGTAGTAACATATATTTTAGGAGCAATAAACAAATTGTTTGTTGACTCGATGCCAAATAGATTTATACCAATTCAAAACGTAATAATTGGTTTTATAAGCGGATTTGTTTGCTATTTTGCAAACATAGAAACAAATTTATTTAACTCAATTGTTGTATGCTTGGTAGCTGCTCAAGCAGCTGGAGGAGTATCTGATTTATTTCAATCAAGTAAAGATGATACTATAATAGCTGTATCTGATTCTGCTGAAGTACACACTGAAGTAGAAAATAATAAAAATGAATAATATAGAATTTGTTGAAAAAGCAAAAGAAATTGCAACTAAGTATAAAACACTTTATGTTTTAGGATGCTTTGGAGCACCACTTAACAGTACAAATAAAAAAAGATATACAAATAATTATGTATATAATAGAAGAAGTGTTATAAAAAATAAAATTTTTAATGCTTCTTCTGATACATTTGGTTTTGATTGTGTATGCTTAATAAAAGGTTTGCTTTGGGGATGGAATGGGAATACTAAT
>CABUQZ010000005.1 GCA_902493795.1 uncultured Clostridium sp.
CCCTATGTGTCCTGGAATATGTACAACTTCTCCTATTTCAATTTTACTAAAATCAGTTGATAAAGATGTACATTGTTTAATCATTTGATCTGCATTATAATCTGGAATGCCATTAGAAGCATATTTTGCTCCACCATATACACGATTAGTATTCCCATTCCATCCCCAAAGCAAACCTTTTATTAAACACACACAATCGAAACCAAATGTATCAGAAGAAGCATTAAAAATTTTATTTTTTTCTAACACTTCTTCTGTTATATACATAATTATTTATATATCTTTATTTGCAAAATAGCAAATCCACTAATAAGCACTATTATTACATTTTGAATTGAAATAAATCTATTAGAAAAAGTTCCTAAAAAAATTTATTTAATGATACCTAGAATATATGTTACTACGCTTACAATTAACATATAAGTTATTTCATATGTACTCCATATTTTACTCCAAAAATTATTATTAAATATTATTTTATTACTCTTATTTCAGTTAAAATATCAATTATTGCAGCAACAAACAAGAAAACTCTAACTACTACATAAAACAATATTTTCCCAAATAAAGATTCTGGAAGAGGCTGTCTTTTGAGCAACATGTGATTATAAGAAAATTCCATAAATCTTTTAAAAAAAATTGTAATAATTATCAAAATAATATCAATTATAATTTTTATCATTGTCTATTCATCCCACTCTATAGTATATTCAACGCCATAATCAAAACCAACCGCTGTATTAAAGTTCATTTGACCATTATTAGAATACACAGGAGCATAAAAATTGTAATTTAGTCCATTAAATCCACCACTTATCGATGAAGTGTATGGTGAATAATATCTTGGATAAACTAAATCAGTAAGATCTCTTATTTTGGTTTCAAATTTAAATGAGGCATTTAATGACAAAGGGCCAAAAATGCTTGCAGATTCAGTTATTCCGGCTCCGAAACTAACAGATGATTTATTTATGTTTGAATTAGGTGCTATTTCTCTAGTATAGTTTACAGAAGCATACGTTTTACCTGAACTATATGATGCGCCAACATTGCAAGTTAATTTGCTATTATCAATTATTTTATTAATTGAATAATAAGTTGGGCTTGGCTTTGCGGCTTTTCTTTTTTTATTTTTGATTGGTGGTTCAACATTTTTTACTCCATATTTATTTGCACTATAGTCAAAAGTTGATTCAACAAAATTAACAGCTTCTTCAAGCAATCCTTCAAGGAAATCAAGTAAAAACCACTTTCCATTTTTATCTGAATGATTAATAAAATTATTAGCAGTATAAGCAAATAAGTTACATACCATAATACTTTGTTCTAAGTATATTAATCCATCAGCATTTAAAAACCTTCCCCACATCGGATTATAATATCGAGAATTTAAATAATAAAGTTCTGTTTCTTTATCATAATAGTATCCTCTATATCTAAACGGATTAACAATAGCTACATTAGATGGATTAGTTATTTCTTGACCACAAGAATTCTTAATACTCAAAATGGTTCCCATTGAATCATACTCATAACGCGCAACTATCTGATAATTAGAGTCAATAATACCCACTATATCTCCCTGTATGTTCTTTAGATAATAATATACCATATTATTATATTTTAGTCCAATAATATCACCATCATCATATAAATAGTATATTATATTACCACCAGTTTTTTCATATATTATTAAATTATTCTCTATGAAATAGTCTGTATCCACCCCATTTATTGTTTTCTTTGTTCTAATTCCATTTATATTATATTTGTATGAAACTGAAATGTTACTATCTTTGTATGTATTCAATTGCCTACCATTTATCCATGTAAGCTTTTTACTTCCAATTGTCAAAGGATTTCCAATTTCATCATATGTTATTAATTCATCATTATATTTTGTTAATAGGTCTTCCCATGATGAATCATTATATTCATATGTATCAGTAGTAATACTTTCATTTGTAGATATATTTTTCTTAACTTTTGTTAGAATATTTCCTTCGTTATCATAAGTATATTCCGTTTTAATATTATTTACATAATCTTCATCACTAATTAACTCATTATAATCATCATATTCATAGTGATTTATTAGATTATTATTTAAATAGATATCGGTAATATTATATAACTTATCATACTTATATGAATACTTTTTATTTCCATTAGTAATTGATTTTATTATTGCTGAAGTTCTGTTTCCAATTGAAAGATACTCATACTTTGTTTCATAGTTATTATTAATATTTTTATTAGTAACTCTTAATAATTCATCATAAGTGTATTTTATCTTTGTACTATCTAAATTAGATTCTAATACCATACCATCTTTATTAAATATATTTTCTATTATATGCGATTCATTATCAAGGCTTAGTTTTTGTTTTGTAATATTATTATCATTATCATAATAGTATTCAATATTAAAATTATTATTTTTCCTATCAGTTACTATATTATTCTCTTCATCTTCATAAGTAATTGTATAATATCTAGTATCAGTGTATTTTTTTAATCTTTTATCTTCATCATACAAGAAAAATGACTCGCCATCATTTTCAGATAATCTATGTATATCCCCATTATTGTTATATAAATATTCATATTCATTATTATCTTTTTTTACTTTTTTTACTCGATCAAATTCATCATATTGAAAATTGATAACAGAATTATTCCCATACGTAGAAGATAATAAATTTCCATTGTTTTCTTCATATGTATATGTAATTAAATTTCTGTTATTTATTTTAATGTTATTTTTATGTAGAAATTCATCGTATGTAAATTTATAGGTTTTGTTTCCTTGAATTATTTCTGACAACTGATTTTGGCTGTTATAATTATATTGTATTTCTTTATTACCTTGTTTTATTTTTGTTATCTGATTTTTATCATTATACAAGTATGATGTTTCTATTCCCTTTGCATTCGTTTTCTTCTCGACAAGTCCTTTTGTTTTATTTCTAGTATATTTTATCTCATTTAACAAACTATCTTTAACACTTTCAACAAATCTTCCATCACTTGAATACATTGCTTCTTGTTGAATAAATAATCTTGAGGCATCTTCAAAATAGAACTCATACAAATAATTCTCTTCGATATCTGAATAATCACTTACAAACTCAAAAGTATTATCAACCCATTTTAAATATTTTTTATTATCTTTATCATCTAAAATATAAATGTGATAACTTGCATTTTGATTTTGTTCTATTTTAAACAAGCAGTTTCCAAGGGTATCAAGTATTATTTTATTATTTAACTCTACTAAATATTTATTTGCTATTACAGCATCACTTATTTTGTATGAATCATCTATCTTTTCAACTTTAAAAGTTGTATTACTACAATAATCGTACTTTAATGTTAAATTATTATCCTGTATTTTTAAGTATTTATTAGTTCCCTTTTGTCTAATCTTATAATATCCAGTTGTTATTTCTTCACTATAATCCTTTGAAATTTTAGTCTGAATTGGATTTCCAAAATCATCATATACTACTTTATTTGAGATACCAGTTGATGAAATTGCTCTTATAACTCTATCTGTAATGTTATTATCATATTCAACCTTATAATTTTTTCCTCTTGGATTTGTTGCACTAATTAGTTCATTATTTTTATCATAATTAAATACATCAGACTCTTTTATATCTTTAACTTGTGTTATATTTCCATATTCATCATATTCATATCTATTTGTTTTAATTTTCTTAAATAAAGAGAAATTAGTTAAATATAAATCACCTTGATCTCTTCCTTGATGTAGACGAATTATAATTTTGTTATAATCTTTAATTGGAGCAAATAAAGCATAAAAATATTGCCAATTATCTTTATTACTATACAAAGGGTATGCTGGAACACATTGTTCTATCTCACCATCAACAGGTTTAAAATAAACACTCACTGTATTTCCAACAATTGATCCACTAGGATCATAACCAGTAGTTGGGTCAATTCCTGTTTCTACACCATTATTTTTATACCAAAATCCCAAATAATATAAATCATCTTTCTTTCCTTTAACTTCTATTTCTTTTACAACGTCACTCATATTGTAAGATTGCATATTTACTTTTAAGGCTTTATTACCATTGCTATCAATGTTAACAACTTCAAATACATCACTAACATTTGGTTCAACTTCAGTATCTAATGCAGAAGCAGTTAAATTCCAGTTACTTGTTTCTTTTTTAAAATCTGGATTTTCTATTATGTTATAGTCATTTTCTATAACGCCTTTTTCTATTTTTATATCACCAATATATGTTGCACATGGTTCTTCATGAATTATTCTCATCATTAAATCAGTATCAACTGACCTATTAAATGTAAAAACAATTTTTTCATAGTCATCGTTCTTTTTAAATTCTTTTTCATATACTGTTTCATTTGTGTCAAATAAATAAAAACGAATCTTTGCTGATAATGTTGTTTTAACATATAAACTTACTGTATAATCTGTAATTTCATCTAGCGAAAATCCTGTTAAAGAATTCTGAATTATATTATCACTTGCAAATTCTACTAAACTTACTCCATTAAAAGTTTCATCATAATGATCTGACATTCCCATATTATTTGAAAAAACTGTATAACCATCTAAATTAGCATAATTTGTTAATCCACACATGTTTTTTGAAAATTTTATAGGAATTGTATTTGATAATATTTTATTCTTATTCTCACTTTCATTTCCATAAGTTCTTGTTATTGAATAAGCATCATTTATGTTAACTCCATCTGCCATACTATTTGAAGATATTAAATTACCATAATAATTATAAATATTATTTGTAATTTTATTTTTATTATCGACTATTTTTGTGCTAAACAATTGATAATCAAGAGTAAAACTTTGACCTTCTTTATTATTTAATCCATATTGTGTTACTTTTTTTACTTTCTTTGAATTTCCACTATAATAATCATAAACAATAGATAGCCCTGTAACATCTGTAATTTTTGTTATTATATTATTTGTATCGTAATCAAATGTTGTTGTTCCTTCTTTGGTTACAATTGTCTTTAAATTATTATTTTCATAATTTAATATTGTTGTTTCGCTTGGTGATATAAAACTTATCTTATTAGTTTCATAAGAAATATTTATTTCATTATTATTAAAGTCAAGTATTTTAGTAATGTTATTATTAACGTTTCTTGTAATATTTATTTCTTGATTACTAATGTTTTTAATTTTACTTAAATAATAAATGTTTCCATTTTTGGTAAAAATAGTACTATTTCCATTTTTATCTTTCATAGTGCAAGTTGTATCAAACAATTCTATTTCAAAATTTAAACCATCTTCATCTTTATATTTAGTTTCCAAAAGATAAAAATAGTGTATTGTACCATCACCATCAACGTATTTTAACTTTTCATCGTTACCAATTGGAACTTTTTCAATTGTTTCATCGTAGGTTAATCTATATCCTTTTCCATAAATCGAGCTATTATTTGTTATAACATCATTTGTGTTATATACAATTCCTACACTTGCTGGAAATACTCCTATTGTATTAGAAAGAGAAAATAAAGTTGTTAAGTTACCATTGAATGTATTTACATAAGCAGTACCATTTGAAAATGACTGACTCATATAATCAAGATATGATTCTAAACCATTTTGATTTCTGTATTCAATTGTAAGAAGTGGTGCAAGGTCACCTTCTCCAAAATTACTAGAAAAGAACATTGGTATCATAGTATTGATATATTCTTCTTTTGCTTGTTTAATCATTATTCCATAATTTGGACTTCCATTTAACCATCTTTTTACTAGTGATGTTATTAGACAATCATTAAAGCTTGATCTTATTACTGGTCTAAGTTCTGCTGGCACCACAGATAAGTCATATTCAAGATAACTTCTACTAATATATGCAACATTTTCGACACTACTATTATAAGCATTATTCATATTGTTCCAATTAGCTTCACTTAAGGTCCAATCTTTTGTGACTTCATGTATTGTAACTAATTTATCAGTGTTTTGAGAAGCTTCATCTTCTGTTAATTCTCTAGCTTCCTCTACTGCCATATATCCATATAAATTTAGTGTTGCTCTAATTACTTCATCACTTGTTCCTATTTCTGGAAGTACAAATTTTAATAAACTTCTATTAACTCTATCTTGATTATTTACTTTTTCTACACCAGCTTTTAAATAATCTTTATTATACCTTACATCATTTGTATCACCAGGATAGATATATGTATCATTTACTCCTTTATCATTATTCTCTAACGATGGATCTATAATAACTGGGTACTTTCTATTGTTTTCATTAATCCATTCCTTATCAAATGATAAAGTTAAAATGTCATTTTCTATTTTATAAGATACATTGCTACACTCAGCACCATCAGAGTCTTTCATATAAGGAACTATAAAAGTAAATACTGTTTCCCTTTCATTTTTACAAAACAAACTATTATTTTCAACATTTATTTCTAAGTTTGATTTTATCTCATACTCTACTTTTTCATTTTCTATTTTATCTTTTACAATTAAATTTTCTTTGACTCCAGAAAATGATAAAACGTATTCTAAATCTATGTTTGCAAAAATATTTTTGTATAATATCTTACTTATATTTTTAGTGTTCTTTTCTATTTCATACTCTTTTATATGTGTACATTTTGGAATTATTTCTAAATAATAGTCACCTTTTACATATTTAATTCCACTATTTGTTTTATTAAAAATTACTTTGTAATCATTTTCTTCGTTTTCAAATGAGTTGTTAGTTTCTTTTAATTCATTACTTATTTCTTCATATTTTCCATTTTTCAGATAATGAACTTTTTCTCTAAATAACTGTACTTCGATATTTCCATTATCTTTTAGAAAATGTTTCTCATTTGGTTTTCTTTTGTCAATTAATTCTATCATAAAACCACCTACGCAGTTCTTTTCCATACATATACTGCTAAGTATGGTGGCATATTATTGTGTTCTTTATCTCCTCCAGTATTATTAGTATTTTTATTTCCAGTACCAATATATGTACCATAATTAGAACCAACATTCATTAATACAGTTTTACCAATATTAGATAGTGAATGATTATGTTGAGGAAGTTCATCAATTGTTAATTTATGTGCTGCTTCTCCACCGGTTTCTCCATTTTGATACGTATCACCACATGCTAGTAAAAAGCAATCTTTTATTTGTTCCCATATTCCTCCAAAAAGTACACTTGGACTTGTTGCAGCTACTGACATATATATTGAACCAACTGGATATATTGCATTAAAATCCAAACCAGCTCCACTTTCTGTTGTTATCGATTTAACTATTAAATTCCCTTCACTATCTAAACTAAATTTATTATTTTTTGATGTAACACATCCTACATTTAAATTATCTACCTCTAAGTTTGTGTTATCTCCATCTTTTGTAAAAGCTTCTACTATGTAATCATATTCATTCATTTTACTACTCCTCCTTTTTATTCGAATAAATATTTCTTATTTTTTTACTTAGTTAACATCTCCTCCTATCTAGAAAAAAAATATCATATTGTATAGTAAAAATAACACACCAAATTAGTAGAATTTTAAATTTCCCAAAAATAGAGAGTAATTCTCCAAATAAGAGAGTTAGTTATTCAAAAAAAAGATGTATAATTAAAATTTATTATATTTTTATATTTTAAAATTAATATTTTTTACAACAATGTATAATCTTTTACATACTATATTAAAATTCTAATTAATCAAAAAAGACTAAAAAAGATGACTTTCGTCATCCCTATAAAATAAATTAATTCATGAGTTTATTGTCTAACAACACTTTTTTGAAAAAAACTTGAATTATTCTTCTATTTTGAAGTCTTCAAGTTTACCGTTTTCTTTTAAAATTTTGTTTACGTTTTCTTCAGCATTTTTAAGTTTTTCATTACATGATTTAGATAAAGCCATTGCTTCAGTAAACTTGTTTATCGCGTCATCCAATGATACCTCTCCACTTTCCAGACTTTTTACAATACTTTCAAGTTTAACAAGAGACTCTTCAAATGTTTCTTCTTCTTTTTTATTTGCCATTTATACCTCCTAAATAACTTCTACATTAACTTTTCCATCTTTAAGTTCTAACTCAAGATTATCTTTTTTCTTAATATCTTTAACACTAGAAATAACTTTATCATCTTTTCTTACTACAGAATAACCTCTTTTAATAGTAAGCAATGGATTTAATACTTCAAGCTTACTTATTATCTTAAAGAAATCATTCTTATCTTTAGTAATTTTATTATTAATTTCGTTATTAAGCTTCGTACATGTTAGTTCTAGTTTATTTTTATTATTAGCAATAATATTTTTAAAATCATTAACTAGTCTTTCGAATAAATTATCAAATTTTTGTTCTTTTATTTCATATATTGTTATTGGATTTTTTAATACGTAGCTATTCTTTAATTTATTTACTCTTTCTTTTCTAATATTTACTATATTAGTAATTCCATTAACTGTTCTTATTTCCAACTGATTTAAAAGTTTTACTATATCAGTAATATTTGGAACAGCCATTTCAGCAGCTCCTGTTGGAGTTGGAGCTCGTAAATCAGCTACAAAATCAGATATTGTAAAATCTATTTCATGTCCAACAGCAGATATAACAGGAATATCTAAGTCATATATTGCACGTGCTACTATTTCTTCATTAAAACACCATAAATCTTCAATAGATCCTCCACCACGTCCAACAATTAAAACATCTAAATCATAGTTTTTTGCAAGTTCTATGTTTTTAACTATATCAGGTGCTGCTTCTTTTCCTTGTACTAACGAAGGAAATAATATAGTCTCACAAAGTGGCCATCTTCTTTTTAAAGTAGATAAAATGTCTTTAATAGCAGCTCCTGTTGGTGCAGTAATAATTCCAATACGATTAGGTATCTTTGGAATAGGCTTTTTATGTGCTTCATCAAACAAACCTTCTGCTTGTAGTTTCTTTTTTAACTGTTCAAATGCAATATAAAGATTTCCTAATCCATCTTCTAAAATAGAATCAACATATATTTGATATCCTCCAGTTGCTTCATAAACCGATACTTTTCCAGTTACTAAAACTTTCATTCCATCTTGAATATCAAACTTAACATCTTTTGCATAAGTACTAAACATCACTGCATTTATTCTTGAGTTTTCATCTTTAATTGTGAAATAAAAATGTCCCCTAGAATGAGCTTTAAAATTAGATATCTCACCTTTTAAATATATCTTATTAAGATTTTGATCATTATCTATTTTATATTTTATATATCTAGTTAATTGAGTAACTGTAATATAATTATTGTTCATCTATTTCCTCACTATGATAGACTTTATCTAAAACAGCATTAAGCATCTTAGTTACTTTTTCATCACTATACTTCTTAGAAAGTTCAATAGCTTCGTTAATTGCTACAACACTAGGAGTTTTAGTATACATTAGTTCATAAATACCAATAGATAAAATAGCTTTATCTACTTTACTTAATCTATTAATATTCCAATCAACTAAATACTTATTGGCAGTTTTATTGATTTTAGTTTGATTTTCTATTACGTTAAATACAAGTTCATTAACAAACTCATTTTCAACTTCTAATTGTTCTTTTATTAATTCTTTTACATCATATTCTTGTTTGCCATCTTGAAAGATATAAACTTGATATAACACTTTCATAGCAATTTCTCTTAATTCGCTTCTGTTTTTCATTTAAATCACCTACTAGAATTTTAACATATTTCTAAAATAAATTAAACTTATTATTTATAAATATCGTATATTAATATTTCTCCATCTCTTTTTAAATTAGATTTTACATAATTTATAACTTTTTTTGGTATTTGTCCAGTAGTAAAAAGATCATCCTTTAACACAAGATAAATTGTATTTTTAGAATTTTTTATTTCGTTGATTAGACGCTCTTCACCATTTTTACCAAAGTTTCCCCTCATAAATAAATCATAGTCTTTATAATATATATCTTGAGGAAGATGGTACAATACTGCATCTTGAAATAAAATAATTACTTTAATCCCTTTTTCTTTCATTTCTTTTTCAAAAGAAATAACATTATCTATTATATATAATGAATTATTAGAAATAACAACATAAGAAATATTACCATAATTATTATCAAGAACCACTGAATCTTTATTCTTTTCTAAAAGACAGTTAAAATAAAATACAAATGGATTAAAATAAAGTATTATCAAAAGACATATAACCCATATCAAAAAAATTCTTTTAATTATCTTAAGCTTAATTTTTCTATTGAAAAGAACTAATTTATCATACAAAGAATTAAATATCAAAATGGATATTGGAATAATTGATGGAAGTAAATGTGTTAAATCACTTATTGGATAAAAACAGGCGAAAGCTGGTAAAGAATAAAAAAGGACCAAAATATAAGTATAAGGATATAATTTATTTTTACTTTTTAATTGCTTATAGAATTTATAACATATATAAATAGCAGCAAAAGGAAATAAATAAGCTCTCCAATAAAGAATATATGCGTAGATTCCTCTATGCCTATTTATGGTAAATAATTCATCTAAAAAATGGAAATAACTAACATAATTACCTTTAAAATCCTTAAGTCCTAAAACACAATAATCAATAAAAGAAGATAAACTATTAGTAAGAATTAAATACATTAAAAAGATAAGTATAGGAACAAAAACTCCCAATAATCTAAATAATATTTTCTTCATCTTACTATCTTTATCAAATAATAAAACTTTTAAAACAACAAAAAAGATAACTATAAGTCCTATAGACTGTTTAGAAAGAATTGATAAAGCTGAACATATTCCAATAAGAAAATGAAACCAATAGTTATCTTTCTTCTTTCTATAAAGAACAATCTCTAAATAGATAATAAATAGCAAAAAGAATATAGCAAAATAATTATATTCAAAATAAAAATTATAAATTAAAGTATGCATAAGCAAAAAAGATAAAAGAAAAATCTTAAATTTATCTAATTCTTTCCTACTTTCTATTAGAATTGATGAAATCTTAGAAAATAAAAACACTAAGCTTATTTTAAGAAAAGCCATAAATATTACATAAACTACTATTGAAGAGCCAAATACTTTTAACACTCCTCCAGTTAAAAAACACAAAAGAGGCGTTAAAACCATATTAAATCCAGTATAAGGAAGTACTCCTTTAGATATTTGTAATCCAAAATTATAATTCCAAAAGAAATCAAGTTTATTTCCATAAAAAGATAATTGTATAAATATATCAAATAAAAAAGAAAGAAAAAATATTAAAAAATAGAATAAAATTCTATTTTTTTCCTTAGTAAAAAGTTTATTCATCTAATTCTTTAATTGCTTCCTTTAGAATATTAATTGAATTAGTTAATTTAGCTGTTTCTTCTTCATTTAATTTAAAATCTATCTTTCTATCTGCACCAACACTATTGATAACGCTAGGAAGTCCAACATACACATCATTTGTATCATCATAAGTAGATACAACCATAACACTATTTTCATCTCCTAAAATAGCATTAGTAATCTTAACAAGGCACATACCTATTCCATAATATGTAGCTCCTTTAGCGTTTATTATCTTATAAGCAGCTGTTTTTACTTCTTCTTCAAACTCTTTCATTTCTTCATGTGAAATAAAAGATGAAATATCTTGAAGAGCAATATTAACATCACTCCAAGGAATAAATTCAGAATCTCCATGTTCACCAATTACATAAGCATGAACATTAGAAGGAGATACTTTTACTCTATCAGATATTAAAAATCTCAAACGAGCTGTATCAAGAGATGTTCCACTACCAATTACTTTATATCTAGGTAAATTAGAATATTTTTGAGTTAGATATGTCATTATATCAACTGGATTAGTAGCTATCAAAAATATTCCATCAAATCCATTTTTCATAACTTCAGTAATAATTCCTTTAAAAATAGAAGCATTTCTTTTTAATAAATCGATTCTAGTTTCTCCAGGTTTTTGATTAACTCCTGCAGCAATAACTATTAAATCGGCATCTTTACAATCTGAATAATCACCAACTTTAATCTTCATTTTAGATGGAGAAAATGCAAGGCAATGGTTTAAATCCATAACCTCTCCTTCTACTCTTTCTTTATTAAGATCGATTAACGCAAGAGAATTAACATGAGTTCTTTGGTTTAATAAAGCATAAGCATAGCTCATACCAACATTACCACAACCAATTATAACAACTTTTTTATTATTCTTATTATTCATATTATCACCATAATAAGTATAACATGACTAAATATAAACATAAATATAAAATTTAAAAAAATAGAAACCTAAGTTTCTATTTAAATTCGAATTCATAATCTAGAATTCTTACTGTATCTCCTTCTTTAACTCCAAGTTCTACAAGCTTATCGTCAATTCCCATCTTACGAAGTTTATTAGCAAATCTGGAAACTGCTTCATCAGTATTAAATCTAGACATTTGCAATAATTTTTCTATTTCTTTTCCTTTAATTAACCAGCATCCATCAACATCTCTTGTAATTGTATATGGCTCTTCTTTCTTAAATTTATAAAGAACATAAGATTCATATTGCTCTTCTTCTACTAAATCTTTAACTTCAATCTTATCAAGCACGTCAGCAATATGATTAATAACTTTATCAAGGCCTTCACCATTAATGGCGCTTATTTCGAATATTTCTTTATCTTTAACATGCTTTTTAAATTCTACAAGGTTATTTTTTGCCTCTGGAACATCCATTTTATTAGCAATAATGATTTCGGGTTTCTTAATTAGAGATTCATCAAAGTTTTTAAGCTCATTTCTAATTATTTCATAGTCATCAATTGGATTTCTTCCTTCAGTACCACCCATATCGATAACATGAGCAATAACTCTTGTTCTTTCAATATGTTTTAAAAACTTGTCTCCAAGTCCTTCTCCTAAACTAGCACCTTCAATAAGCCCAGGTAAATCAGCAACGACAAAACTTCTATCATTTGATGCCCTAACTACTCCTAAATTTGGAGATAATGTAGTAAAGTGATATGCAGCAATTTTAGGTTTTGATGCAGAAATTTTTGAAATAATTGTACTTTTTCCGACACTAGGAAGACCAACAAGACCAACATCAGCTAAAAGCTTTAGTTCAACTTTTAAAATTCTTTTCTCACCAGGTTCACCGTTTTCTGCAAAATTAGGAGCAGGATTACTTTGAGTTTTAAAAGCAGTATTTCCACGTCCACCACGACCACCAGAGGCAACGACAACTCTATCACCCTTATGTTTTAAATCAGCAAGTACAAGACCAGTTTCATTATCAGTAACAATAGTTCCCTCTGGAACTTTAATAATTACATCATCTGCATTTTTTCCATTTTGATTTTTACCAGATCCATTTTCTCCCTTGTTACCTTTTATAGTTTTCATATATCTTAAATCTAGTAATGTATGAAGTCCAGTATCGACAATGAAAATAATATCACTACCTTTACCACCATTACCACCAAAAGGTCCCCCCATTGGGATATATTTTTCTCGTCTAAAAGCAAGACATCCGTCTCCACCATTACCAGCTTCAACTTTAATAATTACCTCATCTACAAACATTTAATATCACCCTTCTATTCTTTTAATTTTCTTTTTAGAATTTTTCCTTTATTAATATCACTAACAAGTTCATGAACAGCATTATATCTTTTTAAAGCAACACTAACAAGTCCTAAATTATCTCCTACCATATAACCATTATAATCTCTAATCATTTCAAAGTCATTATCATTATCACCAATAGTATATATATTTTCCTTAGAAACCCCAATTTTATCAGCAAGAGATTGAACAATAACTCCTTTATTAGCTCCTTTTGCTCTAACTATATAATAAGAAACATTACCATATCCGTATGTAATAAAATCATATTCCTTATGATTTTCTTTTAATGATTCAAAATCATCAAGAAAAGAAGGTGTTATGTTTTTATTATTGATAACAAAAGCAACACTAGCAAGTAATAGATTATCATCGTAAGTTTTACCATTAGTCTTAGGATATGTATATTGTACTTTATCAAATATATTATGTTTTAATAAAACATCAAGCTCTTTAACTATATCATGAGGCATAGTAAATGAATCAATCATATCTCTTTTATTATCAAACAAGAAGCTTCCATCACTTGTTGCAAGATAAGTATATGGAATATTATACTTTTTCACTTGATTCATTAAAGAGTCATAAGCTCTTCCACTTGATAATAAAAAATAATTTCCACGAGACATAAAATCAA
The DNA here is from genome assembly GCA_902493795.1 of uncultured Clostridium sp. Classification (GTDB taxonomy): domain Bacteria; phylum Bacillota_I; class Bacilli_A; order RF39; family UBA660; genus RUG13868. The sequence goes on from CABUQZ010000005.1 coordinate 14,296, forward strand.
ATATTTTTTCACAATTTAATTCAATATCCTTTACACTTGTTGAAAATGTACCATCAAAATCACTTACAATTAAATTTCTCATATATAATTACCCCCCAAAAATACAATGCATATTATAACACAATTTATGCAAAAATAAAAGAGCACATTGTGCTCAAATTTATAATTATTTTGTAGTTGTATAGCAACTAACTTGTTTACTATCTCTTCCTAAACGTTCAAATTTAACTACACCATCAACTGTAGTATAAAGAGTATCATCATTTCCTCTTTTTACATTAACACCAGGATGAATTTTAGTTCCTCTTTGACGATATAAAATAGATCCAGCAGTAACATTTTGTCCATCACAAACTTTAGCTCCTAATCTACGTCCAGCTGAGTCACGTCCATTAGATGTAGAACCTTGTCCTTTATGGTGTGCAAATAACTGTAAATTTAGTTTTAACATATTCATAAAATTAGTTCTCCTTTCTTATCTTAATATTTTTAGGATAATCTTCTTCAATATCTTTTAACATATTTATCATATTTAAAAGTAATTTATCTGTAATAAGAGAATGCTTAATAACTACTATATAAAAATTATCAGGCAAACTTTCATATTTAATACTATTCTCATCAAAAGAAAGTATTGCATTAATTGTAGTAATAACAACACTTGATACTCCGGCACAGACGATATCTTTACCAGAAGAATCATACATAGCATGTCCTAAGAATTCTATTTTATCGTTATTACCAATCAAATTAACTTTAATCATATTATCCTTCAATTTTAGTAATAGTTACTTTTGTATAAGGTTGTCTATGACCATGAGTTCTTCTATTAGAACGATCTTTTTGTTTATACTTGAAAACTAAAACTTTCTTTTGTTTTCCTTGTTTTTCAACTTTTCCTTCTACAACAGCACCTTCTACATAAGGATTACCTACTTTAGAATCTAACATTAATACTTCATTAAATCTTACTGTTTCACCAGGAAGAGCATTAATCTTTTCAACGTAGATAACATCTCCTAAAGATGCAAGAACTTGTTTACCACCAATTTTAATAACTGCTTTCATTAAATTACCTCCTTCTTTCATTGTTCTGGCTCGCTCTTAAGGTACACAAATGTGTTTCCACCTTTTCAATGCGGTTTGAGCTATAGAGGCTACAAACGTATTAATTCTAACATTTTTTTTAGCATAAGTCAATTAATATCAAATAAAAATTATAGTATTTATACTTACACTTTTAATTCATCGATTACTAAATGATTGAAATCCAAATTGTTTTTTAGAATATTTTTTAAATATTTTGGTCTAATATCATATTTCTCTATTTCTTCTAAGTCTATCCATTTAAAATCTAATTTAATAATATTTCCCTTGTCATTTTCCATTAATGTAAAATTATTTATATCCAACTCATCATTAGAAGTCAACAAATAATAAAAAGATATCTCATGAATATTCTTATTATATTTATTTTTAAAGAAATTTTCAATTACTCCACAATACTTATCTATTTTAAAATCTTTTCTAACTTCTTCACTTAGCTCTCTTAAACACGCTTGTTCGGTTGTTTCTCCTAATTCTACATATCCTCCAGGTAAACATAAAAATCCACTATCATCCATATCCACAAATAATACTTTCCTATCTTTAATAACTATTCCAGATACCCTAAACTTAAAATTAAGTTCTTCTCTATTCATTTTAATGCTTTCTCTCATATTGTTACCTCTATTGCTAAATAATACTTATCTAAATTTCTAAAAAGAAAAAGAACAGCAAACTGTTCCTAATTACATATATTTTCCCATTTGTTTCATCATTTGGTTTACTTGCTTTTGAGAAGGAGTTCTTCCCATCTGAGTCATTAAAGCTTTAATCATTTCTTCGTTAATAGGAGGATTAAGCTTCAAATACTTTTGCATAAAATGCTTTGCAACAAAGAAACCTGCTACTCCACCAGCTAAAAAAACTAACAAATATTTAAGTATATCTAAAAATATATCCATTATATCATCTCCTGTAAATAATATACTAAATAATAAGAATTTATACAAGAGTTTTTATATTTCGCAAATAAAAATAATCTTGATTATTAAAGTCACACACCAAACAATTTTGATAGACTTCATTAATAATTGGAAAAAACTCAGTAAACTTCTTATTAGAATTTATAATAATATAACTTTTCTTAACTTTCATAATGCTCACTTCGTCTTTATAAAAATTATTGATTATATGATCATCACTTTTCTTAACATACCTCATTTTATTATGAAGTTTTAAATATATATCAAGATCTAATTCATCTTTATCAAAGTAGTCAGCAACTTGCCTAAATATCATATTACAATAGTCTAAACTATCCTTTTTCAAGTAATACAATTGATTTAGAAAATTATATAACACACTTGGTGTTTTTTCATATATTTCTAGTACATCTTTTTTAATGTTAAATACATAATATATTCTCATAATTATCACCTAATATAAGAATATATTAATTGCTATTATAATTATGTCGAAAAAAAAGAAACTATTTATTATTTAGTTCCTTTTCAATTTTTTCTTCTATTAAATTAACGTCAAATCCATATTTTTTATCAACATCATCTTTATTTCCACTTGCTCCAAATGAGTCTATTGTAAACATACGATTTTTATCATTTACATATTTATACCAAGAAAGAGATGCTGATCTTTCAATAACAAATGTTTTAAGACCTTTTGGTAATATTTCGTTTTGGTATTCTTCACTCATTTTCTCAAATCTAGACATAGAAGGCATACTAACTATTCTTATTCCATATCCTTTTTCAATAAGTAAATCATAAACTTTCATAGTAAGGTCGAGTTCTTCTCCAGAAGTTATTATAATTCCTTCAAGATTATTTCTTTCTTTTTCTACAACATAAGCTCCATTAATAACCATACTACTAGAAGTATGTTCTTGTATTTTTACTTTGTTTCTTCCTAATATTATTGCAGCAGGTTTTCTAAGTTCTAGAATTGCTTTATAGGCTCCAATTGTTTCATTTGCATCACTAGGTCTATAAGTATCAAAGTTAGGAGTTGCACGTAAAGATACTAATTGCTCAACAGGTTGATGAGTTGGCCCATCTTCTCCTACACTAATAGAGTCATGACTAAATACATAAATTACTGGTAAATCCATTAAAGCACTAAGTCTTAATGATGGTTTTAAGTAATCAGAAAATGAGAAAAATGTTGATACAAATGGAGTTAAATTAGATAAAGCAATACCATTTCCAATAGCTGCCATAGCATTTTCTCTAATTCCAAAATTAATATTTCTTCCTAAAGGAGTTAAGAAAGAATTGTTTTCAGTATCACCTAGCCTTGCTTTAGAAGACTTAGATACATCAGCACTTCCTCCAATTAAAAATGGATAGTTTTTAGAAATAGAATTAAGTATTTTTCCAGATACATTTCTAGTTGAATCCATAGAGTCTTGTGGTGCAATATAATCAACATCAAGAAGTTTAACAGGCTTTTTATTATTAATTAATAAATCAAGTTTTTCTTTTAATTCCTGACTAAGTCCTTCTACTTTAGAGTTCCACTTTTTAATTACATCTTTATTTCTTTCATGAATTTTTGAACTCATCTTTTCTTTTGTATCTTGTGAGATGGCAAAAGGTATTTCTCTAAGTCCTAATTTCTGTTTTATATAGTTGATATCGTCACTATCTAAAGGCGAACCATGTACTAAACAAGTTCCTTCGTTTTTGCTATATCGTCCAATAACTGTTTTAACTTCGATAATTGTAGGTTTAGAAATAGACTTTTTAGCTTCTTCTATTGCTCTATCAATTTTAAAAGTATCTTCTCCATCATCAACTAAAATATAATTCCAGTTCATCGCTTCAAATCTCATTTTAATATCTTCATTAAATGATGTATCTAAATTACCATCTAATGTAACACCATTTGAATCATATAAAACAATTAACTTATTTAGGTTAAGGTGTCCAGCAAGAGATGCTGCTTCATAGCTCATTCCCTCCATCAAGTCACCATCACCACACAATACATATGTATAATAATTGATAATATCTTCTCCAAAATAATTCCTTAAGAATCTTTCACTAATTGCCATTCCAACACTAGAAGCTATTCCTTGTCCTAAAGGTCCTGTTGATATATCTACTCCTTTAGTTACAGAGTATTCAGGATGTCCTGGAGTAATAGAATCAAGTTTTCTAAATTTTTTTAACTCTTCAAACGGTAAATCAAATCCTGCCATAAATAAAGTTGCATAAAGTAAAGCAGAACCATGTCCACAAGACATAACAAACCTATCTCTATTAATCCATTTATCATCTTCTTGATTTACTTTAATATGATTAGCATAAAGTGTAGTAATTATAGGTGCAGCCCCTAAAACAATACCAGGGTGACCACTATTTGCTTCACTAATCATATCAATTCCAAGTGCTCTTATATTATCTACTATTTTTGAAATGTCATCATATACTTCTGTATTTTCTTCTTTTACATTAATATTTAGCATAACTCCTCCATTTAATTAACTTGAGAATATAATTCATCAAGAACTAATTTAACTCCATTTTCTTTACTAGAAAGTGTAACAACATCAGCTAATTTCTTAACTTCATCACTTGCATTAGCAACAGCAACTTTAAAACCAGCTTCCTTAAGCATATCTATATCGTTAGAAGAATCCCCAATAGCCATAGCTTTAGATTTATCAATATTTAAGTACTCACATAATCTAACAAGAGCATCTCCTTTAGAAACTTCTTTATTAACTACATCATAATATAGAAGTTTACCTTCAAAAATGTGTTTTGTTTTATTAGCTATTTTTAAAGTAGTATTTTCTTTAATATCTCTATTTAAATATTTCATGTTTTCAAGATTATATGATTCTAACACAACTTGAGAAATCTCATCATCAATATCAAGAAGTGATGAAACAACAACAAAACCAGTATTATCATCATTTTTATTTGTATATCTTTTTTGAATACTATTAGCAACAAAGAATAAATCATATTTTTTAACAAATTCATCCAATTTAGCTAAGTTATCCTTATTTATGGTATTATTATAAATAACTTTTTTATTTACTATGTTATATATTTCTGCACCATTAGAAGTAATAACATAACCACTTGTATTAAACTGCTTACATATTGGTATTGTATAAGTAAGCGGTCTACCAGTATTTAAAACAACAAAAATACCTACACTAGCTAGTTTTTCAAAAATAGCTTTGTTTTCAATATCGATTGTCCCATTTTCTTTTGTTAGAGTACTATCTAAATCTGTAAATACAATTTTTACATCCTTCATATTATCACCTGGTTACTATTATATCACATTATGTAAATTTTATTAACAAATTATAAAACGAAAAAAAGAATACAGAAAATTCTATATTCTTATAATTTACATTAATGGAGCAAATAGTCTTAATAAGCCTTGCCATATTCCTTTAATAATAGATGGAGTTGCTTCTTTTTCTGTTACCTTATGAGATCGAGCTATTGTTTTAACTAAATCTTTTTTTACATTTTTAATCTCATCAACGTTTTCCATATAGACACCACATTCAAAATGCAAATAAAGGCTTCGATAATCAAGATTAAATGTTCCAACAGTACAAACAGAGTCATCTGAAACAAAGACTTTAGAATGTATAAATCCAGGAGTATAAGTATATATTTCTACTCCATTTTTTATTAAGCTTTCAAAAAATGATGAAGATAAGCTATAAACTATTTTTTTATCAGCAATCTTAGGAACGATTATTTTAACGTCTACCCCTCTTTTAGATGCTAATATAAGAGCTTTTTGAAGTTCCGAATCAAGTATCAAGTAAGGAGAAGAAATATATAAGTATTTTTTAGATTGGTTAATAATATTTAAATAAATATTCTCTCCAACATAATCGCTATCAAGTGGATTATCACAGTAACATGAAAGATATCCATTATCTTTATATTTTATACTATGATCGACATCATACTTAGTGTAATCTTCTTCATTTTCTTTATAAGCATTCCATAATGATAAGAACATTACAATAAAGTTATGTATTCCTTCACCCTTAATCATAATTCCATTATCTTTCCAATATCCAAAACGTTCTTTTTCATTTATATATTCATCTGCTAAGTTAATTCCTCCACAAAATGCAACCCTTCCATCAATTATTGTAATCTTTCTATGATCACGATTATTCATTATTATTCCACGAAATGTTTTAACTTCGTTAAACACAACCGTTTTAATACCTTTGCTTTCAAGCTGTTCTGCAAAATCATTAGGCATTGGAGCAATACAACCAAAATCATCAAATATAAGTCTAACTTCTACCCCTTCTTTAACTTTTTTTTCAAGAATATCTAAAATAGTATTCCAAAATCTTCCTTTATCAATTCTAAAATACTCCATAAATATATATTTTTCTGCCTTATTTAATTCAATTTCCATCTGTTTAAATGTTTCTTCTCCAGTTGGAAAATATTTTACTTTATTGTTTTTAGTAACTGGAAAATTAGCAGATAATGCAAGATACTTAAGTTTATCTAAATTCTTATCATCTAACTCATTAAGTATTTTTTCATCTTGAACATAATATCTTTTAGAATTAGCAACTTCTTTATTTACTTTTTTTAGCATTTTACTACTATGTAAATCATTACCAATAAACAAATATAACATAGTTCCTGCTGCAGGAAATAATAATATTAAAACTATCCAAGGAAGATTAGAACTTAAACTTTTAGCATTCTTTATAATTTCCAAGACAAGAAGAATACTTAAAACTGTATATATTATTTCAATTGCAGTAACTAGTTCACTAAAAAGAGTGCCTAAAGACATTACAAATACAATTTGAAAAATAAAACTTAATAAAACTACTCCAAATCTTTTCTCACCAGGCGTCATATTACCACTTCCTTACATACCAGATACTAAAAAAATATCTATAAATAATATAATATCGTTTGACATTTTTTACAACATAAAAAGAATAGATTTCTCTATTCTCTTTCTACTCATTAATATTGAATATCTTTTGTTTTATCGTTATCCCATAACATTGGTTTATAAACTGTTCCAGTAAACCATACTTCTCCAGTGTTTTTATCTCTTACAAGGAATAGATAAGGTTTATCAAATGTTATGTCGATTTTTTCAACAGGTACATCATAAAAATAATCAAAAGATGAACCAGCACCTAACCCACCAATCATAGGTGTAACAGCAGCAGCTTTAATACCATCTTGATTTAACTCTATAACTGTTTTATGAGAAATTGATTCAATATAGGTTTTATCTTCACTAGTTAACAAGCCAAGATTAGCTTTATTTTTATCAAATACATCTGTAATTCCTAGCTTTTTCAAATCATTTAATATATCTAATTGATAATCAAAACTAAATTTTGGAATAACTCCTTTAATTTCCGTTACAACTCCATCCTTAAAGTTTTCACTTTTAATATCTTTTAAATTACTAATTACTTTATTAAGGCTAACAGAGTCTAATTTATCAATATAAGTTGTTAGTTTTTCATTCTTAGGCATAACTGCAACATATTGTAATGTAACTCCATCATATTCTTTTAAGTCTTTTGCAAAAGCTTTAACATTATCATCTGTGTATACCATAAAGTCAGTAGTTTGATAACTCTTCTTATAATTTTTATTTATTTCATTTATATATGAATCCAAGTATTTTTTAACACCAGCATCCAAATTACCACTTTTTATTTCACTTTTTGTAAAACAATAATCGTACTTATCATACCCCTGTGCGTTCTTACCAGATACATATGTTAAATATTCTGCTTCATCAGGATTTTCTTTAACCCATTTTTTCAAAGCATCCCCAACTGTTTTTCTTACATTTTCTTCTCCTAATGTTTTAACTAAATCATAATTATTAATTGAAGCGATTACTTGCATTCCAGATACTTTAGAAGAAAGATTTTCAAATGATAATTGTTTTAAAGTATACTCATAAACCCAAGAATATTTTTCATGTTCATAGTTTGCATATGAAGTATATGAGTATCCAGCTTCCAAAAACTTATTTTTCCATTCCATATCAATAGCTAAAGCATTAATTAAAACAAATGAACTATCTTTACTTAAATTATCAACAGCACTATCGATTAAATTAAGTGTTTTACTCTTAGCCCAATTATTAATATTAGTAGGAGATTCAAACGAATCGTATATAACTTCAGCATTGTACTCTGTTTTTAGTCTCTCTGAATAATCAGTTTTAATTGTATTTTTCTTGTTATTATTAATAAACATTGCATTAGCTAAAGACATATGAGAACTATTTGTGTATTTTTTAGCTTTATAATCACCAATTAAAGCATCAAGTTGCTTTCTAGAGTCTCCATCAGTTCCCTCTTTTAACATTGCTAAAGCATATTTTATTGAAAGCGGACTATAAGCCTTATTCTCTTCTTTATTTTCTATTTTAAGAAATTCGATATCAAAGTCTTCTAATCCATTACTCTTTATTCTGCTTTTATTTGCTATCTCTGCTTTATCTTTATTCTTTTCTTTTTTAGAATCATCGTCTTTTCCTAGTAAGATCATTAGTAGTACAAAAATACCAATAATTAAAACCAAACAAATTATTATTATAGCTACAAGTCCTTTTTTACTTTTCTTAGGAGGAATAGCTACTTCATTATTTTTAACATCACTTTCCATATTATAACCTCCGTATTTTCTAGTAAATTATAACATTACTTTGATGTTTGTTCAATAACTCCATTACTTTTTATTTAGTAGATTTAATTAAGTATGGCTATCATTATATTTAAGTATCCTGCAAATGTAGTCCACAAAATATAAGGAATCAATAAATAAAATGCATTTTTATCAACTCTTTTTGCATAATACATAAGAGCTAGTATTAAACACCACATAATAAATAAAGAGAAAAAAGCAAAATAATAAGCTTTTAAGTTAAAAAATATAATACTCCAAAAAAAGTTAAACACTAATTGCACACCATAAAGTATTAATGCTTTATTTTTATCATCACTTTTTATATATTCGTTATTCTTATATATTAAATAACTTGCTATTCCCATAAGTATGTAAAGAATCGTCCACGCAACAGGAAAAAGCCATGTTGGTGGAGAAAAAAGCGGTTTATTAACCATTTCAAAGTCATCCATTGCTCCATAAGTTAAGAAAGCAGAAACACCTCCAACAATAAGTGGAATAGCTATTGCAATAATTATTTTAAATATCTTATTCTTATTCATCTAATCACCCATTATTATTTTATTAAGAATTAAGATATATATTCAAAAAACTAAATATTTTTTATATCTAATACATCATCTATATCAATAGAAGTTTTATCACTTAGTATTAATTTTCTATAAATATAATCTATCTTAACAACAACAGTATCTTTATCACAGTATTGTCCGGTGTTTTTTTCTTTATTTTCTCTAAAGTATCTTATTAGTACTTTCTTATTTAAGCATTCTTTTAGCTTCTCATCTAAAAGAGCTTTTTCGTCATCTGATAAAATTACTTTTGAAAATTTTTCTTTTTCCTTTTCTTTTACCTCATCACCATATCCAGTTAATGCAGCAAAAGGAGCAAAAATAGCACTCCTATTATAAATACTCATTCTAACATGTTTGCTACTAGGTTCATGGTGTGGCATATTAATGATATCTTCATAATTATTCACTTCTATGACCTCCAATTTCCATATTTCTTTCTATCATTGTAGCACCTTCTTCTAAGTCCATTCCTTTAAGTATAGAGTTTTTTCCATATTTAGCTTTTAGCTCTATTAATGTTTTTTGAATATTTCTTTCTTCTTTTTCCAGTTCCTTTTTCTTTTTCAAATCTTTATCGCACTCTTCTTGATCACTAAATAAATCAAATTGCTTATATATTTTATTTTCTACTATTTCTTCTTCTAAAGATAAATTACATACAGCTATATTTATTCGTCTTACTAAAAGAATTGGATTAGCGATTCTATCGAAAAGTCTCATTAAATGTTCTGTTATTACTTTAGTAGAAGATGTTTTATGATCAATTCTAATTGTTCCATGATCTGGCTTTGGTACACTTCTTCCATAATGATCTTTTTCAATTACCCCAGTATACATAGACATTATTTTATGATTTTTTAAATTACTAACATCATATCCAATAGTAAGTACAATAATATCTGTTAAAAATCCCTTTTTTACCATATCAAGAGTTAACACCTCTGCCATTTCTCTTACTATTAGTCTTGTTTTATCATAAGAATATGGTTCTTTTAAAACTTGTCCTTGTGAAAGACTCGTTGTTGTAGGTTTGTAGTTCTTAACATCTTTTAAAGTACAAGGTTCGTATCCCCAAGCATGATCAATTATAAGTTCAGCATTTACCCCAAACATTTTATATAAATCATCCTCATTAGTTAAAGAATACCTAGCAATATCTCCCATTGTATAAAGTCCTAAAGTCTTTAATCTACTAGAAAGACCTCTTCCTATTCTCCAAAAGTCAGTCAAAGGCTCATAAGACCACAATCTTTTTCGGTAACTCATTTCATCAAGAAAAGAAATTCTTACTCCATTTTCTGAAGGATCACAATGTTTAGCATCAATATCCATAGCTATTTTAGCAAGATACAAATTAGTTCCAATACCACCAGTTGCAGTTATTCCTGTTTGCTTATAAACATCTGTAATAATCATTGAAACTAACTCTAAAGGAGTTTTCTTATAAAGCTTTAAGTAATTAGTAATATCACAAAAAACCTCATCTATAGAGTAAGCAAAGATATCATCTTTAGATAAATATTTAAGATAAATACTATAAATATCTGTACTGTACTTCATATAAAGAGCCATTCTAGGAGGAGCTATTATATAGGAAAGCTCCAAATCATTATTTTTCAAATCTTCACTATTATATGATTTTCCAATAAAATCTCTATTGTTGTTTTTTTTCTTTCTTATAAGATTTACTTCTTTAACTTTTTGTACCACTTCATAAAGTCTAGAACGTCCTGAAAGTCCATAAGCTTTTAACGATGGTGTTACAGCAAGACAGATTGTTTTCTCTGTTCGAGATGAATCAGCAACAACTAAATTCGTAGCAAGTGGATCAAGCTTTCTTTCAACACATTCACAAGAAGCGTAAAAACTTTTTAAATCAATACAAGCATAATATCTCATAGCTCCTCCCTCCATTAAATAAGATAACACTTTTTTATACAAAATGCAAGAACATTTGTTCGACTATAACAAAAAAAATAAAAACGCAAAACTTTAATAAAGTAAGCATTTTATTTATATTTTAATATTCTAATAATATATTTAGAGCTTTTCGTATTTTTTAAAATTGAATGATATTTAAATTTACCAAACTTTCTAATACTAAAAACATCATTTTCTTTTAATACATAAGAAGATTTAGAACATATTTCATAATTTATTACTACTTCTTTTTCTTTAATCTTTTCTAAAGTTATTTTACGCGAAAGATTACACACACTTGATACAACATTATCAATTCTAAGACTTGATACAATAACATCAATAATGTCATATTCTCTTTTATAATCTTTTAATGTATCAAAAGAAACTTCAGAAATTTTAACTGAAGATTTACCAACCATAGTAAGATTATCCAAAAGAAAATCCCCAATTTCATTAAAAGCATACAAATAAAAACTACCACGAAAAAGCACTATATCTCCAAAATAAGAAGGATTAATTTGTAAAGCAAACAAACTTCCAAGTATATCTTGATGTCTAATTTCAAAATAACTATCAATTTTAAATAATCTTATCTTAGGTAATTTATCACGATAAAGAATTACTTTATCTGAATCAGGATAAACATTAAATATTTTATAATCACTCTTTTTTATTTTGCCTTTAATACAATTTAATTCTTTTAAGTCGAGAAATAAAGTACTATCCCCTCTTAATAAACGCTCTATAGAATTGTTAATCTTATAATAATCAATCACTGTAAATTACCTTTTTTCTTCTTAACATAACTATCATCAAATGTAAAATGATGAGTATTAAGATAATTAAGGATACCAAGAATATCATACTTATCCAAATTCTCAGTAATATGAACCATATCTTTATTTGTTTTTTCGTTATAATTATCAAGACAATTATAAGCAAGTAAAGTACCAAATAGATACTGACACCCATCAAAGAAGAATGATCCATTTTCTACATAGAATATAATTTTACTATCAATACTAGTATCTAATATCTTTTTTAAAGAAGAAAAATCACTTTCATTAGATTTATCTTTTTCTTTATCACAATAGTTATCACCTAAATTATTATAATATTCATATAAAATTTGAGGAGTAATCGCTCCTTCTTTTAAATATATCATAAGATCGATAAAAAAAGGAGACAAGCAAGTAAAAATACGTTTATTATCTAAATCTCTAGAATATAATACATTTTTTAAAGTATCATCACCATATCCCTTTTTAATAAGAAAATCAGCTGCAACATTTTCAAAATATATTGAAGGAAATTCAAGTAAAAGAAATGATGGATTTTTATTTTCACATGAAATATAATGAGCAAATTCATGAGCAAGACTAGTAAAAGAACTTAAACTACCATCACTACTAACTCTTATTTTTGTTACACCATCAGCGTCATCAATAAAATACTGGGATTCATTATCTTCGTTCATTTCTTCAAAAACTATTCTATTTTCTTTAAGAAGTTTAACAAAATCATCTTTCCAATTAGATGCACCTATATAATCTAAAAATTCTAAAAACATTTTTATAAAATCATCGAAAGATAATTTATCCACATTAATATCTTTATGATTAATAAAAGAATTATTATCGCTTAAAAACTCTTCCAAAAACTCAACATATAAATCTTGAAGATTATCGTAAAATGAAAAATTGTTAACTTTTAAAGATGATAAAGCAGTTTTACACAAAAAATTATAGACATTGTATCGTTCATTTTCTTTTACCCAACCAAGCATTTCTTCTTCACTAGAGATCTTTAAAAATGAAGAAAATTCTTTAAATTGTTCTGGTAATTTAAAACGTTTTAAAGCTACAGCAAGATAAAGTAAATTTTCATCAAGTCCATCTAAATCAAAAAATGAATTATCTTCTTCGCCTGCTTTTTTAACAAGCTTAGCATAATATAAAATTGGTATTGCATTTTCTTTAAGCAAAACTTTAAGCTCTTCATTTTGAGTTAACCTCATAAAAAAATTATCAAAAAACGAATCAAAATCATCTATATGAAATCCACAGTCATCTATTTCATCTTTGTTATCTAAAATTAAATTAAAATAGCCAAAATATAAAAATAAAAAGGAATATCTTTCAATAATTTTTAGAATTCTATTTATATCTTTTAGATAACTATCTGTATATTTAATGTTTATACCATCAATGGTAATGCTCTTCATACAAGTCCCCCAAAACAGAGCATATTATAATACAATAATCTAAAAAAACAATAAAAGTCCACTACCTATTTATTCTTAAATGCTACCAAAATTCAAATATTTAATTTTTTTTAACAATAAAATGCATAAATTTAAAAAAGTGATATTTGACTTTCAAAAAAATGTTAGAAATATATATTTTAAAATAAAAGTTACAAAAAATACGTTATCACTAATTTAACCAAACAATAAGATCATAAAATATTACTTTTTATTTGATAATTTTTTGGTTTTCCCCTCATTATACAAATATTCTTCAATATGAATTTGATGTCCTATATCATTAACATCATCTATATTTTGCATGTTATTATACATTCTCATAAATATTATATTGAATGGAGCATATGAACTGCCAGAATTACGAAATCTAATTGGTATATAACCTGGATTATGAAAGTCTTTGTCATACCCTTCTATATATTGTTGAGTATAAAATTCTATTTTAAATGTATTTTTCTCCTTTTTTATTTTCAAAATATTAGATACTTTATGAGCAGTTTCATCAGAATACCAGGTTATAGTTTTGCTATTTTCATCAAATAATTCGTTGTAATTAGAATAATTATATAATCGATATCTCATTTTATCCTCAAGAACTTGTTTTCTACGATTTTCTAAATACTCAAGTTTTTCTTTATCGTCTTCAATATAAAAAGGAACATCATCTTCAAAATCAAATATTTCTATATTTTTTATATCATTATATAACTGTTCGAATAATCTATATACAAAATAATTTTCCTTTGTAATAACAAAAAACTCATATTTATTATCACTATTTACATCTACATTTCTATTATGAATTGTCCAATATAAGTCCCCATTACCTCCAAAACAAAAAGCAAGATATTTTTCATTTTCTAGAAAAAAAACAGTTAAACCAAATTCATCATTTTTCTTTATAACTTTCATACAACAACTCCATTACAAGTATTATGTAACATTTACTAACAATTTTCAATATTTTTCAAACAAAGAAAAAACCAACTATCTAAAGTTGGTCTACCATATAATATCTTCTTATTTTTTTAATCTTAGTGTGTTTAATATAACAGTTAAACTACTTAGTACCATCGCAATACTAGCAAGCATTGGATTAATAGATATCCCAAATGGTTTCAATATTCCAATAGCAACAGGAATCATTAGAACATTATAGAAAAATGCCCAGAATAAATTCTGTTTGATATTTCTAATTGTTTTTTTACTTACTTCTATTAGTTTTACAATACTTTTTAAGTCGTTATTTGTTAATATTACGTCAGATGAGTCCATTGCAATTTCAGTTCCACTATTAACACTTACTCCAATATTAGATGATGCAAGAGCTGGACTATCATTAATTCCATCACCGCACATCATGACAAACTTGTTATTATCTCTTAATTTTTTTATAACATCTCTTTTTTCTTTAGGTAAAACATTTGAAATTACATTTTTAATTTGAATTTCTTTAGCAATTGTTGTAGCAGTTTCTTTATTATCTCCAGTTAACATTATTGTATCTATTTTCATATCGTTTAATGCTCTGATAACAGAAACTGTCTCACTTCTTATAACGTCATTAACGCCAACAAGCGCTAAAACTTTTTTATCTTCTACTACATAGATAACACTATTTCCAAGACTAGTAAGCTTTTTCTCATCATCCAAATATTTATTGGAAATCTTATATTTTTTTAATATTTTAGAGTTACCTAATACTATTTCTTTACCATCAACACTTCCAACAAGTCCATATCCAGAAACATTTTCAAAATCATTAACATCAAGCGTCTTAATATTATTTTCTTTCATATAATTAGTAAACGCATTTGCAATTGGGTGTGTTGACTTAGATTCAACGCTTCCAGCAAGTTGCAAAACTTTATTTTTGTCTATTGCACTATAATTTATAACTTCTGATATTTGTAACTTTCCATAAGTTAGAGTTCCTGTTTTGTCAAAAACAACAGTATCTATCTTTGAAGCATTTTCTAATATTTCACTTTTTTTAATTAAAATACCATTTGTTGCACATACTCCTTCACTTACAATTATGGCAAGTGGTGTTGCAAGGCCTAAACTACAAGGACATGCAACCACAAGAACAGTAACAAATGTAACTAGAGCTTGTTCTAAACTATCTCCAAGAAGTAAATAAATAATGAAAGTTAAAACGGCAATAATTATAACACTAGGTACAAAATAACTTGCAACTTTATCAGCTGTTTTGGCAATTGGAGCCTTAGTGCTAGTAGCTTCAACAACAAGCTTAACTATTTCTGATACAGTTGATTCTTTTCCAATTCTAACGGCTCTATACTCGATATACCCATCGTAATTTAAACTACCTGCAATAACAGTATCTCCTACATTTTTTGAAACAGGCTTACTCTCACCAGTAATAAATGATTCATCTAAATGTGTTTTACCACTAACAATTTCACCATCAACTGCAACTTTTTCTCCAGCTTTTGATACAACAATATCACCTTTTTTTATCTCATCGAGAGTAACTTCCTTAAGTTCATTATTTACTTTGATAACAGCTTTATTAGGTGTAATAGTAACAAGTTTTTGAATTGCTTCTTTCGTTTTATCTTTACTTATACCATCAATATATCTACCAAGTTTTACAAAGTAAATAACAGTAGCTGAAGACTCAAAGTATAAATTCATTATTAAAGAAGTATCACTTGTAAGTGCCAAATACATATTATATAAACTATAAAGAAAACTAGTAATAACCCCTATTCCTACTAAAGTATCCATATTAGGAGTTTTATGAATAAGATTCTTATAACCATTTTTTAAAATATCAAATCCATAAATCATAAAAGCTAACGCTAATATAAGTAAAAACGCCATATAATTAACTGGATTTTCTTCTGGATCTAAGAAAGGAATAGTATAGAAATTAAACATATGTCCCATTGAAACATACATAAGTAAGATAACTATAATAGTAAAAACAATAAATTTAATTTTTTCCTCTTTACTTTTCTTTTCTAATTTTATTTCTTTAAACTCCCCTAAACTTTTAAAACCAGCATTTTCTACAAATTTTTCTAATCTTTCTTTATTAAGTACTTTCTCATCATATTCTATCGATGCATTAGCCATAACCAAATTAACTACTGCACTTTTAATTCCTTCTTGCTTATTCAAATATTTTTCAAGTCCATTAGAGCAAGCAGAACAAGTCATCCCTTCAATAGATAAAATGATTTTTTTCATAAATTAAGCTTCCTTTACAACTTCAAAATCAAGGTCTTCAATTTTTTCATAAATAGTATTAATATCAACAAGAGAGTCCTTTTTTACTGTAACAAGTTCTTGCTTGTAATCAGCAGAAACCTCACTTACTCCATCGATAGTTTTAAGAGCGTTTATAACTCTATTTTCACATCCATTACATACCATACCTTTTACTTTAATTTTTAATGTATCCATAATTTTCTTTCCCTCCTATTTTATTTGTAACTTTTTATTTACATTTAATACTCTTAAAGCATTTAAAATTGCTATTACTGAAACTCCAACGTCTGCAAACACTGCTTCCCACATTGTTGAAATACCAAATACAGCAAGAATAAGAACAGCAATTTTTACTGAAATTGCAAAGATTATATTTTCTTTAACGATTCTCATTGTCTTATGTGATAGCTTAATTGCACTTACAATTTTTCTAGGTTCATCAGTCATAATGACAATATCAGAAGCTTCAATTGAACTATCTGCACCCAAGCCACCCATAGCAAAACCAATATCTGCTAAAGCCAAAACAGGAGCATCGTTAATTCCATCTCCTACAAAAGCTACTTTACTTTTTGAAGATTTATTATCAAGTAATTTTTGAACTATTGAAACCTTATCTTGTGGAAGTAAATCAGTGTGCACTTCATCTATTTTTAAGCTTTCTGCAACACTTAATCCCACACTTTTACGATCTCCTGTAAGCATTACAGTTTTCTTAATATTATTTTCTTTTAATTCAAGAATTGTCTCTTTAGCGTCATCTTTAATTTCATCAGCTATTAAAATATATCCTTTATACTTATTATTTACTGCAACATATAATATCGTTCCAACATCATAGCACTTATCGAATTTGATATCATTTTCTTCCATTAACTTTTCATTTCCAACAAGAACATTATGCTTATTAATAGATGCTTTAACACCAAATCCAGTTAACTCTTCTACGTTTTTTATCTTAGATTCATCAACATTATCATTATAGGTAGTTTTAATTGCAATTGCAATAGGATGGCTCGAATAGTTTTCTGCATATGCTGCATATTTTAACAATTCCTCTTTGCTAATACCAACTGGCTCTACTTTACAAACTGCAAACACACCTTTTGTAAGAGTTCCAGTTTTATCAAAAACGATAGTATCAACATTTGCTAAAGCTTCTAAATAGTTTCCACCCTTAATTAGAATACCCATCTTACTAGCACCACCAATACCTCCAAAGAAACTAAGTGGAATAGATATTACTAAAGCACAAGGACAAGAAACAACCAAAAATGATAAACCTCTATATATCCATGTTGAAAAGTTCTCATTAATAATAAGTGGAACAATTAATGAAATAATTAAAGCTATAATAACAACTGTTGGAGTATAGTATCTTGCAAATTTAGTAATAAAGTTTTCGGATTTAGATTTTTTACTACTAGCACTTTCAACTAAATTTAAAATTTTACTTACAGTTGATTCTCCAAATTCTTTTGTAACTCTAATTTTAATTAATCCATTTAAGTTTATTGAGCCACTTAAAACCTCAAAAGAAGAAGAAACACATCTTGGCATTGTCTCACCTGTAAGAGATTTAGTATCAAGATTAGTACTTCCTTCTATTATAATACCATCCAAAGGAACTTTCTCTCCAGGCTTAACAACGATAATATCACCAACTTTAACTTTATTAGGATTAACTTTTTCTAAAGTATCATTAACGTAAACATTGGCATAATCAGGTCTAATATCCATTAAAGATGAAATAGATTTTCTTGACTTGTTAACTGCATAACTTTGGAATAGTTCTCCAACTTGATAAAAAAGCATAACAGCAACAGCTTCAGGAAACTCACCAATTCCAAAAGCTCCAATTGTAGCAACAGACATTAAAAAATTTTCATCAAATACTTTCCCTCTTAAAATATTTCTAAACGCTTTCTTTAATATTTCAAATCCAACTATTATATAACTTATAATATATAAAGAATTATTTATCCAAATATTATCGAATTTGAAAATAAAAGAAACAAGAAACAATAAGAAAGAAATAATAATTTTAATTCCCTTTTTCTTCATAAAAATCACTACATCTCTTCTACTACCACATCTGGTTCTTCATCTTTAATAACTTTTTTTACTTTTTTAATTATCTCATCACTCAAATTTTCATCGTACTCTAAATACAATGTCTGCATCATAAAGTTAATATTAACTTCTTTTACTCCCTCTATTTTTGATATTTCTTCTTCAAGAACTCTAGCGCAATTAGCACAGTCAAGTCCTTCTATTTTAAAATTTTTAGTCATTTTCTTCATTCCTTTCCTTATGTTCAATATGTTGAATTCCAATTTCAATTACTTCTTTAACATGATCATCATCAAGCATATAGTAAACTTCTTTTCCTTTTTTCCTACATCTTACAATACCACTTCTTCTTAATGTACCTAACTGATGTGATATAGATGATTTACTCATACTTAGAACATTTGCAATATCACATACGCACATCTCACATTTATCTAAAGCATATAAAATCTTCATTCTTGTCGTATCCCCTAATATCTTATAAAAATCAGCCATTTTATAAAACAAATCATCAACAAGCATTTCTTTTGCCATTTTATCTACTATATCTTGATGTATAACATTACAATCACATATAAATTCATTCTTAGACAATTAAATACCTCCTTATCATTGATTATTTATGTCATCAGTTGAATAAATATTCAACCTACATATATAATGATAGTTGAATACATACTCATTTGTCAATAAAAAAATTAAGATTAAAAAGATAAAAAAGAAAAACAATAATTTCCTATTATCAAAGTTATTTTTTTCTATTATTACGTAATGTCAACTTTTTTACATCACTAATTTTTTGCTCATGATTTTCTAAAGGATTATAATTAGGATCATATCTTTTTAAATTTTTAATTAAATCATCTATAGAGGTTAACATAACAATTTCTTTTTTGAAAATAATTGATAAATAATTAGCATAGCATATTAAATCTTTAGAACCACCAGCCTTAAGATATTCATCAATAAAACATTTCAACTCTTTGTCTGAAATATCAATTCCATACATCATAGGAATATCTATATCTCTTTCAAAGTCTTCAGCAAACAAAAATGCTCTGCGAGCTCCTACTCTTCCGCTTTCAATTAGTCTATACATTACACAATTAAGAATTTCATTTTTAAAATAAGTTTTTTTATCTATACTATCTATTAAATTATTAAGTTCACAAGAACAAGATGAATCAACCTTTCTATCTTTAAAAAGTTCGACAACATCTTTAATATGCATACCAATTAGTTCTTCATCTTTTACTTTAAAATTAGTATAAGTAAAGACATATTCTGAGTTTTCAACAATCCCATCACTATTCAAGTGCAAATGAGCACAATTATCATGATCCAAATAAAATAAATTCGGATATTTAAAATCATCAAGAAAAGACTTTTCATCAAAATTTAAACATTCAAAAAATTTATTATAATCAAAAGAATAAATATTAGAAGAAAAATTATTATAATTTTCATCATCAGCATTGTCGTGATTAAATAACCTAATAACTTCCTCATCTGGAAATCTAAACTCATACCATGCTGCCATTTTCTCTATAAAATTACGTATTTTTCTAACTTCAACTAATTGTTGATAATGTTTAGAGTCATCACGAAAATAAGAAGATTTAATCATATTTTTACTGTACCATTTTAAAAATTCCTCAATTTTTTCATCCAAATCAACAGGAGATGCAATCATTTTGCTTTCATCATTTTTAAGATAACCTTTTAATAGAGTTTCTTTTAAAATATTAAAATCATTTTCATTCTTATTTGCTAAATCTGGGCGTCCTAAATTATGGTTAGCGTTAACAAGATCTCTTATATCATCATAACAAAATCTAATACCATAATCTCTTTTTATTTGTTCCATAATAGACAAAACTGAATTAATACTATTGTCTTTTAATTCATCCATCTTATTATTTAAAGCTTCATTTGTTAGATCAATACCATACCCTAGAATATGCATTCTACCTTTATCTGTTTTAGAAGATAATTCAATACCATCAATAATTTCTATCCCACTATCAAGAATTAAGTCACTATTTTTATCTATTGATTTAACCCCTGAAATAGTATCATGATCAGTAATGGCAAGTGTACCTATCCTTTTGTCAATAGCAAGTCTTATAAGTTCTTCACAAGATAACTCACCATCAGAACAATCTGTATGAGTATGCATATCAATTATTTTATCACTATTCCTATATGGATTAATCACATTATCAAAATAAAGTTTTTTTAACCCTTCTAGCATTATGTTATTTTCTCTTTCTTCCATTTCATGATAAATTTCACAAATACTTTTTCCCATAATTAAAACTTAATCGTATATATTCACACAAAGTAATAAAATGACTATATACTTACTCCTCTATCTATCTATATTATATTAAGAAAAATAACATAATTAAAATACATATCATTTATATTTGTCATAACAAATAATTATCATAAAAAATAGTACAAAAATGAATGAAATTAAAAAGTTAAACTTATTATTTTAGTAACCAAACAAAAAAGAGATAGTACACTAATATAATAAGTGTTAACCACCTCTTATTCTCTAATTATTTGTCTTTTTTATTTTGGCTAATTTTCTTTGATTATTTACTCGTCTATATTCCTCTTCTACCTTATCAGCATCACATCTTAAAAAACAAGCTTCCTGTCTATAATGATCATAGCATTCTCCAGTTTTTTCTTCTAGCTCATCAGCTTTAGCCTCTAATTTTTCTCCTTTTTCAAATATATATAATGCTCTTAATGATTCGAAACCTCTCATATTTCTATTTAATCTCATAGCGTCATTCAAATACTGTTTAATATATTTTGGTCTTTCTACTTCTTCTGTTTGAAAATCATTTGCTTTAGCTTCTGGAACTTTTTTACCTAGCAAAAGCTCAAGCCATGCAGCAATAATATGTCTATGACAAAATTGTGTGTTAGGTTCATAACATAGTAATACAGAATTATCAAGTTCACTATATACTTTTTCAGGATCTAATTTTGATAACACTTGATTCCAATATTCTTGAACATAATATCTATTATTTTCTTCTTCACTTATTTTTCCAATATTAACATGCCATGTTTTCCAAAATGATAATTTAGGTGCTAACTGAGGGTAACATTTCCCTTGATAATTTGCATCATCTCCCCTATCTCCAGAAACAGAATAGGTAGTGTACTTGTCTGACTGCCAATCATTATAACTACTTGTACAAATCATATTTTTCCTCCTAAACTTCACCCTTTTATTCCCTTGATAAGTATTTATTATAATACATTTTAATCTATTTTTATATATAAATTAAAAAAATTGAATGATAAAAATAGAAATGCTATAATACTAGGTATTATTAAGGAGGTTTTTATAATGAACAAAACATATTTGACACTTGAACAAAATATTTGTGCCGCTAGAATATTTTTAAACACTTTTGGACTTACTTTAGAAAACGTTGACGAAGTAAATGAATTTTCAAAAATAAAAATATTTGATAAAGCTTTAAATGAAATTGGAGAATTGCATTTTAATAATGGTAAAGTTATAATGTCAGTAAACTATAACAATAGTGTGTTAAATGCAAGTTTTGATATAGCGAAAATGTTAGAAATAATTGATCCAGAGTGTAAAAGTGCTGCATATGCTTTATTTGGAGAATGGTCTAGCAAAATTGATTTCAAATTAAAAGAACAAAATGGTATAAAATTATCAGGTGAATTTCTTATAATAAGTTCTATAGATACCGAATTTGGGGTATCTTGTCTATGTCATCCTTTAATAAATTGTGAGGTTCCTGGAAAAGGAAATATTATTTTGAAAATACTAAGAGATGGAAGTTTATTTAAACTAGAAATTGTTGCAGGAGAAAATTACGAAACAATAAATGTAAGACCTTATGATTCTTTAAATGGTTTCCTTCTTCATGATATAAGAAAAGGAAAATATGATGAAAAAAAATATGCTTATCCTTACAGAAGATATGCTGGAATTTTTAATGGCGCTGAAACAGGAGAAAATAAAGATAAATTACATGTATTCTTAAATGAAGAGGAAGACAATAATCAATTAAATTTTAGAAGTGAATTTATCCCGAAAGTCAAAAGTGAAAACTCTAAAGAGAATTTATTACAAAAAGGAAGACTGATGCAAGAATTAGATCCTGATATGTTTGAAAAAATTAAAAAATTAAGAGAATTATTATTAATTGGTGATGTCTCCTTATTAGATAATCTAATTAGTGTATGTTATGATATTCACACTGATGAAGAATTAAATGCTTTATTGGGTATAAAAGACGAAGAATGAATTATCAAAATGGTGTGGAAGGTCTAGTTAATTCTTATTTTGAGATCGACACAAGTAATTGTTTCTTCCCTTTGGAAGCTCAAAAAAGACTACTAAAGAAAAACAATTAATAATTAAAAAGATTTTAAGATAAATACATTCCTTTTAAAAAAAGAATCTTACATAATTGTCGTAAATAAAAAATAGACATCAAAAAAATATATGATATTGTAATAATAAAGGAGGATTTTAGGATGAATTATTCCCAAGAAGATATAAATCAAATTCTATTAACAAAGAAAATAGAAGATTTCAATTTAGCAATAATAGAACACAGAAAAGATATTCTAACAAATGAAGAATATGAAAAAATCACAGGAAGTGATATTACTTATACAGGAGTTTCAAAAGAAGAAATAGATAGTATATCAAAAAAATATCAAGATAATGAAAAATTAAAGAATCGAGCTTCAGATTTTATGAGACTAATTTATAGTCTAGGAAGAATAAGACGAATGGTTTTATTAACAACAATTGGAGATGAAGTTTATGATATATTAAACTCTGAATTTGTTGATTTAAAAAGAAATAAAATTATTTGCTATGAGAATCTAACAAATTATTACGATGATACAAATGCTAGAACAAAACTTTTCACTCCAGAAGAAGAACCACAATTAAAAGAAAAACTTGTTTTATTAGATGCTGATGATCCATCAAGAATTCAAGGATTTGAAACAAACCATATTAATCAAAAAGAAAATAAAGATTTAACAAGAAGTTTCCTTTCTAATCTAAGAGAAAATCAAAATAGATTATTAAAAACAAGAAAATTTAAAAAGTAAGAACAATAAAACCAAATTGCACTGATCAGAATAAATAAAAGATGTAATAAAAAAAAGTTAGAGTACACCTCCATTTGGAAGTGTATTTTTTTATGTAAGTTCTTAAAATTCTTGATTTAAAAAATCAATAAAAAATTATTAGAATGGAATGATTTTCTATATTTGTTTTAATTTAACGATTTAATATATTCTTCTAAATCTTTGATTGGAATACATTTACTTAAGTTTTTCAATATAAAAATTCGGTTCATAATTAAATGCTAAATAAGTAACTCCTTTTATGATAATTCTATGAGGCTCTACATAAGAGATATTTGTATGTTCTATCGCTCTAACACTTCCATTATGAATTGTTGGTGTAGTATTACAAAAGCTACAAATAAACTCGGTTTTATTTTTTGAAGCTATTTCCATTTCAATTTCTTGTTTAATAATATTAACAATTAAAGAATCTCCTCACATTCTTTTAGAAAACAAAAAATCAATTCCATTTCTAGAATTGATTCTTATCGTTAAGCTCTTACTATGAAAGTTCGAGCAAATTCTTCTATGGTGCGGGTGACAGGAGTTGAACCTGCAAGCCGTGAGGCGCTAGATCCTAAGTCTAGTGCGTCTGCCAATTCCGCCACACCCGCATATTAGTGGTGGACCCTATAGGACTCGAACCTATGACCGCCCGGTTATGAGCCGGATGCTCTAACCAACTGAGCTAAGGGTCCATCAACACTAATAATAATAGCACATTTAAAGTAACGTTGCAAGATTTTTTTTACTTTTTACTTTATTTTTTTTAGTTAATTGTATAGAATAAATGTTATAATTTATTTAGAGGTGATTTTATGGCCAAAAATAATAGTAATAATTGTGTAGTACTTCGTGTAAATGAGAAAACAAAAGAAAAAATGATTAAATATTATGAAGATAAAAAACGTGATAAGGTAATACCCTATGTTGTATTTCAAGCACAAGATAATGATACAGTAATAACTTTATATGAATCAGGAAAAGTTATGTTTCAAGGAACAAGTGCAGATATAGATGCAAATATGTGGATGGATATAGATGGAGCATCAAAGATTGATAAGGTTAAAGTTAAAAAAGAAGAAAAAAAATATTATGAATGTTCATCTATCGGATCAGACGAAGTTGGAACTGGAGATTACTTTGGCCCTATCGTCGTAACGAGTTGCTATGTAAATAAAGAAGATATTCCGTTTGTAGAAAGTCTAGGTATAAGAGATTCAAAAAAACTAGATGATTCTAAAATATTAAAAATAGCTAAAGAAGTTATTAAAAAAGTTAAATATAAAAGTTTAATTATGAATAACACAGAATATAATGCAAAATATAGTAATAGTTATAATATAAACAAAATAAAAGCTATAATGCATAATAAGGTTTTATGGAGAATGGTACACGAAGAAAACCTTGAATATGACTATATTATAGTAGATGAATTCGCACGTGAAGCTAGATACTATGAATATTTAAATGGTAACCCAGAAATTCAAAAAGGAATAACATTTATAACGAAAGCAGAAGATAAAAATCCAGCAGTTGCTTGTGCATCAGTAATAAGTAGATATATATTTTTAAAAGAGTTTGATAAAATCTGTGATGAAATACATATTCCCTTAGTAAAAGGTGCTGGAAAAGAAGTTGACGAAATAGGAAAAGAAGTTGTTGAAACTTATGGAAAAGAAAAATTAAAAGAAATAGCAAAATACAACTTTAAAAATACAGAAAGAATACTTGAAAATAAGATAATATAAAAAAAGGTTTTATAAAAAACCTTTTTTTAATGCTTTGTAACGCTTTTAAATACAAACATTTGAGTCTCTGGATCGACTCTAAATTCATAAGTAAGATCATATCTTGTATGATCACCGTTATATGTAGAAACAATAAACAAATTTTCGTCAATTTTATATGCTTCTTTAATCTCTTCAAAAATATCAGGACTGCAAATGTTACTACATTCACCACTATTATAAAGGTAATACGTTACAGTATCACTTTCATATTTCATTAATCTACATGTAGGAGGTAAACTTCCACCAATTCCAAATGACTCATGAATAACAACACTATCACTACCAAAAAGTTCTTTATATTTAGCTTCCAGTACACTTGCTGTTACTGCCTTTGTAGTGTTTTTTCTTTCTGCTTCTCTAAACTTATCAATATTATTACTATCAAAAGCTACCTGCATCTCTTGTGTCATACTTTCTCCACAATATTCAGGATTCATATTACAACTAGAATTTGAACAAGGAACATTAATAAAATCCTTAACATCAATATTTTCATATGCTAATCTAAGTCTAGTCAAATTATCATTATTTAATAAATCAGGATTATAAAGACAATTATTACTTATTTTAAATTTGCTGAACATGCTAACAACTTCTACACTATTAACATCAACAGCTACTTTATTTACTTCTGGTTTACTAGGCTTATCATCTTTAACACTGGTAGCAGGTTCTTTTTCCTTATTAGAAAAGATCATTCCTTTAGAATATGCAAATACTAAAGCAACTACAGCAATAACTGCAACTGAAATAATTATAACAGAATTATTAATCTTCTTTTTATTATCAGATGGATTTTCTGTCGTGTCTTTACTTTTTATTGAATCATCAACTTCAATATTTCTATCCTGAGAATCCGTTTGATTAGAAGGTTCTTTTGTTTTCTCTGGTAAAACAACTTTTGGAACATGCTCTTCATTCTGAGGCAAAGTTACCTTTGGAACATTAGACATATTTGGAGGTAAAACAACCTTTGGAACATGCTCTTCATTCTGAGGCAAAGTTACCTTTGGAACATATTTTACATTTGGAGGTAATGTTACCTTAGGAACATGATTCGCATTAGGAGGTAAAGTTACCTTTGGAATATGATTCTCAACAGGTGGTGTCACCTTAGGAGTATCATCTAAACTTTCTACCTTCACTTTATTGTCATTATCCATTATATTATCACCCATCTATTCTATATTTATAATAATATAATTATGTCTAAAAATAAATAAATATAAAAAATTAAATTTTAATATTTACACAAATATACAAACAAAAAGTAAGAAAAATATTTTAAAAAATTTAGAGAATTATATATTCTTCAAAAGAAAAAAAGTACTATATTTCTATAGTACTTTAATAAAAATTAACCTTCAACTTTTGTACCACATTCAGTACAGAATTTTCCAGTAACTTCTGCTCCACACTTAGAACATTTCTTTGGTCCTTCAACTACAGGAGCCGGTTTTGGTTCACCACATTCAGAACAGAATTTTCCAGTAATCATTGTTCCACATTTAGGACAAGGAACTCCTTCTACTTTCTTTTCTTCATGACTTACTGCAGCAACACCTTCAGCTTTTTCTTCATTTTTTGCGAATGGATCAACAGCAGTAGTAGCACTAACACCTTTATTTGCAAATGCTCCTTGAGCTGCTCCTCCAACCATTCCACCACTTGCCATATTCATCATACCAACACCATAGATACCAGTTGCTGCTCCATTAGGGTTGTTAGCGGCATCTTGTACTGCATTTGAATAAGCACCAACAAGTGTTCCTTGTTGCATATATGAATTTGAAGAAAGTTCATAGTTATCAATCTTCTTAGTAGATTCATCATCAAGACTAACTGATTCAACAGCAAATCCAACAAGTTGAATTCCTCTCTCACGAATTGGAGCATCAAAGACTTTTTCATCCATTGTGCTCTTAATTTCATCAGTATTACTTGGTAACTCTAAAACTGGAATCTTATGAGCACTAGTTCCTAATTCATTTAATACATTTTGGAATGAAGCAATAACTTCACTTCTCATTTGCTCAATTAATTCATCTTTAGTAACAACATCAGCAGTTCCAGCATGATTTCTCATAAATACTGCAGGATCACTAATTTTAAATGTATATTTTCCATGACATCTAACTTGAACTCTTAATGGAGTCATAGTACCTGTCATTTGGTTTGGAATTGGATGTGACCAATCTTGAAAAGGAATTGGAGTACCTGTTCCAAATTTATTATCTTTGATTTCTTTTATATTGAAATAAAAAACTGCTTGTTCTTTATTTGGTGTTCCACCATAAGTGAAACGAGTCCACATTTCTTTAAATACATCACCAAATTGACCAGCAAAGAAAGATGGTGAAGTTGATTGATCAAAATTATATGCTCCTTCTTCTGCTGTAGCATCAAGAATAGAACCAGAATCATAAATAACAGCAACTTGTCCTGGTGCTACTATAATTCTACTATCTTTTGATATTTGACCACTTTTAGTAGTCTTCTTAACCATAAGGGTATCATTACCCATATCCTCACAGCTAATGAGATCCTTCCATTGATCTCCTAATGTTCCACCTACTGCTCCAATAGCAGCTTTAATTAATCCCATAATTTTCCTCCTAATTATCTTTACATTCTATTAACTTCCAACATTTAAGTAGATCTACTACTTGAATATTTAGACCAGTTTTGCAATAAGAACAAGTCTTATTTTTTAGTGACTTAATAACTGCCCCACAATTAGGACAATTAAGTCCATATACATTGATATCTTTTTCATAAGAATCACTATCAACTATATATACAAATTTAGTAATATATCTAACTTGTTTCTTCTTTTTCTTAACACTATCTTTCTTCTCACCATTTACTACTTTATCATAGTAATATTCAAGTGAACTAGTAAATGTAAGAGTAGCTACACCACCACTATATTTATAGTCCTTTATAGCGTGTTTATGAAATTTTATATCATCATACGAATACATTATATCACTATTTATCAAATCTTCCAATTGTAACTTTAATTTTTTATTTATTAAATTAAAATCTTTGTCTTCTAAAATACTTATATCTTTATTTTCTATGGCATTTAATATACTTCTTATACTCTTTTCAACCAAAAGATACATTTGATTTATATTAAAATCTGGAAAATCCTTTAGAATTTGTTCTAAATAAAGAGGTGTCATACCACTAACCTGTTTTGGTTCATCATCTTCAAGCTCCTCTATTTCTTTTTTTAAACTCCCAAGAGATGCACCTTTAAAACCAAACTTTCTAAGTTTTATAACTATAAAGATATAAATAACTACAAGTAATACTATTACACCAAATATTACTCCTAAAAATCCATATACAAATCCCATCTTATTTTAGCACATAAGGATTTCCCAATGTACCATTACCTCCACTTATTACACTATTTCTATTTAAAATAATTACTGGATAAACTTTATTTGATGTATTAGTCTTCGCTTGTTTTAAGGAAGCAGAAGAATCTAAGTAATATGCATAGCCAGTACTTTGTTCTGCATTAATATTATAAGTCCATCCAGCATATGCTGATAACCAACTAGTGCAGCCAGATGCAGTAAGCATACCATTTTTGCAACTAGTAGAATTAGTGGCTTTCATATAATCTGTAATTGATGGTAACCCAACTTGGGCATATAACTGTGTTTCACTTTCCTCAAGAGATGTATATTCATTAATAGAAAGAGAACCAGCACTTGCTGATGGATAAACCATAACAGGTATCCACATACCACTCTGAACTTTAGAAACGTCAACAATTCCTGATAAATAATCATTGTTTAAATAAGTATATAACGTTGAAGATCCCCACATATCTTGAGATCCTTCATCCCATAAAAGACTAAAATTAGCAGAGCTATCTAACAATCTTAAAGTACCATCAGGTTCAACACTAATAATTCTCCAAATTTTACCAGAATATTCTAAATAGTTATCAGCACTTGCACCAGCATAAATGTATCTCTTATCTACATAAGGATCTTTAATTAATCCTCCAGTTCCTTCTTTTGATTTCAAAGTTTCTGAAATGATAATTCCTGGAGTTGAAGAAGAAACATCTGTTATTCCGAGACAGTTATCATATGCACTTCTTTTACTATCACAAGACCCAGTTGATGAAGAATAACAGTTTTCAAGTTCAACTTCTGCAGTAACACATTCATTTAGCTTCATAAGTATTGCTTCTCCATAATAATATGTAGAATCAATAGATGATTTTTGGATACTTAAAATAGCATATAATACAACAGTTACTAATGCCAAAGTACCATATAACATTGTAGAAAACGCAAACCCCTTATTATTTAGTTTCATACTATCACCTATTATCAATTATACAATGTATTCTATAATTTATCAAAGATATTTTTATATATTATGATATATTTATTACCATATTTTTTTTCTTTTATTTTTTCTAAATAATCAATATCTAAATATAAATCATCAACTTCACACACAATAAGTCCATTTTCATTAAGTAATCCATTGTCATAAATATATTTAACAACTTCATTCAAGATATTTTTTTTATATGGAGGATCAAGAAAAATTAAATCAAACTTTACACTATTTTCCTTAAAATACTGCAAAGCTTTCTTATAATCCATATTTAATACTTTAGAACTATCTTTTTCCTTAATTTCTTCAAGAACTTTACTAATTAGGGTTGTACACTTTTTGTTTAAATCATTAAAATAACAAAATTTTGCTCCATTACTTAAAGCTTCAATTCCCAAGTTACCTGTTCCAGAAAACAAATCCAAAACAAATGACTCTCTAACATAATCTTGAATCATAGCAAACAAAGATTCTTTAACTCTATCCATAGTAGGTCTTGTGCCAAGAATATCATAACCTTTTATAACTTTCCCTTTGTGTTTACCACTTATTATTTTCAAAACAATCAACTCTTTTCTATGAGAGAGCTAAGCTCTTTATTAATTAATTGAATAGTAAAATACCACTCTTTTTCTAAACTTTTGTATTCTTTAAAATCATTATTATCAAGTATTTCTTTTTTTAAAGATAAATAATCTGTATCGTATTCCTTCTTATTTTTTAATTCATTTATTTTACTAATAAGTTCTTTATTATTTTCTATTTTTCTTTCTAGTTCTTTCATTCTAATAAAACTAGAATCATTTTTAATTAAAGAAGTTATCTCATCTAATTTATTTATTATTTCTATGTCCATATGAATTCCTTATTGTATTTATAATGTTTTCAATATCTTTTTCCTTTTCGTCATATAAATCAATTCTAAATGAAGTTAACCCCCATTCGATATAAGAAGAAATAGAATCAAGTAAATCTACGTTTTTTGAATCTAATATATGTGTTAGATGTTTTTCGTTTACAATTGGATAAATATTGTCATTTGAATCTTTAAAAGCATACTTATTGTGATCGCATAAAGAACACTTTAGATTATTATCATTAATAATCATATTGATAGGGCAATACTTAGATACCATTAATTCTACTCTTCCATAGACAAACAAAGTAACATCAGCAAAAGAAGCAAAATCTTTTATTTTTTCGAAAGATAGTTCAACTGATAAGGTAACATTTTTTACCCCTAATTCTTTTAATTTATCAATTGTATAAGAATTAACTACATTTAAAAAGTAATCACTATCGACATTATTATTTTTAGAGTATTTACAAATAGCACCAAGCTCTGTTGCTAACAAGTTTTCATTGTTAAATGCTATAACATCATCACTAACTCTTTTAGTTCTAAAGTAAACATTATTATCTTTATATTTTAAGTATAACTTATAATCAGTTACATATATTTTATCTACTTTATTTAAAATTGCAGCTTTTAATTGTTCCTCATTTCTTACAAGAATCGAAATAGAAAGTTTTGATTTATTTTCTTTTATAAATGATTTTTTATAGCCATCTCTTTTAACATTTTCACAAACTGCTCTTTTTTTTCTTTTTTGAGTAAGTTCTTCTGTTAACTCTCTTCTTAATTCATTTAATTCCTTAATTGGTACAAAAACATTATCATCCATTAAAATATTAGTATCATTACTAATAAAAGGAGTATTACCAAGCTTTTCAATTTGTGTTTTTATTCTTTCATAAGAAGTTGGAGCACTTTTTGCTTGTTCGACAACACTACCACACAATGTAACTGTATCTTTATAATCAGTTATAGAAAGTTCAAGAAATTTTCCAGCAAAAGCTTTACAATTTATCTCTATAGGAACCTTTCTTTCTGCAGTTTTATTAATAAAGTCACAAAGATTTTTATCGATTGTCTTTCTAACTTCTAAGCCTTTTTTAAGACCAATTTTATTATCAAGAACAGCAATGTTTCCCTTTTCAACATGACTAACAAGTAAACCTTTTTCATTGTATAGCATATTTACTATCATACCTTCATTATTGTCAAATCTAATACCATCTTCTTGATTTAAGGAAGCATCTAACTTAATATATATTTTTTTGTTATCAACTTTTACTATCTTACCAAGATGGACACCAATATGATTTGAAGTTTTAATATTCATTAAAGTCTTACCATACTTATTAAATAAATATCCATTAGTTAACTCACGATTATAAAGTTTTTTAATGTTATTAATTTCTTCATCGCTTATTTCAAATTTCTTATTTTTATAGTATTCATCTATTTTTTCTCTATATATTCTTGTGATATACCCAACGTATTCTTTACTTTTCATTCTTCCTTCAATTTTTAAAGAAGTGACACCTGATTCTATAATTTCTCCAATTTTATCAAGTGTACACAAAGATTTAGTACTTAGTAAATATTTTCCTTCTGTTTTTACCTTTTTATCGTTTTCTAAAAACTCATAAGGAAGTCTACAAGAACCTACGCACTCTCCACGGTTACCACTTCTTCCACCATGCATTGCACTAAACAAACAGCATCCAGAATAACTAACACATAAAGCACCATGAATAAATATTTCTTTTTCAATATCTGTTTTAAGATTTTTTATATCATCTAAACTCATTTCCCTTGCAAGCACTACTCTTTTAATTCCTAAATCTTTAAAAAAAGTTAGCCCTGAGTCATTATGATTATGTGCTTGTGTTGAAGCATGTATTTCTAAATTAGGAAACATTTTTCTAGCAAGAGAAATAAGTCCTAAATCCTGCATAATTAAAGCATCAACATGATTATCGTATAAAAATTCAATATACTTAATAGCTTCATCAAGTTCATCTTCATAACACAATGTATTAACTGTTACATAAACTTTAACACCATATAAATGAGAATATTCGATAGCTTCAATCATTTCATCATAAGAAAAATTAGCAGCAAACTTTCTTGCCCCAAATTTCTTACCACCTATATATACTGCATCTGCTCCATTTTGTACTGCAGCAACAAGACATTCCATATTGCCAGCAGGACTTAAAAGTTCAACCTTTTTCATAAAATCACCAAAAGTATTATATCACAGAAAACAGAAATTAAGATAATACTTGCAAAATTGATGAAACCATTTCCAGTTTTTTAGTTAAATCTTCTATTTTATCTCCACTTGTCAATCGATATTCCCTTTTCATATCATTAACCATATTATTAACACTTGTAATATTTCTTGAAAGAGGTAAATACCAATTAGAATGATATTTTAAATAAGTATATAAATTATTGTTCTGTTTTATTCTAAACATTATTTCGTTAATCATCTAAGTTCTCAAATTTACTATTTGGTACATACTGATCAAATGATTCATTAGGACTATTTTTAGTTAACCCTTGAATAATATCAATTGCTTTTGAAAGCCCATCAACTGTACTTTTAACACTTTCTAGGTTAATCTTTTTAACCATTTTTATTAATTCTTCAATACTATCATTTTTACTCGTAACATACTTATCCCAAATATCAGGATCTTCTCCATAAAGAGCATAAACTTCATACAAACTTTGCCATGATACATTATTATCTTTAACATAAGTAATCAATTTAGGATTAGCTTTAACAAATTTTTTAAAATCTTCTTTCACAAAAAAATCACCCTAATTAATAATATGCATTAGAGTGATTATTGTTTTATATTTTTAATTTTTTATATTTTTAATTTTTTATTTTTTTGTTCATCATTAATCTTCGCATAACTTTGACAAAGATCAATGATAGATATGAAGCTATCTCTTTGTTCTGATCCTTCTTTACCTAGTAATAAAAGTTCATCTAAGGCATCACTCAAAGTTGATGGAGTATCTACATCCTTTATATGACTTCTAACATCCCAAACTTCTTCATCTTTATCATAAATTGCAGATATAAGTAATTTTCTATTACCTCTACCAACTTTTCCGTAGAATTTAATAGATAATTGATCAACATCCACAAATATTTCTTCAAATGGATCATAAAGTCCGTTTTTACGCTTTATATCGACAATTTGAAAAACTTTACCATTCTCTTTATGTGGAACTAATATCACAACATCATCATCAAATAAAAACGCATTATCATACATTGAAGTATAAAATGGATTTGAAAAGCTAAAATATTCATTAGCAGAAAATAAATCTTGAAATATCTCATCTTCAGAAAAATTCTCGTTCATAATATCACCCCTTTTAGAACATTTGCTATTTTACCAAATAATTATAAAATGTCAAGAAAAAAAGACTAATCTGAATTTAGAAAGTCTTCTATAGTTAATAACCTATCATCAATTTCTTTTAAAGAAACCTTTTCTTTAGCCTTTTTTTCTTCTTTAGTCTTAGTTTCAACTTTAACTTCAGGAACATCAACAATTTTTTCAATAATTATTCTTGACTCATCGTCTTTTTCTTCAAATAATGTAGGTTCTTCAAAATTTCCTAAAGGAGTATTTTCACCATTTGAATTTTGATTATCATTTGTTTGTTCAAAATCTTTTTTTGTAACCATTTCAGTTACCACAAAAGCATCTGTAAGCTTTTCCTTAGTAATTGTTGATCCAGTAGAATATCTATCTACAATAGGAAGTTCAGATAATTTAACATAATTAATTGAACTTGCCTTAAGTCCAAGCATATGCTTAGTAGGAACAATAAATACCTTTAATACTTTATAAGGATTTGTTTTAACTTCCCTTAAAAGCATTAATCCTCGTTTAGCACGACTTAATTTATCAAACTCTGATATTTTAACTCTTTTAGCAGTACCCTTTTCTGTAACAATAGAAACATATTCACAAGTTTCTAAATCAAAATTAGATATTGATACTACTTTATCACCTTTTAGATTAATTGATTTAACTCCTGATGTTTTAAGACCAACAACTGGAATTTCTTCTTCACCAAACCACAAACCATAAGCATTTGTTGTAGCTACAAATATTTCTTTCTTAGTAAGCTTAAATACTGAAACAACTTTATCTTTATCTTTTAATTTCATACAGCAAATTGGTTTTGTATATCTTTGGGTATTAAAATCAGATAACTTTGTTTTCTTTATCATTCCATCTTGTGTAGCAATAACTATATTTGATGAATCAAATTCTTTTACTGGTATTATTGCAACAACTTGTTCATCTTGTTCAAGTTTAACAATGTTACTAACATGTTTTCCTAAATCTTTCCAAGCAAGTGTTGGAATTTCATAAACTGGAATATAAAGATAATTTCCTAAATTTGTAAATACAAGAACAGTATCTAAAGTATTAAGTTCAAACATTCCAATTAAGAAGTCTCCTTCTTTTAATTGTTGTGTTTCACCATTTGATGATTGATAACTTCTTAGTGATGATCTTTTAATATAACCATCATTAGTAAGAGTTACAACAACATCTTCTTTTGCAATCATTTCTTTAGAATCAATCTTAATATCTGTTATTTCATCTTTAATTTCAGTTTTACGAGGTTCAGCGAATTCCTTTTTAACAGCACGTAACTCTTCTTTCATAACTTTCTTAAGTTCATTTTCATCTTCTAATATCTTATTATATTCAAGTACTAACTTTTTCAAGTTTTCCATCTCTTCTTCAAGTAAGACTACATCAGTGTTAGACAATCTATAAAGTTGTAAAGTAATAATTGCTTCTGCTTGTTCAGGTGAGAAAGCAAATTTAAGGACTAAATTATCTTTAGAATCTTGTTTATTTTTACTAGCTCTAATTGTAGCGATAACTTCATCAAGTATTGATAGACATCTAATTAACCCTTCTACTATATGAAGTCTTGCCTTAGCATGATCTAAATCAAACTTAGTACGTCTTAAAACGACTTCTTTTTGATGGGCAATATAAGCATCAAGCATTTCGCGAAGTCCTAGTAATTTAGGAGCACGATTTACAATTGCAATCATATTGAAGTTATAAGATATTTGCATTTCTGTGTTTTTAAGTAAATAATTTAAAATAACTTCTCTATTACAATCTTTCTTTAAATCAATTGCAACTCTTAGCCCTTCACGGTCAGATTCATCTCTTACTTCGATTATTCCATCAATTTTCTTATCTATTCTAATTTCATCTATTTTTTTAACTAATAAAGCTTTATTAACTTCATAAGGGATCTCATCAATTATTAAAGAAACTTTATTTTTTTCTTCTTCAAATCTAGTTTTACACTTGATATATATTCTTCCTTTTCCAGTTTCATAAGCTTTTCTTATTCCGTCCCCTGCTTCTACAATACCTCCAGTAGGAAAGTCAGGCCCTTTAACAATTTCAAGAAGTGATTCAAGCTGACAATTAGGAGAATCTATTCTTTTTATTGTTGCATCAATTACTTCACCTAAATTATGAGGTGGAATATTTGTAGCAAATCCTGCTGAAATACCATTAGATCCATTAACAAGTAAGTTAGGGTACCTTGCAGGAAGAACAGTAGGTTCCATAACTGTATCATCAAAGTTAGGAGCAAAAATAACTGTATCTTTATCAAGATCTCTAACTAACTCATTACTGATTTTCGAAAGACGAGCTTCAGTATAACGGTAAGCAGCTGGAGAATCCCCATCAATTGACCCATTATTACCATGCATATCGATATAAGGTTTTCTAAGTTTCCAATCTTGACTCATTCTTACCATCGCTTCATAAATAGAAGTATCTCCATGAGGATGGTAATTACCTATAACATCTCCAACTGTCTTAGCACTTTTTCTATAAGGCTTATCGTAAGTATTATGCTCTTTAAACATTGAGTATATAATTCTTCTTTGAACTGGTTTCAATCCATCACGAACATCCGGAATAGCACGGTCTTGAATAATATATTTAGAATAACTACCAAACCTTTGTCCCATTATTTCTTCCAAAGAATATTCATATATTGACTCCAAAGCCTCTTTCATTTTATCACCTACTTTTTATTAATATTAGTTAATAAATAATCATATGTATTTATATATGTTTTATCGATATTATCTTCACTTTTACTTATTACAATATCGATAACTTTTTTAGTATATTTTATATTTAAATCTTTTTTATATGTTTTATCATCTTTATCATCTTTTGGATAAAATAAACTATAACGCTCAAATGACTTAGTTAAATCGTTTGGTTTTATCTTTTTCATTATTTTTCCATATATGAAACTAGATTTTTCATCATCTTTAGAAAAGAAAATGCTTTCTAAATCTCTTATATTTGTTCTTTCTTCTTCTAAAAGATAATATAGGGCCATCCCATATTCAGTAAACTCAGATAATCTAGTTTCAAGTTTTTTGCTAGTTTTCTTATCAGTTAATAATGCCATACTACCACTACTCTTCTTTCTATCAGTTTATTTTATAATCATCTTCAAGTGAAAAAACAACGTTTTCTTCTATCCAAGCTTTTCTAGGCTCGACATTATCACCCATAAGAACACTTACACGTTTTTCAGCAAGTAAAGCATCATCAATCTTTACTCTTATTAGTTTTCTAGTTAAAGGATTCATTGTTGTATCAGCAAGCTGATCAGCGTTCATTTCACCTAATCCTTTATATCTTTGTATTTCACACTTTTTACCCTTTGACTTTTCCTGCATTTCTTCAATTGTATAAGCATAATCTATATTCTTACCACACTGTATTTTAAAAAGTGGAGGAAGTGCAATATAAAGTTTACCTGCTTCAATTAAAGGTCTCATATAACGATAGAAAAAAGTCATAAGAAGACACTGAATATGACCTCCGTCTTCATCAGCATCGCTCATTATAATTACTTTATCATATTCACAATCATCTATTTCAAAGTTAGGTCCATACCCAGCTCCAATAGTATAAATCATGGTATTAATTTCTTCATTTTTAAATATATCATCTAAACTAGCTTTTTCAGTATTAATTACTTTTCCACGTAAAGGAAGTATTGCTTGAAACTTTCTATCTCTTCCTTGTTTTGCAGAACCACCAGCTGAATCACCCTCTACTAAGAATAATTCGTTTTTATTTTTGTTTTTTGATTGAGCAGGAGAAAGCTTTCCAGATAAAGCTCTTTCTTTTTTGTTATTTGCTTTTCCTTTTCTTGCTTCTTCTCTTGCTTTTCTTGCAGCTTCTCTTGCTACTTTACTTTTTAATGATTTATCTAAAATATCAGTAGCAACTTTTTTATTTTCTTCAAGAAAATACTGAAGCTTTTCACTAACTATTACTTCAACTACATTTCTAGCAGCAGGTGTTCCTAGTTTACCTTTTGTCTGTCCTTCAAATTGCAATAAGTTTTCAGGAATTCTAAGACTTATAATAGCAGTTAACCCCTCACGCACATCGCTACCTTCAAGTGAACTATCTTTTCCTTTTATATAATCATTATTTTTAGCATAATCGTTAAATACTCTTGTTAAAGCAATCTTAAATCCAACTTCATGAGATCCTCCATCTGGAGTTTTAACGTTATTAACAAAAGATATTATGTTTTCTTGATAGTCATCAGAATACTGCATAGCAATATCAACATCGATATTATCTTTTGATCCTTCAAATGAAATAACTTTATGAAGTGGATTTTTATCTTCATTTAAATACTCGACAAACTCTCTTAATCCATTTTCATAATGAAATTTATTTACTCTTCCACTTTCTTCATCTTTTACTTCTATTGTTAAAGCTTTAAGTAAGAAAGCAGATTCTTGCATTCTTTCAGAAATAGTTGAAAAAGAAAAATTAGTTACAGGAAATATTTCTGGATCAGGTTTAAATCTTACTGTTGTACCTGTTTTATTTGTAGTTCCAATTACTTTTAGAGGAACCTCTACTTTACCACCATCTACAAACTTAATATAATGTTCTTTCTTATCACGTCTAATAGTAACTTCCATCCATGATGACAAAGCGTTAACAACACTTGCACCAACACCATGAAGACCACCAGATACTTTGTATCCACCTTCTTCAAATTTTCCACCAGCATGCAAAACAGTATAAATAACTTCAGTAGCACTTTTACCAGATTCATGAATTCCGGTAGGGACTCCTCTTCCATGATCTTCAACACTTATACTACCATCTGTATGAATAGTAATACAAATATAGTCCCCAAATCCATTTATAGCTTCATCTATCGAATTGTCTACAATTTCCCATACTAAATGATGTAGTCCTTTTTTATCAGTAGAACCAATATACATTCCAGGTCTTTTTCTAACTGCTTCTAATCCTTCTAATATCTTAATAGACTTCTCATCATATGCCATATTATCAACTCCAATATAATTATAACTAATTTAAAAAAATAATAAAATGAGCTTTACAAAAATTAACTCAAAAAACCGATAAAAAAACAAGCTATTACTAACTTATCCCTATACATAAAATATAACACACTTTAAAAAGTAAAAGCAAGTTAAAAAGCAAAAGAAATCATTTACCAAGTAATTTTCTAAGTTGAAGTTTATAAGATTCATCGCGTTTCTGATAACCTTTATAATTTAAATATAATGCTCTCATTTCTTTATAATCTAAAAAAGATTCAATAAGCATTTCTGTTTTTAAAGCTTCTCTATTACTTGCTAAAGCTCCAATAAGCTTTTTACTATAATCACTAAGTCTTTTGTCATTAGATTTACTACATTCAACAGAAAGAGCAAATCCACTACCTATCTTCTTTATTTCAGAAATCATCTCATCAAATATACTAAAAACAATAGGTAAAGAAAAATCAACTTTATCTTCAGTAATTTTAGATAAAGCATTTAATTTATAATCATTCCATATAACATTATAAAATTTATAATTATCCTTTTTGTCATATCTATACATTATTTTATAGCTATATGAATTATTATTTTCTTCTAAAGGATTAAGATAAAGTTCAAAATCTCTTTCATCATCAAATAAAGTAGTCATTGCATCAATAGTAGAAAAATTAGAACTTTTTACTTTTGACTCAGTAAACTTCATCGAAGAAAAATCAAAGTGTTCTAGTTTTCCACCTAACTCATTTTCTCTTACCAAATAACAAGTCTCTGTACTTTTTTTCTTTTTCATTCTAAATTACCACTTTCAAACATTGACATTTGATGAGGATTAACAATAACTTTTCTTTTAGGTTTTTCTTCATTAACACTAACTTGTTCCATTTGAGGTTTAAACATTTTACAATAATTCATATATATAGATCTAAACTCCCTATATTTTGATATTGAGTTTTTTAAATCTTTATAAAAACCTACTTTATCTGACGAATAAATCTCATAAACTGAGTTATACGAAGTAATAGAACCAACAGGAAAACCTAATTCTCGTTTGGCTCTAATTGCATTTTCATGAGCTCTTAAACTAACAATAATATTAATTGATTTTTGAGAAATATTTATTTTATTCTTTTTGCTCTTAATTAACATTGCTGCAAACTCTGAATCTTTTTTTATTATCTCTTGATACACCTCATCAAAAGCTTTTAAGTTCTCTTTATCTACAAAATTAATCTTTTTTCCATTATAAGTAATTGCAATATGTGCCCAAACAGGATTATTAAATATTGGTGCAATCTTCTTTTCTCCATTAAACTGATAAGAAATGTACATTAATGCTATAGGATCTGTTATCCCATAAGTACTAGCAAGTTCTTCTCTACTAGAAAAATTAGATGTCAAAAAATCAAGCGCAGGAAGCGTTGATTTTGAAGGTGTATCATTAATATCAAGTTTTACAAACCTATTTTTTTGTTTATCATAACAATATCTTTCATTTTTATCTGTAACAGCAATTAAACTGTAACGAGGTGCTCCATCAAAATTTTCTACCATAAATATACCTCACAATGTTTGTTATTGTATCATGAGATAGGATTAAAATCAATGTCAATACTAATATTAGAATTACTTTTGTAATACTCTAACAATCTAGTTAAAAAAGGATATAAGTTGTCTTCTTTTTTATATTTAAGTGTGATACCAAACCTATAAGTATTATTAACTTTAAATGTACTTCCAATAGAAGGTCCAAGAACTATTGTATTTTTCAAGTTGTCTTTTAGTTTATATGCAATAACATTGCTTTCTTTTTTTACTAAATCATAATTTTTACTTATAACTTTAATTGACACTAAAAAGTAATATGGAGGATATCCTAATGTTCTTCTAATATTCATTTCCTCTTTAAAAAACATTTCATAGTTTTGTGTCTTAGCAAGTTTTATAGCATAATGATCTTTATTAAATGTTTGAATTATTACCATACCTTCTTTTTCACTTCTACCACTTCTACCAGATACTTGAGACAAAAGTTCGAACGTGTATTCACTACTTCTAAAACTAGGTATCATTAAAGAAGTATCAGCATTTATTACGCCAACTAAAGTAACATTAGGAAAATCAAGTCCCTTAGCAATCATTTGAGTACCTAATAAAATATCATATTCTTGATTTCTAAAAGCATTTATTATTTTTTCATGTGCTCCTTTTGTACTAGTTGTATCAAAGTCCATTCGAATAACTCTAGCATCAAACAACTTGTTTAGTTCTTCTTCAATTTTTTCAGTACCAACGCCTAAATTTTTAACAGCTTTCTCATGACAACTAGGACACTCAATATGACGAGGTACAGCATATCCACAATAATGACATCTTTCCATATCACTCGACTTATGATAAGTAAGAGTAACATCACAATTAGGGCATTTACTTACATAACCACAATTAGAACATGTAACAAAAGATGCATACCCCCTTCTATTAAGTAAAAGAATAATTTGTTCTTTTTTACTAAGCTTATCATTTATTGCTTGAACTAAAGCCGAAGAAAAATAACTTCCTCTCTTTTCTTTATTCATATCGATAATATTAACAACTGGTAAAGGTTTATTATTTGCTCGCTTCTTAAGTTCAATTAAATGATATTTCTTAACAATAGCTCGAGAATAACTTTCAAGTGACGGAGTAGCACTTCCTAAAACTACTTTGGCATTATGATATCTTGCTCTTTCTAGTGAAACATCAATTGCGCTATATTTTGGATTAGACTCCTGTTTATAAGTATTAGTATGTTCTTCATCGATAATTATGATTCCTATATTTTTTAATGGTGCAAAAATAGCACTTCGTGCCCCAATAACAATCTTAACAAGACCATTAGAAATTTTCCTATATTCATCATATTTTTCTCCTTCACTAAGTCTACTATGAAGAATTGCAATATAATCTTTAAACCTTGATTTAAATCTAAAAACCATTTGT
Source organism: uncultured Clostridium sp. (assembly GCA_902493795.1). GTDB lineage: Bacteria > Bacillota_I > Bacilli_A > RF39 > UBA660 > RUG13868. The sequence continues at coordinate 56,716 of CABUQZ010000005.1, forward strand.
GGAGTAAGAGAAATTTCAGGAACAAGCACAATTGCACTCTTATTAAGTAAAAGCATTTTTTCGATAAGTTCAATATAAACTTCTGTCTTACCACTTCCAGTAACACCATAAAGTAAAAATGTAGAATCATCAGACTTTAATATAGTATCGACAGCCATTTGTTGTTCGCTATTAAGAGGATACTTAGGATAATTATATTCATCACTATCTTTTAAACGATAATTTTCAACTAAGATTTCTTTCAAAATGTTTTTAGAAAGAAGTGTTTTAACAGATGAAGAAGAAATTTTATTAAGCTCTTCTTTTCTATTATTACCCCTTGCTATATTATCTAAAATTAGTTTTTGACTATCATTTAATTTTACTGTTTCTAATTCTTCTTTTGTAATATTTAGTTCTAAAAGTCTAATAAAAGATTTATTAATTTTAGTCTTATTCTTTGCTTTTAAAGCTTTAGGAAGCATTGCTTGATATGCACTAATTAAAGTGCACAAAGTCTTATCTTTTATATATTTTCCAAGAGATAATAATTCATCTGTTAAAATTACTTCACTATCAACTACTTCATCTATTTCTTTTAAATCATCTTGTAAAGAGTTATTTATTTCCATAATAAAACCTTCAAGTTTTTGTTTACCAAAAGGCACTTTTACTCTAACACCCACTTTGATATCTTTTTCTTGACTAGGTTTTACTTTATAAGTAAATAATTTATCGATATTTCTATTTGATAATTCAACTAATACATTAACAGTCATATTTTTCCCTCTATAAATATAATAACATTATTAAATGAAATTCACTAAAAAAAGTTAAGCAAAACTTAACTTAAATTATACATACTTTTTAAAGTTTTAGCATTAACTTTTTGATTTGGAAACATATCGTTTTTCTTTTTTAATTTAAATTTAAGTGTATTTCTAGTTGTTTCTATTGTAATTGTTTTAGAAAATAACCCAGAAACCTTTAATCTTTTTATTTCTTCTCTTCTAATTCTAAAGATATGAGTTATTCTCTTTTTTTCTAGTTTAGAACAAGCAAATAATATTAATTCCATTTCATTAAAGTTAATTATAATATCTTGTCCATCAACATTTACTGCTTTTCCATAAGAAGTATAGGCATATGTACCAGTACTACCTTCACATAAAATATAATTTTGAATATTTAATCCTAAATTCATAAACATTCCAGTAATACATGCTTGATTAAATTCAGGCATATCATAACTTTCAGGCAAAACAATTTGTCTACAATTAGGACAAAAACTTAAACCTGGGCTTAGTGGAAATCCACATCTAATACATTTCATTTTATCTCTCCTTTGTTAATTTTATCTAAGTAAAAACATACTGGTTTAAAAGTTTTACGATGTTCTTCTATTATCCCATACTCTTTTATTGCTTCAATATGTTTTTTTGTTCCGTATCCAGCGTTGTTTTTAAAGTCATACATTGGATACTTTTTATCTAATTCTTCAAGCATTCTATCTCTTGTTACTTTAGCAATAACACTAGCAGCGCTAATTGTTATACTCTTATAGTCACCTTTGATTATAGAAGTAGTTGGTATATCTATATCAAGTTTCATAGCATCAATTAAAACGTGCTCTATTTTACATTTTTTCTTACAATTATCAATAGCTTCTATCATAGCAAGTTTAGTAGCTTCATAAATATTAACTTCATCAATTACTTTTTCACTTTTAATACCTATTCCTACTGCTAAAGCATCTTTCATAATAATATCATAAAAATATTCTCTTTTTTTCTTTGAAAGTTTTTTCGAGTCTGTAAGTCCTTCAATATAATAATCTTTAGGAAGAACAACACAAGAAGTAACAACAGGCCCAACCAAAGGACCTCGTCCTACTTCATCAACACCAGCAATATAAATAATTCCCTTTTCATTTAGTTCTTTTTCATAAGCTCTATTATCTATATCTATTTTCATAATTAAACTACCTATTTTTTTATGCTTATCTGATTCAAATTTTCACTATTTACATAAACATAAATATTTGGATACTTAAATAAATTATAATTATATATTGTTTTTTGGTTAAATGTATCAACAAATAATTTAATTACTTCAAGACAATCATCTGCTTCGAAATTTAAACTACTTGTAAAATATAATTTTAAATCATTTTCATCATTAAACTGATATACATATCTAACATCTGCAGTCCTATAGTAGTCAAATTCTACTCTAATTTCACCTTTAAGGTTATTATCAGTAATTACTTTCAAATTATCAAGTTTAGAATTATTTTTTAGTATAATATTTTGATTTTTATTTATCTTAAACACTTGAGATTTATGTACCATTTGAAAATCATTTGGTAATCCATTCTTATATTCAAAAGAACTAGTCTCATAAGAAAAAGCAAGGATTCCAACAATTAGAACACAAATTGTTAAAACAAAGTGATTCTTAGTAATAATTATCTTTGAATTAAAGAATTTATTTTGAATAAGTTTAAATGTGAAATAACAAATAGCAAATATTGAAAGTACAATAAGTATTGGACTTATAATATACACTCCATTAATAAACATTATAATTAAATAAACAAGTGTAAACATTGAAATTGCAGAAACACAAGCAACAATAGTCAAAAGGATACCTGCAAGTATTTTTATAAATAAATCAATTCCTTTAAATACTTTCTCTTTTTTGCAAAGCATAGCTTTGTCATTCTCATAGAGGATTTTGTAATAAGAACTTCCTATAAAACTCTTTAAACTTTCATACAATACTGAAAGAACAAACAAATTCTTCATAAATCCAATTACAAACACCCAAATATAAGACAAAATACTACGTAAAGAATCACTAAAGGTATAAATAAGTGCAACTCCAAGATCTCTTATCGCATCAAATAGCCATGTAAACAAAAGTATATAAATAACTAAAAAAATAACTTTAAAAATCCAAAAATATGGATTATTCTTTTTGTTATCTTTTCTTCCAGGCCTTAAAACATCATTAACTCTCATTGATAATGCATCAAGCACATCATTTGAGGTAATCTTATCTTTATTCATCATATCACTCCTATAATAAAATTATACCAAATATAAGTTTTTATTTAAAGATTAAAAAAAGATTTTTATAAAAAAATATGGTTTAAGGATTAACCATATTTTTAAATTGTTGTATTGATGTTGAATCATAAATTGGATATCTTGGAACTTTGTATTTATCATCGTCTCTTGATGCTTTCCTATACCCTCCAATAAAAGCGACTTTAAATCCAGACTCTTTAACTGCCTTAATAGATGAATCAGTGTATTCATAAAATGGAAAACAAAATGATGTATCATCCTTGACAACTTCAATAGATTTTTTTAAATCTTTAACTAAATCATCATAAGGAATACAATTTCCCTTTGATCTATATTGGCACCAAGAACGAGATTCATAGTGAATATCATAACCATGAGACTGAACATCCAAGTAATCAGATTTATATTCAATTGGATTCCACCAAGCAGAAATTAAGAATAATGTCCCATGCATCTTATATTCTTCAAGTAAAGGAATAAGGTAATTTCCACTAGTTTTACTAGTACCCTTTCCTCCATCGTCTATTGTAATTAATACAGATTTCTTAGGTATTTCAATTTCACCGTACATCCATTGTACAAACTCGTGAATTGTTAAAGTATGAAAGTTATTATCTTTTAAATATTGAAGTTGTTGTCTAAATCTATCAGTTCTTAAGCATATTGACTCATGACAATTATTATTATTAATATCATAAAAGAAATGATAATTTAAAATAGCAATTTTATCTGCAGTATCACTTTTATTAACTACTTTAACTTTTCTAGTAATAGAGTTTTCGTTTCCGCTAGAATCTTTAACTTTATAAGTTACAACATAATCTCCAACCTTAGTAGTATCAAGACTAGTCTTATCAACTTCTACTTTACTAGTTAAATCCCCATCATAATTATCTTTAGCAGTAACACCTAAATCTTTATATTCCTTATTTACAATATGAAGTACTTCATTTTGTCCATTTAATTTAAGCGTAGGTTTTACATTGTCAATAACTTTAACTTCTCTAATAATTTCTTTTTTCAAACTTTTATATTTGACTTTATAAGTGTAATGATATGTCCCAACTTTTGATAAATCAACATCATTAGAAACAGAAATACTACTAGTTAGATCAATATCTTTATATTTCGCTTTAGAACCTAAATCAGTATACTCACTACCAAATAAAACCTCAACACTCTTATCACCATTTAAAGTAATATTAAGATACTTAGAATCACCATTAGCTTCTTTCCAAAAATAATCAAATACAAAATATCCAATTAAAGTAACTAATAAAAGAATAATTATAATTAAAATAATTTTAACACTCTTTTTCATTTTTCTTTTCTTTATTGGTTTATCATCATAAAGATTAATTTTCTTTTTACGAGCTTTACGCCTCTTTTTTTTAACCGGAACGACTACGTTATCCTCTTGTAAAAGAGACTCAATATCATCTTTTTCTTGAGATACTAAAGAGTCTTTATTTTCATCTACTGCATCATTTTTCTTTTTCATAAAAATATCTCCCACTATCTATCTAAAGTAATATTTCCAATACGCCCCTCTTTAAAATCCCTGATAACAGTAGTATAAACCTTTTCTAAATCACAAACTCCACCCTTGCTAAGAAGTCCTCGAGATTTAGAAATATCTTCAAATATACTATCCTTATTAATTATATCTAATTTATATCTATCTTTCAAATTATTTTCATATAATTTTATAAGTTTATCAATAATAAAATATGCTAAATGTTCTACATCAACGATTTCTTCTTTAATCGAAGAAAATGCTGCCAATGTATAAGCTACATTTTGATCTTCAAGTTTAGGAAGAAGAATACCAGGAGAATCTAATAGTTCAATATCATTATTAATTCTAATCCACCCAAGACTTTTAGTAACTCCAGGATTGTTACCAGTTTGAACTGCTTTTCTTCCAACTAGCTTATTAATTAATGTTGACTTTCCAACATTAGGAGCTCCAACTACAACTACTCTTACTTTTCTTGGTTTAAGACCTTTCTTAGCTCGTAGATCATTAATATTTTTTGAAATTACCTTTGTTTTGTCAATTAAAGTTTTAATGTTGTCTTGTAAAAGATTACATTTTATAATTTCACAATCTTTATATTTTTTCAAAACCTCATCTGTAACTTTTTTATCACACATATCATATTTTGTAACTACTAAAATTTTAGGTTTATTTTTAAATAAATCATCAGTATCAATAACCTTAGAACTAATAGGCATACGAGCATCAATTACTTCGTACACCACATCAATTAAATCGATATTTTCTTTAAGTTCTCTTTTAGCCTTAGCCATATGGCCAGGATACCAGTTAATTCCAACTTTAGTTAACTTTTCTTTATCATTCATTATTTTGTACTCCTTCCATTTTGTTGTTAGTAGCATATTGTGGAAGATTAGAAGGAATATCACATTTGTTTGTTGGAATACCTTCGGTATCTAAAATTTTCATCAACGCAATACTTAATGCAGCATTTTGCATAACTCTTTTTCTCATTTCTATTATGGCATAAGGATTATTTACATCTATATCATCAATTTTTTGAATACGTTTTCTAAACATCCTTCGCCATTCTTCAATATTCCACTGACCATTATACTCGCCCCACAAATATTCTTCTAGTTTTCTTGAAGCTATTATAACTTCTTTTATTTGTTTTTCTTCATCAGTAAATAAATCTTTATTCATCATCACTACCATCACTTTCTTTCAAGTATTTATTATAAAACTCATCCATTGTAGATATATATTTTTGATCTTGCACTACTCTAAACTTTTCGTACTCCTTTTCTGCTTTTTCTACTGCCTCTTTATGTGAAATATTTCCACTATTTTTTAATATATTTTTTCTTCTAAACTTTAATAAATCATCAGTTACATTAATCCAATCTTGCATCGTCATAATATGTCTTTCTTTTGCTTCATCTTCTGCAAAGACTAAAAACATATTTGTTAAATCATTTAACTTATTTAGTTCTTCTTCGTTTAAATAATTTTTGGCAATAGATACATCATACTTATATATTAGTCCATCCGGGCTGTTTTTCCAGTTCATAAGTCCCATGTGTTCCTTTTCGCTATTTGCTCGATTATATATTAATTCTGCAGCGGTATGTCCTGATATGGCATAATGGAGTTTGTTTTGAACAATTTTAAAAAATGTATATGCTTCCTCTGATTTAGGATTGTAATCAGTTGATGTTGCAATAAATAAGTCTGTTATTTTTTGATAAGACATTCTTTCACTCACTCTAATTGTTTTTATCCTTTCAAGTAATTCGTCAAAGTATTTCATATCGTACTTATTACCTTTAATAAATCTTTCATCATTTAAAGCAAATCCTTTTGTCATATATTCTTTTAATATTTTTGTTGCCCATATTCTGAATTCTGTAGCTTTTTTTGAATTGATTCTATAACCAACTGCAATAATAGCATCTAAATTATAAACTTCCGTATTATAGTTTTTACCATCATCTGCAGTTATTTCCATTTTGGAAACAACTGAATCTTTATTTAATTCCTTTTCTTCAAATATGTTTTTTAAGTGCTTAGAGATTGCTGGAACGCCAACTTCAAATACTTTTGACATGCCTTTTTGCGATAACCATAAAGTCTCATCCTTATATATTGCATCAACAATAATATTACCATCTTTATTTTTATAAATTAACAAATTATTTTTTTCTTCTAACTCATTCATTTTTTCACCTCTTTTTCACTATTTTACTCAAATGTGTAAAAACTTTATTTGCTCAATTCCTTTATTTATAAAGCATTGTTAATGGTTTTCTTTAAATCCCGATACCCCAGTTAATACTCGTTTTTTGGAAACCTTTTTCTTCGTTTGACTTTCCTTCTTTAATTAACTCTGCATTATGAGATTCTAAATTAGATAAAACAGTTAATTCATTTATGGAGGCATAATCTCGTACATTTGAATTTTTAGCTAAATCAGGATTTAGTTCTCTCCATTTTTTAGCAGTAGTAGAAAAAAGGATTACATTAAGAATATCAGCTTCTTCAGCATATTTTAGCCACCGTCTATCTTTATAAAAATCGTTATCAGGAAGTATATAATTTTTAATAGCATCAGTATGAATTAAATAGTTATTCTTTGTAAGTATTCTTTTTACATCCCATTCTCTATTTTGATTTTCAAGTTCTTTTAATCTTTCAAATTCCTTTATCAAGTATAATTTAAATACTGGACTTATTGCAGAAGCAAACTCAAATGCTATATCTTTATGAGCATATGTTCCACCATATTTTCCCCGTTTTGAATATATGCCAATTGCATTAGTTTTTTCACACCATTCAGTAACACTTAATGTAAATGTATGAAGACCAGCATTTTTTCTAAACCCGTCGAATTCGACGGAATTAAAATCAGGATTATAAATAGATTCCCATGTTCCTAAAAATTCGAGAGTTATTCTATTTCTTAACCAGTTTCGTATAACATCATCAGATTTTGATTTCCCTTCTTTATATTTACCAAAGTCAGAAATACAAATATAATCTTTTTCATTTACACTAGTTACACCTATTCTAATATTTTGAACTTCAATTATCTTATTAGGCATATATTCACCTCTTTCTTTTTTTATTAGTGTCACCAGCGATATCAGTTAACTAGTTCCTCGCCTTTTTTATTAAAAATTAACTAATTTTATCGTTTTTTACTCATTTTTCAGTATTTTTTATCAAAAACATGCAAGCTTCAAAGCTTTGCAATCCCTTTATTTATAAGGTCCTTCAAGAAAGTTACTATAAATCGATATCAACCAGTTGATATCGATTTTAGGCAAGGTTTCATTTTTTTCATTTATAATCAATTCCTAATTTTTAATTTTCTATCCTTCTATATCATTTCTTTTTACAAAATCATTATATACCCACTCAGGAGCATAATCAAAAATATATATAAGCTCTTCAACTAATTGCTTTTTTGACATTTTATTAATTGCATTAATAACATTTTTATATTCGTTTTCTTGATATTCTTCATATTCTTCTTGTAATCTATTTTGTTCATTTTCAAATTCTTTAGCGCTATTTGGTACAACACTAAAATATGTAGCAACAATATGTTTACATATTATCCTTTTTCCATTTGCTAATGGACAATTACAAGTTGATTTCCTAGGATTTTTTAAATTAAGATAAATATCATATTCTTTCGAACCACAAACAGTACTCGAATATTCTATATCACTAATTTTCTTTATATTTTTGATTTGCTTTCTTTTGTAATAATCTAATCCTCTCCAACAAGATGTGCCACTTGCGCTAGATATAATACTCATATAACTTTCACCTCAATCATTATCTATTTCTTATAATAATAAATCAAAATCTGATTTATATCTTTTTACATGCATAATTATTTATCACAAACAAGCTAATGTGATATTTTTAGAATATTTTTATATATTTCTTTCATCATTTATGATAAATCATTTAATCGAATTCCATTAACTAAAGGGTTTAAATCTCTAACTTTTACATCATTTAAAACAATTACTGGAATATCTGAAATTGATATAGTTTCAAATTTATTTAACAAATTCACCAGTTCATCTATCTTACTATCTCTTATCTTATCTAATAATGTAGGCTCATCTAGATAAAATAATTCATCATATTTAAATATCTGATTATCAATTGCTTTTTTCGTAATTTCTGCAAGTAACTCCATCATATAATTATCTTCATTAGTATGACAAAACCTATCTATTTCATTGCTTGCATCTAATGCTTTCAAAGCAATATTTTTTGTTTTGAATCCAAGTTCACTTTCTTGATGTTCATTTTTATAAACTTCTAAGTCATTTACTATTTCAACTATGTCCTTTTTAATAATAGATTTTGTCCATGCAATACCAGTTAATATTATGCCATCTAGTCTATCTGTGCAAAGTTTTGGTCTATTATTATCAACAATAGTGTATTTTTTAAAATTAACTATATCTTCAGTTAATATATTATCTTCTTTTAAATACATTTGTAGTTTTTTATCATTTTTTATAATTATATCTGTATATTCTTCTGTACTTTCCTGATTTTTATAATCCTTATTCATATAATCTATTACATGTGAAAAACAAGGAGTTGCAATATCATGAAACAAGCCTGCCAAAGTTGCTTTTTTATCTTTCGTAAACTTCCATGTTAACAACGCGACAGTTAAAGAATGATCATATCTTGAGATTTTTTCTTTAAAATCATATACATTTTTTGAAGCATAATCCATTCCACAAAAATAACAAATATTCCTTAACCTAACTAAAGTTGGAACTGTTAAATATTTTATTAGAAAAGATGGAATATTTCCTTGAGATAATAAATTAAGATATTCATCGTATAAATTCACTTGCATTTATATCACCCACCCTAAAAACAGCACAATAACTATTTTAAAAAATAATTATTTAATAAAAGTATGTAAAAAGTTTCACATATTATCACGTATCTAGTTAATTATAGAATTTTAAATTTTAAATATAATCTATTATTATCTTCTTTTTATATCACTTCTTATAATTGTTCCATCAAAGTATTTTCCATAATAATAATCTAATGCAAAACCTTGCTCAGGTAATTGCCCAAAGTATATTTCAAATTCATTTGATGATACAATGGAAGCAATCTCTTCTACATATTTTAAAGCTTCATTAATCAAATCATCATCAAATATAAAATTATCTTTATAAAAACCTAATTTTTCATTTAAATAATATCCCCTTGTAATTTCATTAAAAGCACTTTTATCTAATCCTTTAGATTGGCAATACTCAAAATGTGACATTGCACTACCTTCTGGTAAAAACTATAATGCACCATTCAAAATAATAAATGCTCTTCTTTGTTTATGAAAATCTCTTGCTTCATTTTTAGTTTCATATCTATAATCAGTTTTAATTTCTTTATCCATTTTTTCTCCTTATCCATTATCTATATTAGTATTTGATAAAAAATTGCTTCCTTCACCATAAGTCAATTAATATATTATTTTAAATTATATTTAATAATTACACAATATCAAAACTCTCCGTTTTCAAATCACAGTAATATCTTTCACTTAAAGCAGTAAATTTTAAGACACAATAATCTGGATCAGTTGCTCCTTTTTTTATAAGAAATTGTATCTTTCATTTTCGAAATTGCATTTTTTATTTCTTAATATGTTAAAATATCCATCTTTCCTTTTAAAACTACTAGAACGTATCTAACTAAATCTTCTAAAAAACACTACTAAAATCATCATATCAAACACCTGTTCGTTTGTCAATTTAATCTTAAACAAAATATAATAATGTGTTTTATAAGATAAACATTAATACATAAAAAAAGGAGAAAACTATTTCGTTTTCTCTATATTATTTGTTTCATCTTCATCATCAGATTTCTTTTTCCATAATAGATAAAGAATAAAGAGTAATATTATAAAAATAATTGATATTGTTATAATACATTTTATATTTATTTTTTCATTGTTATCTTGAGGTAATTTTTCTTGAACTTCTTTATCATCATTCTTATCTAAAGATTCATCTGGTGTTTTTTTATTATCTTCATCAGGTTTACTTACATCTTCTTTGTTTGAATCATCATCACGATTATCAACTGTCGCATCACCAACTGGTATAACAGGTTCATTATTAGGAATATCTGGTGTAATTATAGGTTCAGTATTCTTTATTGTACTAACTTTTACTGTTGTACTTCCTTTATTTCCAGCTTCATCAATAAATTCAAATGTAAATTCACCATTTTCTGTAAATACGTATGTTGTCTTTCCATCGTTATTGGTAATTGTTACTTTTTCACTCGGTGTTATTGTTACTGTTACTGGCTTTGTTGTTACTTTAGTTGTACTATATGACACTTTAGCTGTTGGAGCAACCTTATCAATCCAATCAACTTTTACTTCCTTCTTACCAGTATTTCCATTGCTATCGATATATTCAAAGATAAATGTTCCATTATCAGTAAATGTATAAGTATTTAAACCATTATTATTTGTTATAGTTATTCCTTCAGCTAACATTATTGTTATTGTTACATCTTGATTTGTCAACTTAGAATTACTATATTCAACTTTCTTAATTGGTTCTTCAACTGGCATATCAGTTTTTTCTTTAATCCAGTCAACTTTTACTATTTTACTTCCTTTGTTTCCTGATTTATCAACATATTCAAAAGTAAACTCACCATTTTCTTTAAATACGTATGTTGTCTTTCCATCATTATTGGTAATTGTTACTTCTTCGCTTGGTGTTATTGTGACTGTTACAGACTCTGTTGTCTCATCAGTTGTACTATACTTAACTTCAACAGTTGGAGCTACTTTATCAATATTAGCAACTACAGCTACTATTGATCCTTTATTTCCATAATTATCTATGAATTCAAATGTAAATTCACCATTTTCAGTGAATGTATAAGTATCTTTACCATCGTTATTTGTAATCGTTATATCATGACTTGCATCTACTAGTTTTACTACAACATCTTGGTTTGTAGGGTCAATTGTACTATATTCAATTTTAGCAGTTGGAGCCTTTTTATTTATATTTCTTACTACAGCAACTACAGATCCTTTATTACCTACTTTATCAGTAAATTCAAATGTAAATGTTCCATTTTCAGTAAATGTATAAGTATTTTTTCCATCATTGTTTGTAATAGTAATTTCTTCACTAGCATCTACTAGTGTTACTATAACATCTTTATTAGTAAATTCTGTTTCACTATATACAACACTAGCAGTTGGATTTACTTTATCAATATTATTAACTTTTACTAAAGATGAACCTTTATTACCTGCTTTATCAACATATTCAAAAGTAAATTCGCCATTTTCAGTGAATGTATAGGTATTCTTACCATCATTATTTGTGATAGTTATTTCTTCACTTGGATTTACCAAAGTTACTATAACATCTTGATTTGTTGGAGTAATAATATCAGATATTATAGTAGCTGTTGGAGCCTTTTTATCAATATTACTTACTACAGCTTTAGCAGTTCTTTTATTTCCATCTACATCAATAAACTCAAATGTAAACTCTCCATTTTCAGTAAATGTATAAGTATTTTTCCCATCATTATTAGTTATTTCTATAAAAGAATCTGAAACTAATGTTACTGTTACATCCTTATTTGTTGGATTTGTTATATCATATTCCAGTCTTGCAGTTGCAGCAGTTTTATCGATATTATTTACTATAGCCTTAAGAGTTCCTTTATTTCCAACCTTATCGACAAATTCAAAAGTAAACTCTCCATTTTCAGTAAATGTATAAGTATCTTTACCATCGTTATTTATAATAGTTATCTCTTCGCTAGGATCTATTAATGTTGCTGTAACATTTAAAGTTGTAACTGATGTTTTACTATATTTAATTTTAGCTGTTGGAGCTTCCTTATCAATCCAATCAACCTTAAGTTTAAATGTTCCTTTATTACCAAGAGTATCAACATACTCAACTACTGAATCAATATTATTAAGAAGAGTAAATCTATATGTATTATTTGATAATTCTTCTCCATAAATATCTTCTGTTAAGAATGATACTTTTTCATCAAAGGAAATTGTTGCAAAAACTTCTTTATTTGTTGGTTCTGTTGTACTATACACTACTTTTGCAAGAGGAGCACTTTTATCTATCCAGCTAACTATTGCAACTGCTACTCCTTTATTACCTGCAGCATCAACAAAATCAAATATATATTCCCCGTTTTCAGTAAATGTGTGAGTTTTTCCTCCAGTAACTTTAACATTTTCTTCATCAAATGTTACTGTTGCTACTACATCTTTATTTGTTCTATGAATATTACTATATGTAACAGTTGCTATTGGAGCTTTTTTATCAATCCAATCTACTTTAGCAATTGCAGTTCCTTGGTTTCCAGCTGGACCTACAAATTCAAATTCGTATTCACCATTTTCAGTAAATGTATGAGTGTTTCCTCCAGTAACTTTAACATTTTCTTTATCAAACGTAATAGTTGCTACTACATCCTGATTAGTTAATTCATTTTTACTATATTTTATTGTTGCCTTTGGAAGTGTACGATCTATCCAATCTACTTTAGCTACTGCTGTTCCACAATTTCCAGATGGCCCAACAAACTCAAATGTATATGTACCATTTTCAGTAAATGTATGAGTGTTTCCTCCAGTAACAGTAACATTTTCTTTATCAAATGTTATAGTAGCAACAACATTTTGATTTGTATGATGTTCAGGGCTATAAGTTATAGTTGCAACCGGAACTTTTTTATCGATCCAATCTACTTTAGCTGTTACTGAACCCTTATTACCTGCAGGGCCAACAAACTCAAATGTATATGTACCATTTTCAGTAAATGTATAAGTAGTACCACCTTTTACAGTAACATTTTCTTTATCAAAGGTTACTGTTGCTATTACATCTTGATTAGTAGGTTTTGTTATATTATAAGAAATTGTTGCTCGTGGTATTGTCCTATCAATCCAATCAACTTTTGCTAAAGATGTACCCTTGTTTCCAGCTTCATCGACAAACTCAAATACATAACTTCCATTATTAGTAAATGTATAAGTAGTACCATTAGTTACACTTACATTTTCCTCATCAAAGCTAATTGTTGCTATAACATCCTGATTTGTTGGAGAGGTTGTACTATAGCTAATTGTAGCAACAGGAACTTTTTTATCTATCCAATCTACTTTTGCTAAAGATGTACCTTTATTTCCAACCATATCAACATATTCAAATGTATATGTACCATTTTCAGTAAATGTATGAGTATTACCACCTTTTACAGTGACATTTTCCTTATTAAAGGCAATAGTTGCTGTTACTTCTTGATTTGTTTTTGTATTTATATTGTACGCTATATCAGCTTTTATTTCTTCTTTGTCTATCCAGTTTACTACAGCCTCAACTGTTCCTTTATTACCATCTTTATCGACAAATTCAAATGTAAACGTTCCATTTTTAGTAAATGTATACGTACCTTTACCATCATTATTTGTAATAGTTATCTCTTCACTTGGGTTTACTAATGTTACTAGAACATCTTGGTTTGTTGGTTCTGTTGTACTATATTTTACTTCTGCAGTTGGAGCTACATTAGTATTCTTAGTTGTATCTTCAAATAAATTTAACATAGTACTTGAGAAGAAATAATTGTAAGGAACACCATTAGCAGCACCATTTACATAGTCACATGACTTTGTAACTTTAATTCTTACATATTGTGCTAAAACCGATTCATTTAACACAATATCTTTTTGATTGACATCAGCTAACAATGCATTTTTATTTGCTGGATTATATAAATCTTTAAATACTAATACTTCTTCCCAGTTTTCTCCATCCATACTTGTATAGACAATTCCATCTTTTGGAACACCCCATACATATTTATCTTCTTTATTGTATTGAATTTTAGAAATATATCTTGGTTCATCGAGTTTTATAGAAATGTATTTCTCGTCATTTACTGCTGTACGACTTGAATGCCATTTTGTATAAATACTTCCATCAATTGCTTTATAAGCTTGTTCTTGATTACCTGTTCTTACTGTTTCTGATGAGAAATCATAAATTGATAAATGTTTTATTGGAATATATTTTGCTGTATCTGGTTGATTATCTTCTGTAAATTGATATTCCAAAGCATCACTTGCTACTCTATTTCCAGTTGCTCTATTTCTAATATATAATTTTCGAGTTCCTGTAACAACTGGTTCTATTTCTCCATAATGATTCCATTTTCCATCATCAATTTTCCATTCAAGCTTATTTACATCTAATACACCAATTAATCTATTTTCTAAATCATTTAAATATAAGTCATTTGGCATTACAGGAACACTTTGTTTACCAATATCGATATATGACTCAATAGTATTATTATCTTTTGTAATGCGAATTTTTATATTATCTTTTTCATTTATTTTTTCAAGTTCAATAGAAGATAATTCTTTTTCGTTTCCTGTTGCCTCTACCCAATTTACACCACCATCAACGCTATATTCCCAAGAACTACCTTTATACTCATCTATTAATTCTATTTTTTTCTCATTAGTTCCATCAAATGAGAAAGTTCCAACAGTTGTAACAGTAGTATCTTCAAATAAGTTAACCATGGCAAGTGATGAAAACATACTATATGTAGACATTTCAACTTTAACATATTGTCCATATACACTTTGCTCAAAATCTATTCTTCTTAGTTTGTTTTCTTGAGTGCAATTTTCAACTCTTCCAGCTTCTATCCAGTCTTCACCATCAGAGCTTACATAGATAAATACATCTTTTATAGCATCTGGATCACCATTTTTATATTTTATTTGAGCAAATTCTAAAGAAGATATATTTTTAGGTTCGTCTAATCTTATTACAATAAATGGTTTAACTTTATCATTTCTTACATCTTTTGCAAAATCTGTATGCCATAATGTATTCATATTACCATCAATCGCATTAGGAGCATAGAATGGTCTTCCTGAATCTTTAGATTGAGTAGAAAAACTATCAATAGTCAAATGTTTAACTGGAATATATTTAGCTGTATCTGGTTGATTATCTTCAGTAAAAGTAAATACTACATAATCACTAGCTACCTTTGTTCCAGTAGCTGAAACTCTAACTTGTACTGTTTTATTTCCAGTTAAATCTGGAAAACTACTAGCATAAGAAGTCCATACATCTTTTTCACTATAACGCCATTCCATAGTAGAATCAGCACCAATAACGCTATTTTCTAAATCGTTACCATATAAAAAGTCTCTATTATTATGAGTTTTTGGCAATGTTCCATTAGTAATATCTATTTTAAATAAGTTTTCTTCATTATAATTTAATCCTACTATATGAACATAAATATCATTTTCTACTGTTATTTTATTAATCTCGTCCATAGAAAGTTGGAAACTATGTGCTTCTTCTGCTGTAAAACTAACTTCTTTCCAAGTTTTTTTACCATCTAAGCTATAATCCCAGCGAATACCATTACCATCAAAACGACTCGATAAAATAATTTTGCCAGCATTTTCACCATCAAATGAGAATGTTGCTAAAGATGTATCAGTAAGTCCTAATAGATAAGTACCAACCACTCTTGTAATATATGGTTGTAAAACTCTATCTGTCGCAGTATAGTTTTTCTCTTCATTTAATACTTTAGATTGTAATAAAGAAAATTTAAATTCATACTCTGTACTTGTAAAATTTCCTTTTATTTGACTATACAAATTATATAAAGGTAACGGAAATGGTAATAAGTCTTCTCCCATTTTTACAGCTAATTTATAATAATCTTCTTCTGTTTTAGAACTATCACTTTTATAAAGTTTAATTAATTCCCACCATGCATCAATATTAATTGACTGAGCATTTAAAGATTTTTTTAAGATTTCTTCTTTTGTTGATGCCTTATCATTATATACATCTGCAAGCATTATTAGTTTTTCTGACTTTTCGTAATTATCCCAATCATTCATTGCTTCTTGAGCAAGAACTATATATGTTGCAGCCCATCCATCTACATAAGAATCATTTCCCCAACCAAGAGGCATTCTAATAGATAATCTTTCTGTTTTACCAGATTGAGCCCAACCACTAACATCATTATCTATAGTCCAATAACCATTTCCATTTTCATCTTTACGATAATAAATTATAGCAGCATGCCCCGGTTGACTTATAACTGAAGCAGGAGTTCCATGTGCAGCACGAATGTGAGCACCAAGTTTAGAAATGCCTCCACATACTGCTCCGGTTCCAAATTCATTTCTCATAGACATCCAAGCTTTATATACCTTGTCATTTTCTGTACTATAAGTTACACCATATTTTGAAAAAATTCCTTCAAATTTTTCATCCCAATAATCTTTTCTTTCTGGATCATGGAATATAGGATTATTAAAATCAGGCCATACATAAGCAATATAAGTATGTGGTTGTAAGTATTTTTCTTCTTGATTTGGATGAGCATCAATTCTTTTTTGAGTATACTCGTTTAACCATAATAACTCTTCATCATCTGTGATATTGTTCATTATATAACGCATTTCTTCAATACTTAATGCTTCAAACCACGGAGTATGATCTTGTCTTGATGATACTACAAATTTACCTCTATCATACAAATCTTTATAAATTGCATAACGAACTAATGAATCAGAACGATTACTTGGATGATTTATTTGTGCCCAGTATCCAACTGCAGTAGAATGTGTTAAAGAAAGTGAAATAGCCATTTTCTTATATACTTCACCCTTAGTCAAATTAGGATACCATTTATTATTAGTTGGAGTTTTGTCATTAAAATCATTTTTATACTTACTATAAAGCCTAGATAACTCAGTTAAAGAATTATAATAACTTCCTCCATCTGGCTTACCACCTAAAATATAATATCTTAAAATATCTTGATTGTTCATTAACCAATCAATAGTTTCTTTATTGATATCACTAGCATTATAGAAAGAATTTAATGTAAATTGTCCAACATTTTTAATAAGTTCTCTTTTTAATAAAGTAAATTCAAACTCTCCTGTAATATCGTATTGATTAGGATATTTTGTTTTAATTATATTATTATATTCTTCAACTGATAAAAAAGACGACGTTTCATTTACTTCATTACAAAGCTTTGCATCAGCATAAACAGCATGGTCACTACCATTTGCACCATTATCATTAGCAATTAATCTTAAATAATTCGCATCACTAATGTCAACTTGAACAAAATCAGCATTTTCTCCAGGCATTTTTAATTTGTTAGAAATTTTTTCTTCCCAGTTTTGTCCATCTTTTGAAGTCCAAATAGAAAATTTAACTCCATTACTACCAGAAGAAGCTGTAGTATTAAGCCCAATAAAAGCAGTAAAATATGTATAATTTAAATTACTTATATCATAAGTTACTTGAGAGGTTGCATGAGCCAAAATACCTTTATCAAAAGTAAAAGTATTATTTTCTACTTTAACAGTTATCTTGCTACCATTACTTACTTCATCATATCTTATCTTATCCCATCTTGTATAGGATTGGCTAACTAAATAATTTATATCAGATAAATATGTAACATCTTCGACTTTATTACTATAATATTTATATGTCTCTACTTCAATTCGCCCAACTTCATTTATAGATAAAGGACTAACTATAGCAATAAAAAATAACAAAACAAAAGCAAAAAAAACTAACTTTTGCTTTATCATTTCTAAATTAATATTTTTAATTAACTTCTTCATATCATTACCACCCAATCACAACTAGCATAAACTTAAAATAAAAATATTTCGGGTTTTATTGTAACATATTTACTATAAATTTCAAAACATTTTTGTTAAATTTTTTTATTAATTTAATAGTATTCTTTAATGCTTCAAATACTTCTTTTCATAAACATCTTTTTGATTTTCTTGATAGTATAAAATAGCATCAATTATTCTTGGTGATGAAGCATACCATAGCTTAAAAAGCTGTATTTCATCATTGGTTAGACGATAAAGTTGAATAAATCTTATAACACGAGATTCAGAAGTAATTTTGGTTAAAAACATATTAATTAATTCTTTTCTATTTATTATTCTATCTATTCTAATTGACTTAGCACTATACATATCATAATAACCATTATATTCATCATTAGAAGTTACGATACTAGAAAAGCCTGTTACTTCAGCAACTACTACTTTCTCATCTTTAGCATTAAAATACCTAAATGTATCTTCAATATTTTTACAAAAATGGAAACCATTACCATCATTTCCAAAAGATACCTCACCATCTACTGAATATATTTTTCCTAATTCAAATTTTTTACCATATCTATTAATTAAGCCATCATTAAACGTTTTATATCCTTTAACTTCCATAATATTACCTCTAGTCTAATAAATTATTCATTAAATAACACTTTAAAAATAATCAAAACTTCCTTCAAATATTTTTCACTTTTATTCTAATAACATTTCATAGTCAATATAATTACCTGCAAATGGAGTTTCTCTATTCACTCTTTCATTTACCTTTATAAATCCAACAGATTCATAATTTTTTTGAGCAGAAAAAGTTATTTCATTAGTTGTGACTATTATTTTTTTTACATCATACTGTCTAATTCTTCTAATTGCTTCTTGTAATTGAATTTTTCCATATCCTTTTCCTTTAAAACTAGACAAAATACAATTATGTCCTATTATTACATAATTAGGTCTATTTCTAGGATCCCAAGATATATGACCAATTGGAACACCATCAAAAACAGTAACAAAACCACATTTGTCAGCTATAGAATCTAAATTAGAATAGAAAAAATCATCATACTCTTTCCACATATTATCCCAATATTTTTGACAATTACTATCAAAAGAATAGGCATCAACCAGTTGATTATATAACGTTTTCTTTGGAAAATCACTTATTTTTTTAAATTCAATCATATATTCATTCCTTTATAAATCTATTTATATTAATTATACTAAAAAATTTTATAAATCACATATAATCAGTTCAAAATTATACTAATTTTAAAATACAATTTGGATAATTAAACAAAACAATAACAAAAAAAGAAGAACTAATCTTCTTCTAATAACATAATTGTAATAGTAAATAAATTATCTTGATATGATATTTTTTTCTCTCCATGATATTTTTTTACTATAGAATCTATAATTTTTAATCCATATCCATGTCGATTATCTTTCTTAGATTTAATCTTTTTCCCATCATCAGTCAAAATAACACCATCAAAAGAATTACTACATTTAATTATTATGTAATTCATTTTTTTATAGATTCTAAATTCAATTTTTGGGAAATTACTACAGCTAGCGTTTTCTATAGCATTATCTAAAATATTTGAACACAAATCACTAATATCTAAATCATCCATAAAATCTATACTATGTTTTAAAATAATTTCAATATCTATTCCTTTTAACTTTGCCTCATTAACCTTCATATTTAAAATAATATTAAAAATATTGTTTTTAGAATATTTTACTAACTCATGTTTTTTTAAATTAGCATCAATTTTTTCTATTAGTTTTAATTTATCTTCTTCACTTTTTAAACTACATATAACTTGTAAATTGTTTTTAATATCATGATTTATTTTTCTTATCTCTTCTTCTTTTACTTGCATCATCTTATAATAATCCATCTGCATAATTTCTTTTTGTTTTAAAAACTCTAATTCCTGTTCTTTTCTAGAATATTTTTCTACTTCTAAAAGCAAACCATATATTAAAGGTGGCAAAATGGTAAAAACAAGAGTACTTATACATACAAACCATAAAGTTATTGATGAAAAAGAAGTAACATTGTAAGAATAAATTACACAGTGAATAAAAGTAACAGCAAATAAAATAAGTATAAGTACAGTTAATAATCTTCTTTTAATGCTCCAAAGAACTTTTTTGTAATGCAAAATATAAACTAAGATTGCACTCATAAAATAAGTAAGAGAAAAACAACTAGACAAAACACGTAAAGTATCAAAGTTCGATGCATTATCTATATCTAATCTTGAATTATTTGCATAAGATATAAAAGAATAAATTCCTACTGCCATTAACTCTACTAGCATATCAAGAGCAATAAGGATTAAGGCCTTCTTTACTGCTTCCCACCATGTATTAGTAGAAATAAATTTATAAGCAATAATTTGAAATGTTGTAATAAAAAATAACTTAAGAGGTTTTATATTAATGATTGGCGTTGTTACTAAAAATAAAAGCATCAAAAAGATAAATAAAAAAATATTAGTCAGTTTACGATTGTATTTATAATCAAAAACAGCATTAACATAAATTATAATTGTTATATTTTGTGCAAGAGCAATGATAAATATTAATAATTGATTACTCACAATTTTCCTCCATAAAACTAAGTATTTTCGCCTTACAACTCTTTTGATAAGTTCTAGAAATCATAAGTTCTACTTCATTTTCTAATAATAATTTATTATATTTATAAATCTTTTTCTAATAATAATTTATTATATTTATAAATCTTTATTTTATTTAAATTAACTAAAAAACTTTTATGAATGCGTTCTAGTTGATTACTACCTTCTTTTTCAATATCTGATAATTTATAATAAATTGATTTCACACCATTAATTGTATGTATATCTATTATTCTTCCTTTGCTCTCAATATATAATATATCGTTTAATTTCATTCTTATTGTTTCTTTAGCTGTTTTAAAAAGGATATAAACATCTTCTGATTTTATTTTATCAATAGCTTTCTTATAAGCATTTACTATTTTGTCTTCATTTAATGGTTTTCTAAGTACATAAATAGGATCTGTAACAAAAGTGTCTTCAATATATTCGTCATATCCAGTTATATATATTAATTTAGTATTTTTTAGATACTTTTTATTTTGATTTATAAAATCAATTCCATTAATATCATTTATCTTTATATTCATAAAAAGAATATCAATATCATTTTCCTTTATCTCATTTTGTAATTCATCTACATTAGAAAAAGAGATAATGATAGATTGATCTTTTACATTCATTAAAATATTTTTAATATAATCTAATATATTAAGTTCATCATCACATATACAAATTTTCATAATATCTCCTACTTCATCATTCTTACAATCAAAATTTAAAACAATCTTTAAATTCTAAGAAAAACATAATAAAACCATATAATCATCTTACCATACATATATAGATTCACAAAAAATTTCATAGTCACTAGCAAAATTAATTATATGTAAATATATACTAAGCATCTAGGTATATGTCAAAAAAAGCAGTGTTTTGGTCAAAAAAAGCAGAATTAATTAACTTAATGCCAAAAATTCTGCATCTAGGAATTATTAGAGAGATAATTATGATTGTCCACTTTGACACCCAACATTTTTAAATAGTTATAATCAGTTAATATACTAAAAAACTACCAAACATCTCATTTTTTACTATCTTGATACTTCTAACTTAAATAATCTATCTTTATCATTTATCTTCAAAACATTTTTAGGAATTTTTTCTAATAAATTTCTAGGAAGATTATCGTAATGTGGAACAATAGGTATTATTGCAACTTATTTATTTTTTAAAATACTTATAATATCATCATAGCTGTTCATATAATCTTTATATCTAATATCAAGTCCATATGATGTTAAATATATATTCATAGTTTTTCCTCCTATTATCAACACGAAAAATAAGCATTCATTTTTAACTTATTTTCTTATCTTATTCCATTACTACTCTTCCTCTATAATTCCAACACCAATTTCTATATTTGGATACTTTTCCTTTATTTCAGTTTCAATATCATCATAACAAAGTTTCTCAAGTCTTAAATATTTTTTATTTTTAAGTTCTAAACACAAAAATGAAGTTGAATCACGCATTGATATTTCCTCACTGATTTTTAATATATCATCTGTTTTCACTGTAAAAGGATATAAAGCATCAATATAGACAAACCAAGAATTAGTAACTAATAAACCTACTCCCATAAAATTAGAAGAATACTTTATCGTATTTGGTAAATTAATTTCTTTATTTATATCATTAACAAACAAAAGTAAATCCCCACTCTTTTTTAATTTTTTATAAAGTTTGCTATTTTTAAATTTAACAGTTTTATTTTCTCTAAAGAAAATTCTAAATAACTTAAATCCAAGTATAAATCCAATAATTGGAGAAATAACAATTCCTAAGAAAAATATAAAGATAAAATATTCCGATGAACTAAAAAAAATAATAGAAAAAATATTAAAACTAAAGAAAAAAATCAAAGCTAACACTGAAGAAAATAAATCTCTCTTATTACTTCTTGATGACACACATAATACCTCTTCAATAAAATCCATAAATTCACCACAATTCTTTTTTTTTATATCATAAATTCATTTTAGCCCATCAATTCTATAATTTAATAAATTAAGGATAAATATAACATTAAAAAAAATTTAACAGCATAATACTCTCTATCTAAATAAAATATGGCTGTTTTTTTATATTTCAATTATAACAAAAAAGAACAAATCATAAAATAACTTGTTCTATAAATTACAAAATAAAATAAAAACACTTACTCAATAGGTTGTAATCCTTTTAATAAATCTTTTCCATATACACCAAGTTCTGACTCAATTGAAGTAAATGGTATAGATAAAATATACTTATCATCAACTTTATATTCTAATATATAAATTCCAGAACCAACATCTTCTGTTTCTCCCAATATATTAATTACATCTTTATAAGTCATATTAGGTTGTAATTTTTCTACATCCTCTCTTGTCACATTAGTTAAATCTTTTTTTGGTTTATCTTCCTTATTATCTAATATTTTATCTAAAACTTCACTATTCTCTCCTTTTTTATAGGCATCATATACACTTATTATTTCTCTTTTAGAATAACTACTTAAATCTTCTACTTCTATTCCTAAAGACTTTAAGTAGAAAACTGCAGCATTATACTCTCTTTCAATTTTCATAGCATACGCTGTATAAGAAGTTAAAATAGTTACACATAAAATGAAGGCTGCAACAATAAATCTTTTTAAATAAAAGGTTCCATTATATTCTTTCTTTTCATTTACTATCTCACTTATAAACTTATCATCAATATTTCCCATAGATTCAAATAACATTTTATTTTTCATAAATTATATCCTTCCTTTTCCAAATATTCTTTTAAACCTAACCTAACTCTAAACAAGATAGATTTAACATTATTTTCGTTCATATCATATTGTTTAGAAATATCTTTAATTGAACTAGCAAACCAATATCTTCTAACAAATATTTTTCTATTTAATGGTGGTAAAGATTCTAAATATTCATTAATAAAAGATAACAATATTTTTTCATCATAAATGCCTTCTGAAGTCTTATGGTAGTGTGTAGAGTTTCTACAACATCTACCTACTTTTTCTTTATATTTCAACGATTTTCTATATTTTTCCTAATCACTCCCTTTTTGAAGTGTTTTTTATATAGAATATCATTTTTA